>JAKAWN010000142.1 GCA_021827245.1 Acidobacteriota bacterium | reverse complement strand
ATCGTGTGGAAACATCTGTGCAGGTAAAGGCCTGACCACGATGATGAAGCCTTGGGCGGAGAAAACACAAGACTAATGAGAATATGAGGTGATTGCCAGCCATTTCTAACCTTTCAGAAAAACCCGTTTCCTTTGGATATGACTGACCAATGGATATGCACTTTCTTCCATGGGTGGCGGGGCTCGGCCAATGCTTCAACGGAAATCTGTCGGGTAGGAACGACGGCCATGTTTGGGAGGGATGACGACCCGATGCCTGGCGAGACAGAATCTTCAGAAACGCCCTACATGCGGCGTTCGCGAGCTGTCGCGGTTCGGCGAAGCCGGATTCCGCTAGGTGTTCGGCGTGTCGCCTGGTGGGCCGGTATTGTCGTTTTCATTCTTGTTCCGGTGGGATTTGGCGGCTATTCGTTGGCGGTTTACCTGCTCAGTTCCCCCCGTTTTGAACTGACCTCTCCCAACGACGTCACGCTAGAAGGCAATCGCTACGTTTCGCGGGAAGATGTTCTTGCCGCCTTGGGGGTACAAGAAGACCACTCTCGTACTGGAAACAACATCTTCAAGTTTTCATTAAAGGAAAGCGAAAAGCAGGTGGAATCTATTCCATGGGTACAATCCGCAACGGTTGTCCGGTCTTTCCCCAGGCATTTGACGATCCATGTGACCGAGCGTGTTCCTGTTGCCTTTGTTGATGTAAACAACCAGATCATGATGGTTGACCGGGATGGAGTCTTACTGGAACCTCCT
This sequence comes from Acidobacteriota bacterium, assembly GCA_021827245.1. Next base: position 14,040 of record JAKAWN010000142.1, on the reverse strand, counting down.
GAGAAGAGTCACTTCGATTTTCCCATCGTCAAAGGGTTGAACTTTCAGGGAAATCCTGCCGGTCGGAAGGCGCGATTGAGCCTTTACCAGGAATTCATGCAGGAAACGAAGAAGAAAATGTCGGGTTCAGGTTGGATTGTTTCTGAAGTTGATTTGAGCGATGCGAGCAACCTCAAGGCGCTTTTAGTTCAAGGTGGCCAGACTCTTCTGGTCTATTTCGGGCATGCCGACTTTCTAGGCCGCTTTGAGAACTTGCTCACCGTGCTTCCGCAGTTGCGCAAGACAAATGCAAAAGTTGATTCTATTGACTTGAGATATCGGAACCAGGTGGTGGTAAACCCGGCGGGGGTGAGTTCCGGGATCACCCAGACCAGCACGTCCAGCACCGTTGGGAAGGCAAAGGAGAACTAGAAGTTCATTGGCACACAAAGAACAGGCATTAATCGGACTTGATCTGGGAAGCAGCAAGACCTCCGCAATGGTGTGCTACCCCACCGAAGCTGGAAAGCTTGAAGTCACGGGCCTGGGGATCGCTGAATCCAAAGGATGGCGGAAGGGCCTTATTGTCAATCTCGATGCTGCTGTGCTCTCGATCAAAAAAGCGGTAGAAGCCGCAGAAACGGCTTCGGGTATCCCGGTGGATATGGCCTACGTTGGAGTGGGAGGAGCGCATATTCGAGGCGTCAATGCGCGTGGGGGCATCACCATAGCCAACCGGGGTCACGGCGTGGCTCGCGAGGATATTCGCCAGGTGATCCGTGCAGCCCAGAGTGTCACCATTCCGCCGGACCGTGAGTTGCTGCACGTACTTCCCCAGGAGTTTCTGCTGGATTCCCAGGACGGCATCCGTGACCCGCAAGGGATGGTGGGGACACGCTTGGAGGCGAATGTCCATCTGGTGACGGTCTCTGCCCTGGCATGGCAAAACGTTGTCACGGCTGTTAACAAGGCGGGGATTGAGGTGCCGGAGAGTGGAACGGTTTTTGAGGCGCTCGCGTGTGTGGAAGCGTGCCTCACAATGGATGATCGTGAACTCGGGGTCGCATTGATTGACCTAGGCGCAGGTTCTTCGGACCTGATTGTTTACCAGCATGGAAGCGTCCGGCACACGGCATCGATTCCGGTCGGCGGCGAGCACTTCACGAATGACATTGCCGTCGGATTGCGCACGCCTATCCCGGAGGCTGAGAAGATCAAGCGGCTTTGGGGCAAGCAGGAGTGGGCCATGGGAGAATCCGCCGCGCTGGAAGTCCCCGGAGTCGGCGAGCGACCCGCTCGCATCGTGAATTACGCACGCCTTCGAGAAATCATCGAGCCGCGTGCGATGGAATTGCTTGAGCTCATCAAAGTCGAGATCGAGCAGACGGACCGGGAGAAGCAGCTTGGCGCCGGCGTCGTACTTACGGGTGGCGGGGCAAAACTGGGCGGCTTTGCAGCTCTGGCTGAGCACGTGCTGGGAGTGCCGGTTCGCGTCGGCTATCCCATGAATATTGAGAGCTCCGTGGAAATTCTTCCTGACCCGTCTTACACAACGGTCGTGGGACTTGTGGCCTATGGGAAAAAGATGCGATTGTTGCAGGATCGTCAAAACAAAGGATTGATGGGAAAGTTGTGGGGGGCGTTGCGGGGCCCGGGAAACTGATGATCGGTCGTGAATCACAAATTGTCACCGGTAGGAGTCTATATGGCAGACAATGGACATGCTGAAGAATTACGCGTCGACTTTTCTGATAACATCCGGCGCGGGGCAAAGATCAAGGTCCTCGGCGTGGGCGGCGGAGGCGGTAATGCAGTCAACCGAATGATTGCCGCCAATGTTGAAGGTGTCGAGTTCATGGTGGCGAACACCGACCTCCAGGCACTTGAATTGTCAAAGGCGCCGCTTAAGATCCAGCTAGGCGCGAAGCTGACCAAAGGTCTCGGAGCCGGAGCTAACCCCGACGTGGGCAGGGCTGCTGCCCTTGAAGACACAGACAAAATCGTCGAAGCCCTGGAAGGGGCGGATATGGTGTTTATTACGGCCGGACTGGGAGGCGGTACGGGAACGGGAGGTGCTCCTATCGTTGCAAGCTTGGCGCGAGAACTGGGAGCGCTGACCGTAGGTGTGGTCACCAAGCCCTTTGCCTTTGAAGGCAGACGGCGGATGACGCAGGCGGAGTTCGGCCTTGCAGAACTGAGCCAGGCGGTGGACACCGTCATCTGTATACCAAACGAGCGCCTGATGGAGTTTGTGGACAGGGGAACGAGCTTCTTCGAGGCATTTCGAATCGCCGATGATATTCTTCGGCAGGGTGTCCAGGGCATTTCAGACATTATTACCATTACCGGGATCATCAACCGTGACTTTGCCGACATTAAGACGATCATGGAAGGCATGGGCTATGCCGTGATGGGCACCGCTGTCGGACGTGGAGACAATCGTGCCATCGATGCCACGAACAAGGCAATTGCGAGCCCATTGCTGGAGGATGCTTCGATTAATGGCGCGCAGGGTATCCTGTTGAACATCACGGGATCGAGCATGCTGACTCTGCACGAAGTCCACGAGGCCTCCACCATTGTCCAGAAGGCTGCTGCGGATAATGCGAACATCATTTTCGGCGCGGTCCTTGATGAATCCATGGACGATGCGGTTAAGGTAACTGTGATCGCCACAGGAATTAAGTCGGAGAAAATGGGAGTGAAACCCGCGGCGAACTTTTCACCGGTCTTGCGGACCGCCCAAGAGAGTGTGAAGAGCGCCATCTTGCGGCGGGAAAAAGCTCCTCCGGCAGAACCTCCCGCGGAAAAAACGCCTGTGGAGATTTCGGAAAATGATCTAGATATTCCGGCCTTTATGCGCCGTCCGTTGCGACCCGAAAAAAAGTAGAGTGGGTCCATTGCGCAGCAAGTAGCGCGGACCTTTTGATCCACTGTTCTTAAAAGGTTGGCGCCATTGGAAGGCCCCATGAGGCAGTACACATTTGATTCCAAATTCGCGTACTGGCTATATGCGGCGGTCATGCCTTGTCTCTTTCTCGTTGTGGGTGTCGTTTTCTTGCTCATGGCTTTCAAGAGGCCGGCATCGGGACCGCCCCTATGGTTCTTTGCTCTTTGGCTTGCCGGTGTGCTTTACTCAGGCTATCGGACAGTCACGATGCCGCACACCATCGAGGTGACGAGCGACGGTCTAATCAGATTTACTGGCCCGTTCAGGCGGATGACGGTAGCGCCTCAGGACATCGTTCGGATTAAAGCCTTCTCCGGCCAATTTCTAGAGGTGAAGCACACGTCCGGAAAGTTCTGGATGCTCCAGCAAATCACGGGGCTTCACGAGTTCCTCAGCGACCTCAAGCGTGCGAACCAGAGCGTGATTTTCAAAGGTTACTAACGTAAGACAGATACCTCAACATCTGGATGACAACCAAAAAGAGCACAGCGAAGTTGGACGAAGCGTACGCGGTGTGCCGCCGGCTGGCGCGGCGTCACTATGAGAATTTCCCGGTTGCCTCGCTCCTGGTCCCTAAAGACAAAAGAGACGCGCTGGCTGCTATATACGCCTTTGCACGCTCGGCGGACGATTTCGCCGATGAGCCTGGCGTGGAGGGCCGTCTGGAGGCCCTTGCGGATTGGCGCCGCAGGCTATACGGCTGTGTTGAAGGCGAGAGCAATCTTCCGACGTTTCTCGCCTTGGGCGACTCCATTCGCAGGCACAATTTAAGCGTGATCAATCTTGACAACCTCCTCCGTGCGTTTGAGATGGATGTAACGGTCAATCGCCACCAGGACTTTGAGTCGCTTCTTCACTACAGCTCGCTTTCTGCAAACCCCGTTGGACGATTGATGCTGGAGCTTTTCGGGCACCGCGAGCCCGAGGTGCTTGCCCTCTCCGATAACATCTGCACCGCGCTCCAACTGACGAACTTCTGGCAGGATGTGCGGATCGATCTCGAACGTGACCGGGTCTACCTGCCGATCGATGACATGGCGCGTTTTGACCTCACAGAGGACGATCTCAAACGCTGGGTGCTTGCGAGCCGGATGCAGGAGGATGCCGGAATGCAAGAGCGATGGCGCAGTCTTATGGCGCTCGAAGCGCAACGAACGTGGGAATTGTTCCTGCTGGGCAAGCCATTGCCCGAGCGCGTCGTTCCGGAGCTCCGCCGCCAGCTTCGCCTGACTTGGCTGACGGGAACAACGATCCTCTCCCGAACTGAGGCGGTCCGTTACGACGTGTTTCATCATCGACCCAAGCTGAAGTGGCATGACTTTTTGCGGCTATATTTCAAGGCTCGGCACCCCATCATGTCTGAAGCTGCGGGGCGTAACGCGGGAGTCGCTGTCGGCACCGGCCGCCAGCGATGATTTGCTTCCAGACCGTCACGCTGAAATGCACCGGGAACGGAAATTGTGATGGATCTCCTCCTTTTCCATGGGTGAAGACGTCCTGATCATTGGCGGAGGCCTTGCCGGGCTGGCTGCCGGCGTCGCACTGGCAGAAGCCGGGCGGCGCGTTCGCCTGCTTGAGCAAAAGCCTTACCTTGGTGGACGCGCTCGCTCTTTTCGTGACGCAGCCACTGGTTCTGTTGTGGACAACGGACAGCACCTCTTCATGGGCTGTTACCACTCGACTTTGCAGTTTCTTCACGCCATCGGGACTTCTCAAACTGTCACGTTTGAACCTCAGCTTCGAGTCAATTTCCTGGACCCAAATCAGAAGGTCACTGAACTTCGCTGCCCCTTCCTGCCAGCGCCTTGGCACCTGCTGGCTGGCATCTTTCTCTCGAACAGCTTTTCGATCCGTGAAAAGATCGACATGATTCGAATGGGCCGGGCGCTGCGCTCTGCGGACGACGCGGCGGACACTTTGCGTAAGACCGGCCGACTCACTGTCGAGGAATGGCTTTCCAGCCTGGGGCAGTCCGAGGGCCTGCGCCGCAACTTCTGGGACCTCTTTTGCATCGCCGCAATGAACGAAGACCCGCGAATCGCCTCCGCTCTCATCTTCGAGCGTGTCCTGCGGCTGGCGCTGTTCAACTCGCCTGCGGACTCGCGCCTGGGCATCCCTCGCAAGGGGCTGAGTGAGTGTTACACCGATGCGGCGGCCAAGGCCATCACCCATCGAGGCGGACTGGTTGAACTGCGCCGCGACGTGAGAGCGCTGCTGCTCTCGGATGGCGCGTGCCGGGGCGTTCGGCTTGCCGATGGCACGGTGATCGCGGGTCAGACAGTTTTGAGCGCCGTACCGTGGCATGTTCTCCCGGTGCTGCTTCCGGCAGACGCTGTCGAATCGGAGCCGGCCTTTTCGCGGCTTCTCAAGTTGCGGCCTGCTCCCATCATTTCGCTCTATCTCTGGTTTGACCGTCCTGTCACCGATCTTGAGTTTGTGGGCCTGCGTGGCACAACCATCCAGTGGCTTTTTAACAAGGGCAAGATTCTGGGAACAGGCGAGCATTATGTGTCGCTCGTCCTGAGCGGCGCGCACGATCATGTGGCACGATCCAAAGACGAGCTTCGCGACATGGCGCTGAAAGAACTCGGAACCTTGCTGCCCGGAATGCGGGACGCAGGGCTCAGGCATTCACTGGTGATCAAGGAGCGCTTCGCCACTTTCTCTCCCTGCGTCGGCGTGGATGCGCTTCGCCCTTCTGCCGTGACGCCGGTTCGCGGGCTGTATCTCGCCGGTGACTGGACGGCCACCGGCCTGCCGGCAACGATCGAAGGAGCTGTCCGAAGCGGGTACTCCGCTGCGAAAGCCATCCTGCGCCAGAATTCAGGATGACGCCTGGCTGGCAACCGCGGTGCGCCGGCTTTCATAGAGCGGAAACTCCTGAGTGAGAGCTCCCACCTCCTTCCGGATGCGCGCCAGAAGATCTTCATTTTCCAGGTCGCTGAGAACCTCGGCGATCCAGCCTCCAATCTTGCGCATCTCGGCTTCTTTCATGCCGCGTGTGGTGACGGCGGGTGTTCCCACGCGGATGCCGCTCGCGACCATGGGCGGGTTCGGATCAAACGGAATGGCGTTCTTGTTGACGGTGATGCCGGCGCGCTCGAGGGCTTTTTCGGCCTGCTTGCCGGTGACGTTTTTGGAGAAGACATCCACCAGCATCAGGTGATTGTCTGTGCCGCCGGAGACGATGCGGAAGCCTTTCGAGGCGATGGTATTGCACAGCGCGGCGGCGTTTGCAACGATCTGCTTCTGGTACTCCTGGAACGCGGGCTGCAGCGCTTCATGGAAGCAGACGGCCTTAGCGGCGATCACGTGCATCAGCGGCCCTCCCTGAACTCCGGGGAAGACGATCTTGTCCAGCGCCTTGGCGAATTGTTCCTTGCAGAAGGTGGCTCCGCCCCGCGGTCCGCGCAGGGTCTTGTGGGTTGTGGTGGTGACAAAGTCGGCGTGCGGGAAGGGACTTGGATGCAGCCCGGCCGCGATGAGGCCGGCGATGTGCGCCATATCCACCATCAGCAGTGCGCCGGACTTCCTGGCAATTTCGCCAAAGCGGGCAAAATCAATCGTGCGAGGGTAGGCGCTGGCGCCGGCAACAATCAGCTTGGGCTTGTGCTCCATAGCCAGACGCTCCAGTTCGCCGTAGTCGATGGTCTCCGTTTCCTTGTTCACGCCGTAGGAAACAATCTTGTACATCTTGCCGGAGAAGTTGAGCGGGTGGCCGTGGGTCAGGTGGCCGCCGTGCGCCAGGCTCATGCCCAGCAGCGTGTCGCCCGGGTTGAGCACCGTCATGTAAACGGCCTGGTTGGCCTGCGCGCCGGAGTGCGGCTGGACGTTCACGTGCTCCGCATCGAAAAGCTTCTTGGCGCGCTCGATCGCCAGCGATTCGGCCACGTCCACAAACTCGCAGCCTCCGTAATAGCGCTTGCCCGGCAGTCCTTCGGCGTATTTGTTGGTCAGTGGGGAACCCATTGCCTGGAGCACGGCCTCGCTCACAAAATTCTCTGAGGCGATCAGCTCCAGCGTTCCGGCCTGCCGCTCGATTTCACGGTCGATCGCCTGCGCGATCTCCGGGTCCACTTCACTGAGGTTACGAGTGCGGGAAATCTGGGTCATAACGTTTTCTCCAGCCTTGGTTGAATATGGCAGCAGAGCTTCTTTCGGATTCCTGCGCGAGTGACAACAGAGACATTCTATCGGAGGCGTGCAGAGTTGGCAATCGCCTGGACGCCGTCAACCGGACGCGTTTTCCGGTGAGGTGAAGGCGATGACGAGCCGCGAGGGTTGGCTGCGCCGGCGCCAGCAAGAAGATCGCCTCCAGCCGCCGCCCGCCACAGCGCGCCGGGTGAAAGCCTGCCGGGACCGGAAGGGGCGCTTGCGGAGGCAGATAGGCTAGATAGATATGGTTGCGCTTTTCGCTTGCCGTGGTGAGTTGTATTTTTGCCCTTCCTTTGTTTCCAACAACATGGCCCGCTTCGTTTTCCGGTTCGTTTCGGTTCGTTTTTTATGCACTCTAATGTTTTCAACAACTTCTCCGCTTCGTTTTCAGGTTCGTTCCGGTTCGTTTTTGGATGCCAATCCTGTGTTTTCAATCACTTCTCCGGTTCGTTTTTGAAAAAAAGAATTCTTTTTGTCTCACGCGCATTTACGGGCAAAAAACAGGCCATTACCTTGTTTATCAGTTACTTGAAATGTTTTCGGCCTGTAAAACATCGTTTTTTGCCTTCACCATGTAGCCTTTGCAAATATTACAGCGACAAACATCGCTGGCCCTTCCGCCGAGCCCTGTGACCGGCTGGCGCGATCCGCCAAGCCGACCATTAAGTAGACTAGCACAGTAGCCTTTGGTTGTCAAGCAAATTCGCGCGGGGCGCTCAATGACGAATTGCTTGGGGTTGGAGCCACGGTCTTTCCAATGGCCGACGACGTTTGGTCTGCACATGCTAAACACGCACCACTGAGCCCCGGGAGGGGGCAAAGAAGCTGGCCTCTGGCGCAAGCCATGGGAAAGTAGGCCATAACGCCCAGGATCATGCCTGAAAGGGCGAAAGGATCCATCGAAGCCAGGCGGCATTCTTTCGCCCCTCCGGGGCTTAGAAGATTCGAATGGCCTTTTCAGTCCCACGGCCGACGCCATGGGCTAAAATCTTCCGGCCCTCCGGGCCTGCGAGATTGGCCGCCTGCGACCCGCGGTTTATGGGCCTCTATTTTCTCGCCATTATCAGATGCATTGTGTCTCAAACGCAGATGTTGCTCACATGGCGCATACATTCCAAACTGCGGAACGTATGCGCCACCCGCGGCATCGCAGCTAAAAGACGCGGACCAAAACCGGCGGTCCTCGCTACCCGCTGATTTTGCGGCAAGTGCGGCAGGAATTAAACTATTTGTCTTCAATCGATTAGAGCGTTAATCATGGCGGAAGGAATCCCCAGAGAATTCCTGAGTTCCAGCGACCAGGAATCGAAAATGTGGTTGACCTTGGGCGGGGGTTCGAGGTAGATTCGGGATATTAACAAATAATACGGTCCCAAAGGAGAAGCCTATGCCTGCCATAATGGAAGGTACGTTTCCCCGGAGAACCCGTTCCCCACGTGTTAGCAAGACCCTGCCAGTGACGCTGTGGGAGCCGTCACCGGAGAATTCCCCGAAATGGTTCGGGGCGATCATGGATCTTTCTGACCATGGTCTGAGGGTGGTGACAGGGAATTCGCTGCGCCAGGGACAGGTGGTCAGCGTCCTTTTGAGCGGGACGGGACAGTGTTTCAGGCGCTGCCGCGTGGTCTGGACAGGCCCGTTTCGTGTTCCGCAACTGAACCAGGCAGGCCTGGAAGTTCTAAGGTAGGCCGCGGTTCCGGACTCAATCGTCAGTTTCGCAATAGGGCTCGTTCCTGCCGCCTCCGCCGGCTGCGTGGGCCTTTGCACACGCGGCCTGTCGCAGAAGCTAAGGGCGGTGATCGAAGCCCGCAGGAAGAGAAAAACTCATCAACCTCGCGAGACGACGGACGCTGCAAGTGAGACGTCCGCGCGATTCAGGAAACCCGCAAAGTCCCGGGAGATGCGAGACCCGCTACCCCTAACAGGTTGCTGAGAAACGCATTGGCTGAGCCGTAGCGGCGACTTTAGGTCGCCATAATTTCAGCCTTCTTAATCATTGTGTGGCGGCATCAAGCCGCCGCTACACGTTTTTCAGCAACCTGCTAATCTGCTAGACTGCTTTCCTGATGCCAGCGCGTGAAAACCTTCTGAGCGCGGCCGAGCGCCTGCATGCATATCTTGTTGGCCGCCATTACGACTGCGGGCGCCTGCGCGGGCCGGATGCCGGAGTCCGCTTCAACCTGCGGGCGTGGCGCTTTCTGAAGAGCGCGGTGGATTTCCTGCCCTGGCATGACGATTACGTTTTTATCCAGACGCAAGGCTACTGGGTCCTGTCGAACTGGATGCTCCATGAAGCCACGGGCGATTCGCGCTATCGCGATATCGCTCTGGAAAGCACGGAGGCCACGCTGAGCCTGCAGCGCGCCGATGGAACCTGGGCCTACCCGCTTCCGGAGCGACGGCACCTGATCGCCACTGTGGAAGGCAACTGGGGCGCGATCGGCCTGCTGGCCTCCTACGCGCGCGAAGCGGAACCGCGATTCCTTCAGGGAGCGATTCGCTGGTACGATTTTCTGATTGAACACATCGGCTTTCAGGATCACGAGGCCGGCAAGGCGATTAACTATTTCGACCGGCCGCGGGGCAAGGTGCCGAACAATTCCGTCGAGGCGGCCTGGGTTTTTGCGCGACTGTGGCGCGCGACAGGAGACGAGCGCTATCTTGAACACATAGGTGGCATGATAGATTTTGTGCGGAGCGCGCAGCTCGCGAGCGGCGAGCTGGCTTATGTGGTGGAGAGCGCATACGAGCGGCGGCGCGAGCATTACCTCTGCTACCAGTACAATGCTTTCGAGTTTCTGAAGCTGGCGTGGCTGCAGCGGCTGCAGCCCATGGATTCTGTCGCCGCCATCCTTCCCGGTCTCGCAAATTTTCTGACGACGGGCGTGACGGCTATGGGAGCGTGCGCCGAGGATTGCCACAGCCGCGCCGTGGAAGTGGACTATTACACCGCCGCGTTGGCCTCTGCACTGGACGAGGCCGCCCGGCTGGGCCTGGTGGATGCGGCCCTCAGCGAGAGATGCTATCGCCGCGTGGCTGCTCGCCAGAAGAACGACGGCAGCTTTGTCTATTCGGCAGGCGACTACGGATTCCTGCGGGACGGGCGCTCTTATCCGCGTCCCATGGCGATGACACTGTTCCATCTGCTTTATGGAGCGGGAGCCGGAGACGGATTCCCGGCTGGCTGTGGCGGCGCTCTGTGAGCGCCGGTATTTTCGTGAACATGGGCCGGCGGTCATAGACCGCCGCTACAGGGGCGGGTCTTGTCCCCGCCCTGGGGACCCACAAGGGGCGCCCCTACAATTGCGATGTGCGGAATTTGCGGAGTGCTGAATTTCGGGACGCGTGAGCCTGCGGACCAGGCTTTGCTGAAGCGCGCGGCGGACGCGATGGCGCATCGCGGGCCGGACGATGAAGGCTTCTATCTGGACGGCGAACTGGGACTCGGCAACCGCCGGCTGAGCATCATTGATCTGCCCGGCGGACACCAACCGCTCTCGAACGAGGACGGGAACCTGTGGATCTCGTTTAACGGAGAAATCTACAACCATCGCGAATTGCGAAAGCAGCTCGAAGGCCGGCACCAGCTCCGCACCGCTTCCGACACGGAGGTTATTCTCCACCTTTACGAAGAGTATGGAACCGGCCTGCTGAAGCACCTGCGCGGTATGTTTGCGTTCGCCCTGTGGGACAAGCGGCAACGCCGGCTGATGCTGGCGCGCGACCGGATTGGCGTGAAGCCGCTTTACTACCGCGCAGAGCCGGACCGTCTGGCCTTCGCCTCTGAGTTGCGGGCGCTGCGCCTGCTTACTACGCAGCCGGTCGAAATCGATCCGCAATCCGTCTATGACTTTTTCGGTTTCCGCTACGTCCCCGCGCCGAATACTTTTTACCGTAATATCAGCAAGTTGCTTCCCGGCCACTTTCTGATTGCCGACGCCACCGGGATTCGCCAGGAATGCTACTGGGACCTGCCGGGTGAAGATGAGACTCCGCTTGCCGCGGAGGAATACGCGGGCCAGGTGCTGGAGGCGCTGCGGGAGGCTGTGCGGCTGCGTCTGATTTCTGATGTCCCGCTGGGCGTTTTTCTAAGCGGCGGAGTCGATTCAACCGCCATCGTAGCCATGATGGCGGAGCTGGGCGTGCGCCCATTGCGGACGTTTTCCGTCGGGTTTGAAGAGAATCGATACAGCGAGTTGCCCTATGCGCGGCGGATTGCAACTCGCTTTTCAACCGAGCACACGGAAGTGATTCTGCGGGCGCGTGACCTGGCGGACCAGCTTTCACGGCTGATCACCTTTCGTGACGAACCCGTTGCAGAGCCTACTGATGTTGCCCTTTACCGCATGTCGCTGAAGGCCTCGGAGACGGTCAAGGTGGTTCTGGCGGGCGAGGGAAGCGACGAGCTTTTTGCCGGCTATCCGAAGTATGCGGCGGACCGCCTGGCCGGGCTGGTCTCGGCCTTTCCGCAGGAGGTGACGAGCACCATCGTCCGGTGGCTGCCCTACCGCCAGCGCCGGGTGAAGCTGGCGCTCGAGGCTCTTTCGATTCCGGACGAGGCGGAACGCTCCGCCACGTGGTTTGCTTCGTTTTCGCGCCAGGAGCGGGAGGCGCTGTTCTCGCCGGATTTCCTCGCGCAGGTTGACGTGGCGCATCCGGCGCGCGTGTTTGCGCAATACCTCGAGCAGGTTCACGACCGGCCGCCGCTGAAGCGCATGCTCTACGCCGATCTCAAGATCTGGCTGCCGGACAATCTGCTGCTCCGCGGCGATCAGATGACCATGGCGGCCTCGATCGAAGAGCGCGTGCCATTTCTCGATCACAAGCTGGTGGAACTTGCCGCGCGCATCCCCGTGCGCCTGCTGACCCAGGGGTTCCGCACCAAGGTGCTGCTGCGAAAGGCGCTCAGCCCGTATCTGCCTGCGGAAACGCTGCGGCGGCGGAAGGTGGGATTCACCGTGCCCGTCGGCCCGTGGTTCAGGAAGACGCTCAATTCATTTGTGGCCGATCTGCTTCTGGCTCCCGATGCGCGCTCGCGGGAGTACTTCAACGTTGTTAACATGGAAAACTTTGTGCGCGAGCACTTCGACGGCGTGCGCGACCGCCAGAAGCAGATCTGGGCGCTGGTGAATTTTGAACTTTGGATGAGGAGAGGGATGCGGGAGTAGGAAATAGGAAGTAGGGAATAGGGAGTAGGAACCGAAATGGGAAGTTGCGTCATTCAGTCGTACCGAGATCTTAAGGTCTGCAGCTAGCCATGGACCTTGCGGAGGAGTGTTACAAGTTGACGCGTCAATTCCCAAGGGACGTGCTTTACGGAATGACATCGCAGGTTCGGCGTTCTGCCGCATCTGTTGCAGCGAACATTGCAGAAGGGTATGGGCGCAACAGCCGCGGTGAATATATCCAATTCTTGCGCGTCGCCCAAGGCTCACTGAAGGAGCTTGAGACGCACCTGATTCTGGCAGCCCGGGTTGGGGTGATCAGCGACGGCCCCATCGCGCAGGTTCTGGGGCAATCTGAAGCGCTCGGGAAGATGCTACGCGCCCTGATCCGCTCTCTTGAGCGGGGAAAAGGTTAGTGGGGTTCGCCCGTTTTTTCCCAATTTCCTACTCCCTATTTCCTATTTCCTGTTTGCGCGACGAAATATCATGGAACCTTCCACCACCGGCGTCTGCATCCTCATTGAGAATCTCACGGTGCCGACCGACCGGCGCATCTGGCAGATGGCTCGCACGCTGACTGAAGCAGGCTATCGTGTTTCTGTGGTCTGTCCCACAGGGCGCGGCTTCGAACAGCGCTACGAGGTGCGCGACGGCATTGAAATCTACCGGCATCGGCTGTGCGAAGCATCGGGGCCGCTCGGCTACCTGGTGGAATACGCCCAGGCGCTGGCCATGGAATTCTGGCTGGCGCTGAAGGCTTACCGCCGGACGCACTTTCGCATCATCCACGCCGGCAACCCGCCGGACACCATGTTTCTGGTGGCGCTTTTCTTTCGGCTGTTTGGCGTGCGGTTCATCTTTGACCACCATGATCTGAATCCTGAACTCTTCGAAGCCAAGTTCGGCAAGCGCGGCCTGTTTTATCGCCTCGTATGCCTGGCCGAGAGGCTGACCTATCGCACGGCAACTGTCTCGATTGCCACCAATGAGTCCTATCGCGAAGTGGCCCTCACTCGCGGGGGCATGAAGCCGGAGCGCGCGTTCGTCGTTCGAAGCTGCCCCGACCTGAAGAATGTTCGCATTGAGCCGCCCAGGCCCGAGCTGAAGCACGGCAAACGCTTGATGGTGGCCTACGTGGGCGTGATGGGGCCGCAGGATGGCCTCGATCTGCTGCTGGAATCGATCCGGTACATTGTCCGGGATGCCGGGCGCGATGACGTTGCCTTTGTGCTGATCGGCGCGGGCACCGAGGCGGCCACCCTGAAGGCCTGGGCCGCCGAAAAAGGGCTCGATTCCGACGTTAAGTTCACCGGGCGCGTTCCTGCCAAAGAAATGTGGGATTACCTTTCCACCGCCGACTTTGGCGTCGCGCCCGATCCCAAGAACCCCATGAACGATAAATCCACCATGAACAAGATCCTCGAGTACATGGCTTTCGGCCTGCCGGTGGTTCTCTATGATCTGACCGAAGGCCGCCGGTCGGCGGGCGATGCGGCGCTCTACGCGCGGCCCAACGATCCCGAGGATTTTGCGCACCAGATGCTGGCCCTTCTCGATTCCGAAGAATTAAGGCGCACCCTCGGCGCCCGCGCCCGCAAACGAATCGAAGAGAAGTTGAATTGGGACATCGAAAAAAGCGAACTGCTCAAGGCGTATGAGACGGCGCTGAAAGATTGATGGGTAGCCATCTCTGAAAGCGCGATGCCGTGTCAAGGTGATTTTTAGAGACACCGCGCCGCGGGCAGGACGCGTGACGCGCCCGTCCGGGTGCGGAGTGATCTTCATTCTGCC
>JAKAWN010000141.1 GCA_021827245.1 Acidobacteriota bacterium | reverse complement strand
ATTTCGCTTTCACTCAACGGCGAAACCATGCAGGATTCGAATACCTCCAATCTGATTTTCAGTGTTCCGTATCTGATCAGCTACCTGTCGCAATCGGCCACCTGGGAAGTGGGCGACCTGATCTCAACCGGGACACCGCCCGGCGTCGGCGTCTTCCGCAAGCCTCCGGTCTTTCTCAAAGCGGGCGACACAGTCAGCATCACGGTTGAGGGGCTTGGGACCCTGACAAATCCCGTCGTGGGTCCCTGAGGGATTTCACGGACAATAGAGGCGCCGGCTCCTGGAAGTTTTTGGCGAAGGGTCTATGCTACTCCTTCGCCAATTGCTCCTGAGCGGCCTTAGGCAAGGCGTGGTAGAGCGCCAGGAAGACTCCGTTCGTCCATCCAAAGCCAACGACGTTTCTCTTATACCCTATCTGGATGTTTGTCTCAGCAGAGCGAGTGTCCACGTTGTACTTCTCGTGGATGGTTCCGTCCCTGCGAAAGCTGTCAAGAACCATGGACAGGAACTGGAGCGAAATGCCGTTGGCATCGGCGTTGTATCCGTAACGCCGCAGACCCTCGATGGCAATAAGCTGGATCGGAGCCCAACCATACGGGGCATCCCATTGGGCGCCAGTGTCGTCCATGCTCATCACGATTCCGCCAGGCCGGTCGAAAGCTTGCAGATTATCGACGACCGCCTTTGCCTGTTCCTTTGAGGCAAGTCCTACCCAGAGGGGGTAAAAAGTCGTCGCATAAGAATATCTGGACTGGACCCCGTTCTTGAAATCGTAATCGTAATAGAGTCCGAGCGAAGGGCTCCACAGGTACTGGTTGACCTTCTGGCGGCGGGCGGCGGCTTCCTCAAGCCATTTTGCCGCCTCTTGCGGGTGTCCAAGTTCATTGCTCATCCACGCGAGATCCTCTTCAGTTTTGTAAAGCAGGCTGTTCAGTTCGACTGCTGCAAAGTCCTCAGTGCTGGCGCCAAACGGCCCAAAACGGAAGGTGACGTCAAATCCTGACTCGCGCATGCTCCGATCGCCTTTGTAAAACCTGCGCGTGAGTGCGAACCTTTCAATTACTTTTTCTTTGTTTTTCCCGAAGGGCTTTCGACCCGCGCCGGAATTCATGGTGAGAGAAAACACCGGTCCTATCACGTGTGAACTGTTGCTTTTGGTTACTTGTTCGAGATAAGGCTCGCTGCCCTGCGGATGAAGCAGGAAATACATGGCCACGTTCCTGTAATACTCGTCCGCGTCTGCGCCGAGTTCAGGCACCGGACCGTTGCCAAACCCATAATAGCGGGAAAGGCCGGTTGAACCGGCCAGATGCGGAGGTTCTGTCCAGAACTGATAGTTTTCCACCGCATGCTGATAGGCATTTTGGAGCCATGCTTTATTCGCTTGCCCCTTGGCCTTTTCGGCTTCATAGACGGCGCGGATCATCGAGGTCAGAAAGGGGGGTTGCGAGCGAGTCAGATAATAGGTTCGATTGGCATTGAGCACTTCGCCGTAGTGATCGATTTCGAAGAAGAAGTTGTCAACAATGCCGCGCGCTAAATCAAGCCTGCCGTTTTCGAGGAGGCCCCGAATGATAAAGTAACTGTCCCAGCCGTACATCTCGTTGAACATGCCGCCCGGAACCACATAGGGGTTGGGGAGGTAAAGAAGCCCCTGGGGGTGAATGGCGTTGACATCTATCTGGCCCAGTTTCTTAATGACGATCGGCAAATGCTTCACTTGAACTTGGCATCTGGATGCCACAGCCTCCAGGCCGGCGGGAGGCGGAAAATCTGCAGGAAGATAAAGGGCCGATTTAGCGTTGGTCATGGGATCTGCAAAGGTGCGGCATTCATTCATCGATCGGGTAAGGGTATTCCAGGTGTTGGAAATATATCGAAGAATCTGGCCCAAACCCGTGGTTGTGCTCTTTGCACTGGCGAGCGACGTGGGAAGGACAACAAGACACCACGCAAGAAGGATGGAGACGACAATGGCCCTGCTTATGTGTGTTTTTCTCATAGGCAAGAAACTATATTATTGCGCTCTCTCTTCTTCAACCCACGTTTCGCTGGCGGATGGTTGCCGCCGCCGTGGGTAACAGGAGTAGGATGCTGGTTTTGTTGACCGCGCACCATCTTTCTGTCAAAATTTCTTGGAAATATGAATGATATGCCACGTACAACTCGACAATTGAAGCAGATTCTCGCTGCGGCAAGGCTTGAGCATGTCCACTATGCCATCCGCGACCTTGCCGTGCTGGCAGAGGAATTGGTCCGCCAGGGGAAGGTGATTCTTCCACTCAATATCGGAGACCCGGTGGCCTTTGATTTCCAGACGCCGCCGCACCTGATTGAAGCGGCTGCCAGGGCCATGCGGGACGGCCATAACGGCTATGCTCCGTCGTTGGGTGTAAAAGAGGCCCTTGAAGCGATTCGCGCGGAGGCGGAGAGAAAGGGAATTCGGAATATCCAGAGTGTTTTTGTCACTGAAGGCGTCAGCGAAGCTGTGGATATCTGCATGACTGCGCTCCTGGAGCCCCGGGAAAGCGTACTGACGCCGTTGCCTGACTATCCGCTCTATGATGCAGTCCTGGCGAAACTCGATGCTCAACCGAATTCCTACAATCTTGATGAAGCCAGCAATTGGCAGCCGGATGTCGAGCAGTTGGAAAGCCGGGTCACGAAGGGCACACGCGCTCTGGTTGTGATTAATCCCAACAACCCGGCCGGCACGGTCTACTCGCGGGCTACACTTGAAAGCATTGTGGAGGTTGCGCGTCGTCACAACCTGATTATCTTCGCGGATGAGATCTATGCGCGGCTCATCCTGGACAATGAGCCCCATATCTCGATTGCCAGCCTGGCCCCTGACGTTCCCGTGGTCACACTGGGAGGGCTTTCCAAGGAGTATCTGGCGCCAGGGTGGAGAGTTGCATGGGGGATTGCAAGCGGCGACCCGGCGGTCATTACGCCTTATGTCCAGGGCATCCACAAGCTGCTTCGGGCGCGGCTTTCTGCAAATCATCCCCTGCAATACGCAATTCCGGTAGCGCTTGAAGGGCCCCAAGACCACTTGCCGGAAACGGTAAACAAGTTGCGGCGGCGGCGTGACCTAGTGGTCGAATGGAGCAGGAAAACGCGGCGGGTCAGTTGCGTCAGCCCCCACGGGGCGTTTTATGCTTTTCCTCGCCTGGATATCCCTGAAGGCGACGAGAATTTCGTCCGCGGTTTGCTGGTCGAGGAGCAAGTCCTGGTTGTGCACGGCGGAGGGTTTGGCCAGGCGCCGGGCACCAGGCACATCCGGATCGTGTTCCTTCCGCCGGAGGCCATTCTTGAGCAGGCGTTGAGCAAGATTTCCGCTTATCTTGAGAGGCACTGGCCTTGATGCTCGATGCATGGATCACCCGAATGGCGGGTGATTCTCTTCGGGCGCCGGGCACGAAATGCTCGGGTCTGTCCCGGCGAAATTATTTGCGGCTGGTGTACCGGCCAGCTTTTTTCTTTGTCTCCGGCTGCTTGTTCAGCCCCACTTTCTTGAGACTCAGACCGGAGACGAATGTTTGCCACATTGGACTGAACGCGCTATTCTTGGAACATCAGAAATAAGCGAAGCGAAATTGCGGTAGTCGCAGGCTGGCCTGCAGAATGTGTCCTGTGCGAGACAAGGATTCGAAAACCGAAAAGCGGGCGGACTCTCGGGAGCTTCCCAATCAGTTTTGCCCGGTATGTGGAAAACGCCTTGAATCGAGGCACTGCAAAATGATTTGTCCGCGCTGTGGGTATTTTATGTCCTGTTCGGAGTTCGAGTAAGACTATGTCATTTTTGAAACACGTTACTTGGGTCGTGGGGCTGTTGGTTCACCGTGGCCTGAGGCCAAGCTGATAATCTGAGGAGGGACGACATGGCACTACGCATGGATGCGAAAGAATCTGATGGAGTGACGGTACTGACATTGGCAGGTCGCGTTACGCTGGGAGACGAGAGCAACCAACTGAGGAGTAAGATCAAAGAACTCCTGGCGCAAGGGAAGAAACGCCTGGTGCTCGACCTTGGCGACGTGAGTTATATTGACAGCGCGGGGCTGGGGACTCTGGTGGCTGCGTACACTTCCGCCCGCAACGACGGAGGCGAGATCCGTCTCGCTAACGTCACCAAGAAATTCGGCGAACTGCTCAACATCACAAAGCTCGTGACGATTTTCGGTGTTTACGAAAGCGTCGCGGACGCACTGAAGTCCTTCAGCTAGGCCCCGCTTTGAGCTACAGGCCAGCAGGATTATCCATCCAGTAAACCGTCAAGCCTGACAGAAGCTTGGGATAGAAGTCGGTCGATTTTTGTGGAAGCACCAGGCCATTCCATGCATTGTCGCAGACGGCCTGGATTGGTGTCGGATTCATCAGGAAGGCAACCTGTGCCTGCTTTGAATTGACTTCTTCGATGGCTTCATCAAGCTCTCTGACGTAACGCAGGTGTTTCTGCTCGCGGACAGCCTGACGGTCAATCGACATTGCTTTTTCGAGAACCAGCCCATGCAGGATGACAACATCCAGACGGCGCATGGATTCGGGGAATTCCGGCAGGGCTGCGCTGAGTTCGGCATCCGGGCGCAGGCTGAGTAGCGCCGAGTGTTCCGCCCCTGCGTAGGCTGCGATCGTGGGGCGTCCGCGCCCGGATTCCTCCAGGGCTTGGCGAATCATGCGAGCGTTCTGGCTCGCTGAGCCGGAGCAAGCGAGCCTGCTGACCTCAAAAAACGGCGCAGCTTGCGAGCAAAGTTGTTCCCAATCAAATCCGGGCAGATTGTGGACCACACGATGCGTGGGAAGGATTACCAGGCCATCGCTCTCCAGGCGAACGAATGTCGCCATGATGTAGTTCGCACGGTGATCTTCCGGCGCCTCCTGATTGCGCATCCGCGAATAGGCGAGAGAGGTTTCGTAACGGTGGTGGCCGTCGGCGATGACCAGCTTTTTGGGCTTCATCGTTTCGATGAGCTGCTCAACTGTCTGAGAGTCGGATACTCGCCACATCGTGTGCGTGCTGGAGTATTCGTCGATAACCTGTTGCCAGGGTTTCGCTTCGGTGTGTTGCCGGAGCAGCCTTTCGACGTCGCCCTTGGGATCGCTATAGAGCATGAAGATCTGGCCGAAATTGCATCGCGTCGCTTTCAGCAGCTCCATGCGGTCTGCCTTGGGGCCTGAAAGCGTCTCTTCGTGGCGGTGAACGACGCGCGCGGAATAATCTTCAAGCCGGAGAAGCGCGACGAAGCCTCGCCGCAGTTTCCAATTGTTGGGTTCCCCAGGAACGCTAAATTCCTGCACGTAGGGGTAAATTGCAGGCTGAGGTTCTGCGATCAGCGTCTTTTGGTTTATCCAGTTGCCAAGCTCTCGAGCGGCCTCGCGATAAATGTCCTCCCTGTTGCCCGGCGCCGGTTGCCTCAGAATGAGCCGCACAAAATTATAAGGGCTGGCTGCGTAGTAGCGGGCGCGCATTTCGGCCGAAATCTTGTCATAGGGCTGGGTGACAACCTTTTGGAGATCCGGAATCGTGGCGGGATTGTAATGCAAGGCGCGAAAAGGATAAATGTCAGCCATGCGGTTAGCCCCCTTGAGTGGCGGAGAAAACGGTTATCTTACCACACCCGAAATGCTGCCCGCGATTCTCTGCCTCGGCGCTGAACCGGGCGGTTCGACATCTCCCCGTTTGCTAAACAGCGCCAGCCGCCGAAAGCGACCGCCACAGACCGCCAGTTCGAGTTAGAATAATCAATAACACCTGTGCTGCCGAATAGCCGCATTTTCCAGGCAGGCGCCAATATCCTGGCGTAAAATGTACGGATCGCTATGGACAAAGGATTATAGATGCCCTTACTGCGACTTGATCCTGTCCGGGGAAGGTGGGTGATTACAGGCCAGCGCCCGCCAATGCCGGATGCCCTCGATTCAGGTGAATTGTGCCCGTTTTGTCCTGGGAACGAAGGGTTTACGCCTAAGCCGATCCGGGAACACAGGGATGCCGGCGGCCAATGGGATGTTCGGGTTTTTCATGACCGGGCACCCTTGTTTCGCGTGGAGGGCGGCCTCGACAGAGAGCCGGAGGGCATGTTTGACCGGATGAACGCCTTGGGCGCACACGAAATTGTAGTGGAAAGCAACCAGCATGGAAAAACGCTGGCTGAGCTCCCCTCTGATCATATTGCACGTGTTCTCGAAATTTGCCGCGACCGCATTATCGATCTGAAGCAGGACGCGCGCTTTCGCTACGTTTCTTTTTTCAAGGACCAGGGCCGGGTTCGGCCCGCGGCCGAGGAGCATGCGCACTCGCAGATTCTTGCGATCCCGGTGATCCCCACATTGGTTGAAAGAGAGCTTCGCTGGAGCCTGTTCCATTTTCAGCGCAAGGAGCGCTGCATTTTTTGCGACATTATTCATCAGGAAAGGCAGTCGGGCAAGCGCGTTGTTGACGATAATTCCGATTACGTCTGCCTCTGTCCTTATGCGTCGCGATTTCCTTACGAGATTTGTGTGTTGCCGTTGCAGCACAGTTCATCGTTTGAACGGGACATGGCCGCGGAATCGCAACTTAAATCTCTGGCAAGGTTCCTGAAGATCAGTCTCCTGCGCGTTCAAAGAATCTCTGACAAATTGCGTCTCGTGCTCCACACTGAACCCAATCTTTCCTCATATGGCTCGGAGCAAGAGCGCTGGAAAACGGTTCGGGATGATTTCCACTGGCACATCGAGGTCTATCCCGAGCTCGATGCCGAAACGGGCCATTTTGATGCCGAGACTTTTTATTACAATCCGGTTCCCGCGGAGGAGGCCGCCGTTGTGCTGCGGGCGCTCGAACTGGCGGCGGTAACCAATGAGGCCACGGGGTAAGGTGATTGGGTCATGACCATTCCAAAATCCGCGCTTGAGCAGATGGAGCTTCTGATTTTCGACCTTGACGGGACGCTGGTGGACAGTGAACTTGACTTGGCGAACAGCGTCAATGCCATGCTTCAGGAGATCGGCCGCAAGCCACGCAGCACGAAGCTGATTGCATCGTATGTAGGTAAGGGTGTGACCGTTCTGGTCACCCGCGCGCTGGGTGCTGGAGCGGCCCCCGAGGAGATCGAGCGGGCCAGGGAAATTTTCCTGAAGCACTATCGTGAGCATATGCTGGATCACACGGTGCCCTATCCCGGAGTCAGGGAAGCCCTGGCGAGTCTTGGAAACCGCAAGATGGCGGTCCTGACCAACAAGCCGGTCCATTTCAGCCGGGATTTGCTTTTAGGTTTGGGGTTGGCGGAGCACTTTCTGCAAATTTACGGCGGCAACAGCTTTGAAAACAAGAAACCGGATCCAATAGGTTTGAACCGGCTGATGGACGAAACACAGGTGCCCGCCTCCAGAACCATGATGGTGGGCGACTCCGTTTCTGATGTGCTGGCGGGCCGCAACGCGGGTGTCTGGACTTGCGGAGTTAACTATGGATTCGGAGCGCCGACGCTGGAGGAGGCGCCGCCGGATCTCAGGATAGATGATCTGCGTGAGTTGCCGCTGCTGCTGAATGGGAAATCTTAGCAAGATGAGCTCGAAATGGAGAGGCAAGACGCCTCGGGGCCTGATTTGGCTGGCCGTGGTGATCTTCGCTTGTGGGCAATCTGCAGTCCGGGTGCCCGCTGCTTCCTCTCCCGCACCGGTGGCGCAGGAGCGAAACGAGCTTCTGAGTGAGAAATGGTCGCCTGCGAAGCTTTACGCAATCCTGACTTCTCCAAATCCGGAAGCGAGAGAAAATCTTTATCGTGCCGCCTTTGAGGCCGGCCCGGCCATTATTCCCAGGCTTGAGTCTGCGCTGAAAGATGACCGCACGGCAACCTTCGCGGCACGGACGCTGGCCTACATTGGCGGGCAAAGGGCCCTCGCTGACCTCGCGAAACTGGTCAATGACCCGCGCAATCTCGACCTGCGGCGCTTTTATTACGGTGCGCTGGGCGGGTCGGATGACCCTCACAATATCGATATTCTTCTCAACAAAGTCCGGACCTCAGACCAGGAGCCGGACCGCACGGTTACGCGGGATGCGATTCTTGCGCTGTCCATCAGTTCGGATGCGAGCCTGGTTCCCAAACTGAACGAGGTTGAAAAAGAGGTCTCCGACCCTGTCATCCAGGATGATATCAACACCGCTGCAACCGTCATCGGACTTCGCGCGAAATATCTGGCATCTCCCGCAGGGAAGAATTCCGGGGCATCCATGAACCAGGCGATTCGGACTTATTTTATGCCGGCGCTTGAGGAACAGCCTGGCGGAGACGATGCCGGGGAACAGACGGAAATCCACATCAGGAATCTGACCTATTCGCCGGACAAGACCCGCGCCCTTGCCGCTGTGGATTTCGAGGATCCCCAGGCCGTGGCTTCCTACCACATCGTCGTTCAGAAAGAGCAGACAGGTTGGAAAGTCGTGAGCGTGTGGCTGGGTTCGGAGCGCGAGAAGCCACAAAAGGCGCCTCAACCGGCGAATCCGAAATAATCCGCCCCGCAGGCCGGCAGCGCTGGCATTTGCCAAGGGGCCTGCCATGCCTGATAATTCTTGTGCAATGAAACATCTGATTGTCGGAACTGCAGGCCATATTGACCACGGCAAGTCCGCGCTGGTGCAGGCCTTGACCGGTACTGATCCGGACCGCCTGGAAGAAGAGAAGAAGCGCGGAATCACCATTGATCTGGGTTTTGCCCACCTCGACCTTGGGGAAGGCGTTCGCGTGGGGTTTGTGGACGTTCCCGGCCACGAACGGTTCGTGAAAAACATGCTCGCCGGCGTTGGTGGAATCGATCTCGTCATGCTGGTCGTGGCGGCCGACGAGTCCATCAAGCCCCAGACGCGCGAGCACTTTGATATCTGCCGCCTGCTCGACATCCCCAAGGGAATGGTGGTGGTTACCAAGTGCGATCTGGTGGACCGGGACATTGTTGACCTGGTAAGGCTCGAAATCCATGAACTGGTGCGAGGCTCGTTTCTTGAGAACGCCCCGATTGTTGCCGCCAGCGCCAGGACCGGCGAGGGCCTCGATGATATTCTCAGCGAATTGCGGCGGCTTGCGGAAGGGATCCTGCCGAAGCCCGTTGAATGGCCGTTTCGCTTGCCGATCGACCGCGCGTTTGTGATGAAAGGTTTCGGAACCGTGGTCACCGGAACCCTGGTGGCCGGAACGGTGGATAAAGACGCGGAAGTGGAAATATTCCCGGCGGTGCGCCGCGTGAGGGTGCGAGGCATCCAGGTGCATAACGCCCCGGCCGAAAAGGCTGTCGCCGGCCAGCGGACCGCTCTGAACCTTGCCGGCATCGATACCGGCGAAATTGCGCGGGGAATGGTCCTGGCTGCTCCCGGGTTGTTCCGGGCGACCTCGCGCCTTGATTGCAGCTTGACCTTGCTGCCTTCGGCGCGGCCACTGAAGAATCGCGCCAGGGTTCATTTCCATTCCGGAACGGCCGAGACGGTGGCGGAGGTGGTGCTGCTGAGCGTGAAGGAGCTTGCTCCCGGCGGTCAGGGATATGTCCAACTGAGGCTTGCGGACCCTGGACTGTTCCTGCCGGGCGATCGATTTATCGTGCGCCAGTTTTCTCCCGTTGTCACTATTGGCGGCGGTGCCGTGCTTGATAATCTTCCCCCCAAACACCGCCTGTCCGATCCGGCCGTCACGGAGTTTCTTACCGTCTTGGAAAAAGGAAACGATGAAGACCGGCTGGAGGCACTGGTTCGTGAAGCCGGCGAAGCTGCAACCCCGATGCTTACAGCGCGGACGGGCAGGACAGAGGCCGGGCTTGAGCGGATGGGACGGTCACTCGAAGCCAGGAAGCGGCTGGTGATTCTGGGCCAGCCAGCTAGCGTATTCGTTCATGGCGGGCATTTCCAGCACCTGGCGAGTGAGGTTCTCAAAGAACTCGACAGCTTTCACACCAGCAATCCGTTGATGAGTGGGATTGCCAAAGAGGATCTTCGGGGGCGAATTCGTGACCGGCAGAAACAGCCACCCTCGCCTGCGGTTTTCAACGCGGTGCTTCGCCAGTTGGAGGCTGGCCGGAAGATTGAGATCAACGGAGAAATGGTCCGGCGGGCGGGGCGCGCCATCGAACTCAATCCCGAGGAATCGGCGGCCCGAGACCAGATTGTCCAGGCTTTTGAATCTGCCGGGCTTGCAGTGCCGGCGGCAAGCAGTGTGCTGGCGGGCCTGAAAATCGACCGGCCCAGGGCTGAGAAGATCCTGCAAATGCTGCTGAAAGAAAAAGTTCTGGTGAAAGTGGCAGAGGATCTGATTTTCCATGCCGCGGCGCTGGACAAACTGCGGGAACTCCTGGCGCGCCAAAAAGTGAAGAACAACTGCATCAACGTCGGCATTTTCAAAGAGCTTACCGGCCTCACCCGCAAGTACGCCATTCCGTTGCTCGAGTACCTCGATCGCGAGCGCGTAACCCGCCGACAGGGCGACGAGCGGATTATTCTTTAGACGGGCGCCAAATAGACATTTCTGTACTCCTTCGCCCAGAGCTCATTTGCAAAGCACTTCGAAGACTTCCCGATGAGCTCCCTTGATAAGAGGTGGTTATCACTCTTTCGGTGGCCGCAAAAGCATTAACACAGAGCGCACAGAGCATCTCCGTGCCCTCTGTGTTGACGCCTTTCCGGTCACGGAGTGCACAGAGAAAATCCATGGGCCTGAAGTTTCCGGGTTTTCCTCTGTGATCTCTGTGTTAAATTCACAAAATGGCAGAGCGGGAACAGTTGAACAAGATCACGGAGATCATCATCGGCTCAGCTATCCAGGTTCATCGAACGCTGGGCCCTGGGCTGCTTGAATCTGCTTACGAGTCGTGTCTGGCCTACGAGCTCAGAAAGCGTGGCCTTAACAGGTTGCTGAAAAAAGCTGTAGCGGCGGCTTTACGCCGCCAGCCCGTGCTGAAAGCAATAGGCTTATGGCGGGATGAACCCGCCGCTACACCCCCTCTAATGTGTTTTTCAGCAACCTGTTAAGGTCGAACAGCAGAGGCCGGTTCCACTCGTCTATGAGGAAGTCAAGCTGGATTGCGGCTATCGAATGGATCTGTTGGTGGAACATTCAGTAGTGGCGGAGATCAAGTCAGTTGAGGCATTAGCGCCAATTCATGAGGCTCAGACCTTGTCGTATCTGAGGCTCTCCGGGGCCAAACTGGCGCTGCTTATCAATTTCAACGTGACGATTTTGAGAGATGGCATTCGGCGGTTTATCAACGGAACAATCTGAACAAAATAAAATGCCTTCGTTAGGGCACGCGGTCGGAGGAAATAGCTTTCACGATCTCATAGACCAGCGGAATAGGCAGCCCCACGACGTTGAAGTAGCAGCCTTCGATGCGGGTAACAAAGCGCGAGGCGAGTCCCTGGATGGCATAACCTCCTGCCTTGTCAACGGGCTCGCCGCTGGCGACGTACCATGCAATCTCTTCTTCGCTCAAATTCCTGAAGGTCACGGCAGTTGTTTCGTGCGTCCATGCCAGAACGCTTTCCGGAGCACGGACCAGGCAGATTCCGGTGATCACGCGATGAGTGTGGCCGGAGAGCGTGCGGAGCATCCTGGCTGCATCCGCCGCGTCGATGGGTTTCTCCAGGATTTCGCCGTTGATCGCCACCACCGTGTCGGCGCCAAGTACCACGCTTCCCGGGCTTGACAGCGAAGCAACATCCAGCGCCTTGTCCCAAGCCAGCCTGCGCGCAAAATCCTCCGGCGGCTCGCCGGGGAGCCGGATTTCTTCAATCCCGCTGGGCCGGACGTCAAATTCAAAGCCCGCATTCTGCAACAGCTCACGCCGCCGGGGAGAATTGGAGGCCAGAATCAGTCGAGTCACGCGAATTATTATAGGCGGGCGGCGGAGACATTGGCACCTTAATGTTCGCGCGTTCGGCGAACTGAGCGGGGATAGAATTGAGAGCTGCCACAGCGGCGCCGTCGTCACGACGAGAGGCCTCACTTCCTTACCGCAAGCACCTTTCACCGCGCTCGGTGCCGGTCGCAGACATCCGGCAATGATGTTTCGCGCGACCGCCGAATTTTCGGAATTTGCTTGACTTTCGTCGGCTAGTATGGTAGCCTTACCCCTTGGCAGGGAGGGCCGCCGGGAAGCTGGAGGCGGAGGGTGATGGGATGGGCCGTAAGCAGGGACATGGAAACACTCGAAGCACAGCCGGGGAAAGGGCAATTATCAGCCGTCGCACGCCCTGAAATATGGGACGAATGGGACAAAAAATATCTATTTTTGCAAAACGAACCGGAGAAGTTGTTGAAAACAAAGGATCGGTGTTCAAAAACGAACCGAAACGAACCTAAAAACGAAGCGGAGAAGTTGTTGAAAACATTAGAGTGCATAAAAAACGAACCGGAACGAACCGAAAAACGAACCGGGCCAAATTATTGAAAATGCAGGATGGTCAAAAAAACACGTTTTGAAGCGAGGTCGGGGAAAAAGTGGTTCCAGGTAAAGATAATTGCGGACAAAATTTGAGCCACCTGCGCCGCGAAAACTTTTTCACGTTCGCCGCCTGCTGTGATACACTCATGCTCCAATTTAAACAGACAAACTTCAGGCCAGATATTTCGATGGAAGAAATCAGCAAGATCCTGCCACTCATTTTCCGGAACCAGGTGCGGCGGGACAATCCGCGGGTGGTGGAGATCCTTGCTCCCTTATGGCCGCAGGTTGCCGGCAAACCGATGGCGCGCCATTCGAGGCCGGTGGCCTTTGACGAGGGGACCCTGACGCTGGAAAGTGACTGCACGGCGTGGTCTGCTGAGATGCGCCGCATGTCAGAGGACATCCGGGCGCAGATCAACCGGTACCTGGGTGTGCCGACTGTCCGCAAATTGAGGGTTCGCTACGTTTCAAGACCCATTTCGGCCGTTGCGCCGTTGTCAGATCGATCGAAGGTCAACTGATGGCTCTGAGCGAAAAAGATGTTCTCTACGTTGCAGACTTGGCTCACCTCGAACTGACAGAGCAGGAAGTAAAGAAGTTTGTTCCCCAGTTGGACGCCGTGCTGGAGTATGTCCAGAAGCTGAATCAACTGGATACGACCGGCATTGAACCGATGGCCCAGGTGACTTATCCCGCCGGTGAAAATCCAGCGCTGCGCGACGATCTGGCGAAGCGGACGTTTACGCAGGAAGAAGCACTAAGCAACGCTCCGGAGCAGGGAGGCGGTTGCTTCAAGGTGCCGCAGGTTATCGAGCGAGAGTAGGTCGAGCAGGCCACCGGTTGCTTCCACAGGCAAGAACCATTCATGAACAATCTGACCAGCCTGACAATCGAGCAGCTTCACGGAATCCTGGAACGGCGGGAAGCCTCCGCCGAAGAGATCGCCAGGGCGCACCTCGAGCGGATCAGGAAGGAGGACCCGAGCGTCCGCTCCTACCTTTCAACCTGCGAAGAGAAAGCCCTGGAACAGGCGCGAGGCGTTGATCGGGATATTTCAGCCGGCAAGCCATTGCTGCCGCTCTCGGGCATTCCCGTGGCAGTGAAAGACGTCATCCTGACGCGGGGCCTTCACACAACCTGCGCATCAAGCATCCTGAAAGACTACGTTGCGCCCTACAACGCAACGGCTGTGGAAAGGCTGGAGGCGGCCGGAGCCGTCATACTGGGCAAGACCAATTGCGACGAGTTTGCCATGGGATCCTCGACGGAAAACTCCGGCTTTTTCCCCACTCACAATCCGCATGACCTGACACGCGTTCCTGGGGGCTCCAGCGGCGGCTCTGCCGCGGCGGTGGCCGCCAATCTGGCGACCGTGGCACTCGGTTCGGATACGGGCGGCTCGATTCGGCAGCCGGCGTCTTTCTGCGGCGTTGTGGGGATGATGGGAACTTACGGGCGCGTGTCGCGTTACGGCTTGGTGGCGTTCGCGTCCTCACTCGACCACATCGGCCCGTTTGGGCGGTCAGTGCGGGACGTGGCCCGAACATTGAAAGTGATCGCGGGCCGTGATCCTCTGGATTCAACTTCCGCAGATGTGGCCGTGGCTGACTATGAAAGCGTCCTGGACGGCAATGTCAAAGGATTGAAGGTGGGAGTGCCCGGTGAGTATTTCGAGGGTCTGAACCCTGAAATCCGCTCGAATATCGAGAAGGGAATTGGCCTGCTTGAAAAACTCGGCTGCCAGGTTGTGCCGATTCATCTGCCGCACACCGAGTATGCCATCGCGTGCTATTACATCATTTGCACGGCGGAGGCCAGTTCAAACCTGGCGCGCTACGACGGTGTGCGATATGGATTCCGGTCAAAGGAATTCTCGGACTTGCGCGACATGTACCGTAAGACGCGCAACCAGGGCTTTGGCGCGGAGGTCAAGCGCCGCATCATGCTGGGAACGTATGTTTTGAGTTCCGGCTATTACGAGGCGTACTACCTGAAAGCCCAGAAGGTGCGAACGCAGATTACGCGGGATTTTGTCGAAGCTTTTGATGTCGTTGATGTGATAGTCGCCCCGACTTCACCCATTCCACCCTTCAAGCTGGGCGAGCGCATGGACGATCCTTTGCAGATGTATCTTGCTGATATTTATACAGTTACTGCCAGCCTGGCGGGTATTCCGGGGATCTCCGTGCCCTGCGGGAAACTCAAGGGCGATCCTCCGCTGCCCGTCGGAATGCAGATCTTCGCGAAACACTTTGACGAGGCGCGGCTGCTGAAGGTGGCCGATGCCTTTGAGAAAACCGGCGGGTTCGATCTCTCCTGAATTTCGGCTAGAACCAAGTTCTTGTAGCGTCAGCCTTAAGGCCCGGGTCCTGTAACCTTGCAGATC
>JAKAWN010000676.1 GCA_021827245.1 Acidobacteriota bacterium | reverse complement strand
CCGATCTGCACCAGTAGCCTGCGGGCGATCCTTCCCGTTAAGCAAGAAATCCATGAAGGGCTGATGGGTGATGATCTCTGGATCATCGTGGCGTTTGAGCGGCGCGAAAAACGCCGCGGTCCACAGATTTGCGGCGGTCCAATCGTGCCACCAGTCTTGACTGCGACGTGCCTTCTCGAAAGCTTCTGACTTTCGTCGCACGTCGGCTGGCGTGTCCTCTGGGAAATCCAGACCGTGGCCCAGGAGTTCGGCAAATTCGCTTCCGTGGCCGGCGAATTTCTGCTCGAAATCCAAGGAACGTTGTCCGATCTCACGTTCTTGTCGGTTTCTTTTTTTGAATGCGCCGGCGGCTTTCTTGTCGTCGCCAGCCACTGCGGTGAACGCGTCATCCGGGATGCCCTTTCCCAATACAGTCAGATCGAGGGTGCCGATCAAGCTATTGCCGCAGCGGATCCGGTGGTCGAGGAAACTGAGCGGTTTGCCGGCCCAGTGCCCTTCTAGCCAAAGCGCCAGCTTGCATAGGTCCACCGCAAGGGGATTCACGTCCACGCCGTAAATGCAATGTGAGATTACATCGCGAATGCCCAGATGGAATTCTTCGGGTGTCGGTTCATCTTCGCCCGTCTTGACGCAGGCCAGTTCTCGACCCAGCCGGCGTGCCGCTTCAAGAAGGAAATGGCCGGAGCCGCAGGCGGGGTCACAAACTGTCATGCCGAGAATGGCATTGATCTTGGCCTCTCGCACCGCTTCTGGCTGCTTCCCTGTGGCCTGTTTTTCGGCTGATGTGAGCCGGTCTTCCAAAACAGGCACCAAAGCGCTTTGAATCAGCTCCCGGACCAGTTCTGGACGGGTGTAATACGAACCCGTGGTCTTGCGTTCGCTGCCGGTCGCCAGTCTGAATTCCCAGTTTCCCTCCTCCTGGACGACTTCCGGCTGGAAATCCAGCAAGCTCTCGTATACCGAACCCAGTTCCTCCACGTTGAGGGCCGAATAGTTTACGCGCTGCAGGATCTTGTTCTCGCGGAAGAGCGAAAGGAGACGAATCGCTTTAATCAAATCGTCGTTGTAGAGCTCGGTGCCTTCGAGATCGGGAATCGCACGGTAGCCGAACAGCTCGCCATTGAGCGGAGGAATGCCAAGCGGGTTGCTGTCCTGGGCGTCGGAGAACAGTAAAAAGGACTGCTGGAGCCCAAACCAGAGATCACTGAAAGTGGAACGCTCCACGATGTGTTCGGCACGCTCACGCAGCCGGTTGATGCTGTAGAAGTCGTCGTAGATGCTCTGCCCGAGTTCGGCGTCGTCGCCGGTCGCTTGGATCAGGTGCCGCTCCTCGGCCACCATCAGAAACAGCAGCCGGTAGACAAGCCGCAGCAGTTGCCGGTGATATTCGGCCGGCTTGAGCGAACCACTTTCGATCCTTTCGCGCAACTCGCCATTCGCGGGGTGCCGGAGGAAGCCCGTGCCAAGAATCTTGAGGGCCTCCTCAACCCCGTCGCGAAGCTTCTCGCGGACACGCCCTCCCTGCTCGATCGAGAGTTGGTAGTACTGCTCGAGCCAGCATTTTGTTGGGTCCTCGCCCGACCGCGGCAGGCGGCTACGGTGGCACAGGCGGTAAAACAGGGCGAACTCGTTGAAGTGGTTCCCTTCGAGGATCGCCTGTAAATCAAATTCGAGATACGTGGGCCGTGCCGTTCGCACTGAGTCCCGCAGTAGGAGAAAACGCAAACCATTGGTGACGATGCCCCAAAGATGCTCGTCACTGCGGTTTAGGAACTCCTGCACCATCGCGCGAGGACTCGTGCGCAGCTTCGGCGCCCGGTGGTCGAGATCGATTTTGAACCCTTCTATGTGAACGGGCGGGGCGTCTTTCAGATCGCCCGCAAAGTGGGATACGGGGAAGCTCGCGCCGTTCGCGGTGATGGCAGAAGACTGAAGCTTCAAGTCGTAGGCGAACGTCTGCGGGTCGTTCAGGAGTTGATAGAGCCATTTTTCGCGGGTCAGCGTGGTGCCGTACGGATCCGATTCGGGTGGGGATTCCATGCGCCGGCGGAAGACGTTCCAGAAATCGAGGGCATCGCTCCAGACGCTCTGGATCTGATCCAGCAGGTGGCGACCTTTGGGTAGGCCAAAATCCGCCGCCTTCTGGCCAGCGATTTCCTCGTTGGTGATCTTGTCGAGGAGGTCGTCCGGGATCAGGTTACCTTCGGAGCGGATGGCAGTGTAGCGCATCACGCCTTCCTTCCCGGCAGGAAAACGTAGATTCCGAGAATGTCCGGCGGATAAGCCTTGGCTTGAACCTTCGCTCCTCCGATCTGTTCTTTCAACCGCGCATGCGCGGCGTCGAGTTCGGCGGCACGCTCGTCGGCGATGCGCTGCAAATTGGAGCGGTTCCCGTTGAGTTCTTCGAGCGCGGCGGCAATGCGCTGCTGTCGTTCCTGCTCGGTGATATTCCCAATCGGCTTGGCTTCCTCAAGAAGGCCCAATGCCTCTTCGTCGTTCGGCGAATACCATTTCCGGCCGCTGGATTCGGCACGAAAGCCAGCGGTGACAACCTCTTCAGCGAACTGATCAGGCTGGTTCCGTCGCTCCAGCCGGT
>JAKAWN010000140.1 GCA_021827245.1 Acidobacteriota bacterium | reverse complement strand
CGTGCTCTCGCAGAGGCGAGGCGACGATTTGGGGTCCGGAGCGATGTCCAGGCCAGACTGCTAGGCGGGCTTCCCGCTCCAAGGATGACCGGCCTTCGTCCTGCGCAGGCAGAGCTGATCATAATCCCATCTCGAACCCATTTTCATGCTTTGCGGGTGTCGCAAAGCGACATGACCGACTGCTAATAAACATCGTCTTCAAGGGATATGCTGCTGGGACCGCAAGAATTCCCGCGCCACGACCACCCGCTGGTGCTGGCCCCCGGAAAGTTGGCGAGGATAACGATGGCGGAATTTTCCGGGATCAAGCGCAACCATCTGCAGCAATTCTTCCACGCGCCGGCGCCTACGTTCTGGCGGCCAGCCCTCCAGTTGTGGCAGCAGGGCGATGTTGTGCTCGATGGTGAAGCGAGGACTCAGTCCGACTTCCTGGATAACGTAGCCGATTCGCCGCCGCAGCCGGATGGCGTCCCACTCCCGCACCGGCTTGCCTTCCACCAGAAGTTCACCTTCTGACGGATCAAGCAGGCGGTTGATCATCTTGAGAGTTGTGGTCTTACCGCATCCGCTGCGGCCCAGGAGCATCAGCGTTTCCCCTGCCTCAACCTTCAGGGCCAGGTTTGTTAGCACATCTCTTTGTCCGTCGGCTGAGTACCGCACATTGCGGAACCCAATTATGACGGGTGTTTGGTCCTGATGGGACATCACAAGGCGCTACACCTCGCAGAATTTGTGGTTTGTTTTTTTAATCCTCTTAACTCCCCAGTTTCAATTTGCTATTATCATCGGAGGCCAATAATTTCTCCGCGAAATTAGAAAGAATTGCAACTTTAGGGGCGAACAGCCATCTAACTACTGAAAAGGGGCGCGAATTAAAATGGGCGAAACTCAAGGCTATCATTCATCACCCACTCTTCTTTCGAGGTTGGCGGACGCTCGGTCCATAACAGACAAACTCTTCGACATAATTCCGTTGCGTGACGCTCTGTATGATCGTCCTATTCCTGAACGGCATCGCATCGTGTTTTACATTGGGCATCTCGAAGCCTTCGATTGGAATCTGCTGGGCAATTATGCTTTCGGCGCGACATCGTTTCATCCGGACTTCGATAAACTGTTCGCCTTCGGAATCGACCCGGTCGATGGCGGCTTGCCCTCCGACCAGCCCTCGGATTGGCCCTCCCTCGAAGAAGTTCATCAATACAATCATCGCGTGCGCCAGGAACTGGATGCGAGTCTCAGGGACGAATCTCTTACGGACTCCGACGACTCTCTTTCTCAGGCGGAGGTCTACCTGAACGTCGCTATCGAACATCGGCTGATGCACGTCGAAACCCTCGCGTACATGCTGCACCAGCTTCCGCTCGATCGCAAAGTAAAACGGCACTCTGCATCCGTGGCGGCCGCGCCTGTGGCAGATCGAAAGATGGTTGAGATTCCCGCGGGTATTGCAACCCTCGGGTTGCAGAGAATCGGCAACGTCTTTGGGTGGGACAACGAGTTCGAACTCCACCAAGTGGAGGTCCCGGCCTTTGAAATCGATGAATATAAAGTAACGAATGGAGAATTCCTGAAGTTCCTTCGCGAAGGCGGCTACGAAAACAGGAGCCTCTGGAGCGATTCCGACTGGGAATGGATCAAGCGCGAAAGGATTCGGTATCCGAAGTGCTGGGTTCCGCGTGGGGACTCCTGGAACTATCGAACTATGTTTGCCGAAGTGCGGCTCCCGCTCGATTGGCCGGTTTATGCGAGCCACGCTGAAGCCGCGGCTTATGCCCGATGGGCAGGCAAACGGTTGCCGACGGAGGCTCAGTTCCATCGCGCCGCCTACGGAACACCAGACGGACTGGAAAGACCGTATCCGTGGGGATCGAGCGCTCCCGACAAGGCTCGTGGCAATTTTGATTTCTGCGACTGGGATCCGGCACCGGTTCAGGCGCATCCCGCAGGTCGCAGCGCCTTTGGCGTCGCTGACTTGGTGGGCAATGGCTGGGAGTGGACTTCGACGGTCTTTCAGCCATTTGAAGGGTTTAAACCCTTTCCGTTTTATCAGGGTTATTCAGCCAACTTCTTTGACGGCAAACATTACGTCATGAAAGGCGGCTCTGCCCGAACAGCGGCTTGCATGCTGCGCCGCTCTTTCCGCAACTGGTTCCAATCGCATTATCAGTACGTTTATTCCGGGTTTCGCTGCGTCAGCGTCTAAAATTCGCTGCCGAGGTCAACATGCCACTGGCCGCCGCTGCACATTCCGTTGCCGACTTCGTCACCCAGTTCGCTCAGGACGTACGTGCAGGCCTGGAAAAACCGGGACAAAAAGAACTGCCCTCCAAGTATTTTTATGATGACATCGGTTCAGCCCTGTTTGAAGTCATCAGCCTGCTTCCGGAATACGGCCTTACGCGAGCGGACGAGAGGATTCTGCAGCGGCATTCCGAGGCAATTACCGGCAGGATTCCTTCTCCGGTCGTCGTGACAGAGTTGGGCAGCGGCAGTGGCAAGAAAACCCGCTGGGTTCTGGAAGCCCTAACACGGCGCCAGCCTACGCTGTACCACCCGATTGAAATATCCCGCGCGGCACTCTCAAGGTGCGAACAAGAACTGGACCATCTGGAATCAGTCAGCGTTCTGGGATTTAAAACAGGCTATCTCGACGGCCTCCGCAAAGTTGCCCGTCGCCGCCAGGCGGGCCAGCACCTGCTGGTGCTCTTCCTTGGAAGTTCAATCGGAAATTTCGACCGCAAGCCGGGCGAAGACTTCCTGCGGAAGATCCGTGAGATTTTGACATTCGGCGACGCAATCCTGCTGGCGACAGACCTCGAAAAGCCGGTCGAACAGTTACTCAAAGCTTACGATGATCCGCTCGGAGTCACGGCTGCATTCAACCTCAATCTCCTCGCACGAATCAACTGCGAACTCGACGGGGATATCGATCTTGCAAAGTTCCGCCACCTCGCAAAATACAATGAGCAAGAGCGCCGCATTGAGATGCACCTCCTGTCCACAATTCGGCAGACAGTCACTATTCGCAGGAGCAGGCTTTCAGTTACGCTGCAGAAAGATGAAACGATCTGGACAGAAAGTTCGCACAAGTATTCTCCCTGGGAGGTCACTCAAATGGCCCAGCGAACGGGCTTCCGGTGCGACGGACAATGGTTCGATGAGGAATGGCCCTTTGCCGAGAATTTGCTGGTTCCAGCCTGACAGGATTGATTCCTCTTTTACTCCGCTTTCGTAACCTCACTCCGCGACAACCCTAAATAATGGTTTGCCGCCGGACTGCGGCCAGATTAGTCTAGTGGGTCTGAGTCTTTGTTCGGGGCATACGGATGGTCGGCCTTCTGGCGCACAGCCAATCCCCAGGGGAAAGATGGTCGTTTCTATCCCCACAAAGCCAGAGTAAGAAATGGAATGGGATCCTTTCGATTACGTTGTGTAGCCAGCTTTGTCGCAGTGGCAGCCTTCTCCGGTCTCCTCGCCGCAAAGGGCTTCCCTCGCCCGCAATCTGCAAACCCTCACTATCGAGTCGAAGGCGTTGTCAGGGACCAGAGTGGCGCGGCCGTTGCCGGGGCGCAGGTGGTTCTTCGCTCTGGAGGATACCAATCGGTTCAGCGGACGGGACCGGAAGGGCGTTTTGCCTTCGTCAAAGTCCCGGCACCCCATGGCCAACTGACTATCAGCGCAAAGGGATTTGCTTCGATCGAGAGGCGCTGGAATACGGGTACACAGGAAAGCGTGTCGCTGGAAATCGTCCTCAGGCCTGCAGCGCTGGCGCAGCAAGTAACAGTGACAGCGACTCGAACCCAAACTCCCCTCAGCCAGACCACTGCCGATGTTCGCGTCCTCACGCAGAAAGAGCTGGCAGCAACCTCAGCCTTAACCCTCGACGGGGCGCTTCGCCAGGTTCCAGGTTTCACTCTTTTCCGCCGTACCGGTAGCCGGTGGGCTAACCCAACCGCACAAGGCGTTTCATTGCGCGGTGTGGGAGCCAGCGGGGCCAGCCGCGCGCTGGTTCTGGTGGATGGCATTCCGTTGAACGATCCTTTCGGCGGCTGGATTTATTGGGATCGCGTCCCCCGGGAAGCCGTAAGCCGCATGGAAGTCGTGCGAGGTGGCGTTTCAGACCTGTACGGTTCCAGTGCGATGGGAGGCGTGATCAATATCATTACGCGCCAACCTACTGTATCGCAATTCTCGCTGGATACTTCTTACGGAAACGAGAACACACCAGACGCCTCATTCTGGGCGGGCATCCAGCACGGCCCCTGGCACATGGCTTTCGACGGTGAGGCGTTTAATACCGACGGTTATATCCTGGTCGCCAAACAGGACCGCGGCAAGGTCGACACGCGAGCGGGGTCCGAGCATGAAGTCGGCGATGTAACTCTCGAACGTGAATTCCACCAGCGCGGCCGGGTATTCGCTGAAGGCTCCTACTTGCGCGAGACGCGCGCCAACGGAACTCCGCTCACTCATAACCGGACCCACATCCGGCAACTGGCGATTGGCGCCGATTGGGTGTCGCCGCGCGCAGGATCCTTCACCTTCCGTGGGTACGGCGGTCCCGAACTTTTTGATCAGACATTCTCCGCTGTCGCGCCAGACCGCAACAGTGAATCACTGGTCAGATCCCAGCGCGTGCCGGCGCAACAGACGGGGCTTGAGTTCCAATGGAATCGGCCCCTGGGCACGAAACAGACACTCGTAGCCGGCTTCGATGGACTCGAGGTGCGTGGCTCAAGCAACGAACTCGGATTCTTTAACGGGCACATGACGTCGGCGCTCGGTGCGGGAGGCCGCCAGCGGACGGAGGGCCTGTACGGCGAGGACCTCATCCGTTTGACGTCGCGCTGGCAGGTGACGGGCGCAATTCGCTATGACCATTGGCGCAACTATGACGCGTTATCCACCAGCAGGCCGCTCTCGCCTCCCGGCCCGGCAACCGTGATCAACTTCCCGGAGCGTACTGAGTCAGCGTTCAGCCCGAGTCTGGGAATGCTTTACCGGCTGACCCGCAACGTTTCCCTGGTCGGCTCCGCCTATCGGGCCTTCCGCGCCCCCACCCTCAACGAACTCTACAGGGGCTTTCGCGTGGGTGACGTTGTGACGAATGCGAATTCCCAGCTTCGCGCTGAGCACCTGACCGGTGCGGAAGCTGGAGCACAATTCGCCGCCTTCCGCCACAAATTGACTGGCCGTGGCACCTTCTTCTGGAGCGATGTCACCGATCCCATCGCGAACGTCACATTGAACGTCACCCCCACTCTGATCACTCGCCAGCGGCAGAATCTTGGCCGCACCCGCTCTCGCGGGGTGGATGTGGACGCAGCCATGCACTTGACCCCGACGTTCAGCCTGATGAGCGGGTATGAATTCGTGGACGCCACTGTTCTTAGCTTTCCAGCGAACCCGGCGCTGGTAGGCCTTGAAATTCCTCAGGTTCCGCGTAATGTCTTCACCTTTCAGGCCCTCTATTCGAACCCAACGGCAACCAGACACTGGCAGCGCCTGACGTTCGGCCTCCAAGGCCGGTTTGTGGGCAGACAGTTCGACGACGACCAGAACCTGCTTCCACTTGGGAAATTCTTCACTTTGGACGCCTCGCTCTCCCGCCATGTCTGGCGCGATACAGAGGCATACGTAGCGGTTGAAAACATCTTTGATGAGCGCTACGCGGTTGAGCGGACGCCAGTTACAGAACTGGGCCCGCCCATGCTATTCCGTGTCGGCTTCAGGGTAAACATCGGCCAGCCGTAGCCAGGCGGGATGCGTTGGCAGGCATTTTCCTGATGATTGCACCTCGAAGGCGTAGCGGCTCGTTTTAATTTACAGAAATAAATGAACTTATCAAAACATCAGGAAGCGAAAGGCAGGCCACGAAACGTAGACGAATCTTGACAGAAGTGTATAGGAATAATCTTGACTTCAGCGTATAGATTCGGTAGCATTTAAAGGAGCAGACAAGAGAGAAAGGGCTCTGGAGGCACTTGATCTGAGTCGTCTCGCGTTTTTGAATCTCTGGGTTGCGTTAAGGAGTAAAGCGTATGGCTACGCCAGTGAATAATATTGAAGAGCTTGCCACGCAAGAGTACAAGTACGGCTTTGTCACGGAGATCGAGCAGGAGACCGTTCCTCGCGGCTTGAATGAAGACGTAATTCGGCTGATTTCCGCGAAGAAGCATGAGCCGGAATGGCTGCTGGAGTGGCGGCTGAAAGCCTACAAACATTGGCTGACCATGAAGGAACCGAAGTGGGCCAACATCAAGTATGACCCGATCGACTACCAGGCGGCATATTACTATGCGGCGCCAAAAGCAAAGTCCAAACCGAAGAGCCTGGACGAAGTCGACCCTGAACTGATCAAGACCTACGAAAAGCTGGGCATTCCGCTACGGGAGCAGGAACTGCTTTCCGGTGTGGCTGTGGATGCGGTTTTTGACAGTGTTTCGGTGGCGACAACCTTTAAGGAGAAGCTGGCGAAGCTAGGCATTATATTCTGTTCGTTTTCGGAAGCCGTGCAGGAACATCCCGATCTGGTGAAGAAGTGGCTGGGGTCAGTTGTTCCTTATACTGACAACTTCTTTGCCACACTGAATTCGGCGGTGTTCAGTGACGGCTCATTCGCATACATCCCCAAGGGCGTTCGCTGCCCGATGGAGCTTTCCACGTATTTCCGCATCAACGCCAAGGAGACCGGCCAGTTTGAGCGCACGCTGATCGTGGCCGACGAAGGCGCCTATGTGAGCTACCTGGAAGGCTGTACGGCTCCGATGCGTGACACCAACCAACTGCACGCCGCAGTCGTCGAACTGGTGGCGCTCGACAACGCTACGGTCAAGTATTCCACCGTCCAAAACTGGTATCCGGGCGACAAAGACGGCAAGGGCGGCATCTACAACTTTGTGACCAAGCGCGGCAAGTGCCTGGGCGTGAACTCCAAGATTTCCTGGACGCAGGTTGAGACGGGTTCGGCCATCACCTGGAAGTATCCCGGCTGCATCCTGCAGGGCGACAACTCCATGGGCGAATTCTATTCCGTCGCCGTCACCAACAATTATCAGCAGGCCGATACCGGCACCAAGATGATCCATCTGGGCAAGAACACCCGCAGCACCATCGTTTCCAAGGGCATCTCGGCCGGTCACGGCCAGAACAGCTATCGGGGCATGGTCAAGATTCTGAAGAATGCAACGGGGGCGCGCAACTATTCACAGTGCGACTCGTTGCTGATGGGGGACAAATGCGGGGCGCACACGTTCCCCTACCTTGAGGTGAAGAACCCGACGGCGCAGGTCGAGCACGAAGCCTCGACCTCGAAGATCGGAGAAGACCAGATCTTCTACTGCCGCCAGCGGGGCCTTTCGACGGAAGACGCCATCGGCATGATCGTCAACGGCTTCTGCAAGGAAGTCTTTCGCGAACTGCCCATGGAGTTCGCCGTCGAAGCGCAGAAACTGCTCGGCATCAGCCTCGAAGGCAGTGTCGGGTAATTTCTGAATCCTGCCGGGGATTTTTTTTGAACGCGGCGGTGCTGTAGCGGTGAGCCAAATGCTCACCGCGGGTTCT
The DNA here is from genome assembly GCA_021827245.1 of Acidobacteriota bacterium. Next base: position 7,261 of record JAKAWN010000140.1, on the reverse strand, counting down.
TCGCTTCAAGCAAGAGTGTTGGCGACGGCGGTGGTCAGATTTTCGATTTGTTTGTTGCAAGCGGGTAGCGCAGACTTGTTCTTTAAGTCTGCGGCTTTTCTTTAATAAAGTGTGATATCCAACGATGGCGGACTTTGCTGCAATTACATCAACGATCAGCGGCGCAGTCGGCGTACTCAAAGAAGTTGGTTCGCTAGCGAAAAAAGCGGGTAATCACGAACTCAATCAGCGCATTATTGACTTGCAAAGCCGAATCATTGAAATTCAGGCACAGCTTACAGAGCTGGCAAATGAAAATGAGGCGTTGAAGCGACGCAACTTGGAGCTCAGCCATATTAGCGACGTTGTGAAGGAATTGCAATACGAAGAGTCCGTGTATTGGAGGGTTCGAGACGGGAAAAGGATTGATGGGCCCTTCTGCCCTACTTGCTTAGAGAATGACCAGAAGGTAATCCACCTAGCGCCTGGCGCTACGAAGGGTACATATTCTTGTAGCACTGGTAAGCACGGGGACTTTTGGACAGCTGAACACAGAAATTCAGGGACGGCGATAGACATGGTTAGCAGACCGAGCCTGTTTCAGGACGCGATCAAGAGAAAGCTCTAGCCCCGCCGAAGAATTGTTTTTTAGGACTTCAGTTTTCTCTGGAAAGAACCCGCAGAGTTTCTCAAAGCAAAAACTCTGCGCCGCGAATTCTCTCAAACGACGGAGCGGAACATCTGATTAGAGGACTAAAACGAATGCTTCTTGAGATCAAAAATCTACATGCCAACGTTGGCAATACGGAAATTCTGAAAGGGATTGATCTGCAAATCGGCCTGGGCGAAGTGCATGCCATCATGGGGCCGAACGGATCGGGGAAATCGACGCTGGCGCAGGTGCTGGCGGGTCGTGACGTGTACACCGTCACCGAAGGCGAAGTGCTCTATGACGGCAAGAGCCTGCTCGACATGCAGCCCGAGGAACGCGCGCGCGAAGGCGTTTTTCTTGCTTTCCAGTATCCGGTGGAAATTCCCGGCGTGAGCAACACCTACTTTCTGCGGGCGGCGCTGAATGCCGCGCGCAAACATCACGGGCAGGAAGAGCTGGACGCGATGGACTTTCTCACTCTGATCCGCGAAAAGATCAAGCTGCTGGAAATGGACGACACGCTGTTGAGCCGCCCGGTGAACGAAGGCTTTTCCGGCGGCGAAAAGAAGCGGAACGAGATTTTCCAGATGGCGGTGCTGGAACCGAAGCTGGCCATTATGGACGAGACGGATTCCGGGCTCGACATTGACGCGTTGAAGATTGTGGCCAACGGCGTGAACTCACTCCGCAGCAAGGAGCGCTCGATCATCGTGGTGACGCACTACCAGCGCCTGCTGAACTACATTGTGCCTGACTTCGTCCATGTGCTCTCAAACGGACGGATTGTGAAGTCCGGTGGCAAAGAACTGGCACTCGAGCTGGAAGAGAAAGGCTATAGCTGGCTCGATGAGACGGTTCCGGCGGGAGAAAGAGCCTAGGCAGACGAGCGGAAGAAGAGATTCATGGCGATTGCATTGAAGGAAAGTGAAGAGATCTACCTAAAGGATTTCCGGGAGCTCGAGAGCCGGAAGGCTAAGACAGCTCCGGCGTGGCTGAACAAGCTCCGCAGCGAAGGCATGGGGGCCTTTGCCGAGCTGGGTTTCCCGACCACCCGGATGGAGGATTGGAAATACACCAACCTCGCGCCGATTGCAGGCGTTCGCTTTCGGCCTGCTCCATGCAAGCCGAATGAAGAGATACAGAAGCAGATCAAAGATCTTCCTTACGCCGGGCTCGATTGCACACGCCTCGTTTTTGTGAACGGCCATTACGCGGAAGAGCTTTCATCCCTCAAAGGACTTCCAAAGGGCGCAACAGTAACAAATCTGGCAAAAGCAATCCGGCAGGAGGGCGCCATCACGGCGCACCTGGCCCGCTACGCCAGCCACAAGAAACACCCGTTTGTAGCGCTCAACACCGCCTTCGTGGAAGACGGAGCGTTCATTGAGATCCCTAAGGGAGTTGTTCTTGAAAAGCCGATTCAGATTCTCTATGTTTCGACGGGCGGCGAAGAGCCGTGGGTGGCGCACCCCCGGAATTTGGTGATTGCAGCACAAGGGAGTCAGGCGAGCCTGCTGGAGACTTACGTGGGGCTCGACCCCAGCGTCTATTTCAACAATCCAGTAACCGAGATTGTTGCGGAGGACAATGCCCACATCGATTACGTGAAACTCCAAAGCGAAAGCGAGGCAGCGTTCCACGTGGCAACCGTTGTGGCTTACGCCGCGCGCAACGCAGCCATACAGACAAATTCCATCCAGTTGGGAGCGCGAGTGGGCCGCGAGGAAGTGACGACGGTCCTGGACGGCGAAGGTGCGGAAAGTTATCTTTTCGGCCTCTACGTGACGAACGGCCAGCAGTTGATCGACAACCATACTGCCATCGACCACGCCCAGCCCCACTGTTCGAGCCGTGAATTCTACAAGGGTATTCTGGACGGGAATTCGACCGGAGTGTTCAACGGCAAGATCCTCGTGCGCAAGGACGCGCAGAAAACCGACTCGAAGCAGAGTGACAAAAACCTGCTGCTTTCTGAGTCTGCCACGATCAACACCAAACCGCAGCTCGAGATTTTTGCCGATGACGTGAAGTGCACGCACGGCGCGACCGTTGGCCAGATTGATCCGGAATCGATTTTCTACCTGCGTTCGCGCGGCATCGGACTTGAAGAGGCGCGCCACCTGCTGATCGTAGCTTTCGCCAACGAGATCATCGACCAGGTGAAATTCGAACCGCTCCGTGAGCGGTTGAAGGCCGGACTGCTGGCAAAGATGAGAGGCTGACCGTCTGGCAGCGCTCGTTCAGAATCGGTCGTTCACATTCTGAAAAAGAACCATGGCTATCACCCCGCAACACACTGCCGTGACCCCAAAGGAATCATCGACAATTTTCGACGTCGAGCGCATTCGCAAGGATTTCCCAGCCCTCCAGCAATCAGTCCACGGCAAACCGCTCGTCTATCTGGACAATGCCGCTACCAGCCAGAAGCCTCTGGCCGTGATTGAGGCGGAAGAGCTTTTCTACCGCCGGGACTGTTCGAATATTCACCGCGGTGTCCACGAACTGAGCGAGCGCGCCACCAGGTCTTACGAAGACGCCCGTGTGAAGGCCCAGCGGTTTCTGAACGCTCGCCACAGCAAGGAAATCATCTTTGTACGCGGCGCAACGGAAGCGATTAATCTGGTCGCGAACACTTTTGGCCGGAAGAACGTGCAGGCGGGCGATGAAATCCTGATCACCGCCATGGAGCACCACTCGAACATCGTTCCCTGGCAGATTCTGTGCGAAGAGAAAGGCGCAAAGCTGCGCGTGGCACCCATCAACGATCGCGGCGAACTCCTCTTCAACGAGTTTGAAAAGCTGCTGGGGCCGAAGACACGGCTGGCGGCTGTGGTGCACGTTTCAAATGTGCTCGGGACCATCAATCCTGTGCGGGAGATGATTGAGGCAGCGCATCGGAAGAACATTCCCGTATTGCTCGATGGCGCGCAGGCGGCGCCGCACATCAAAGTGGATGTTCAGGCGCTCGATTGCGAGTTCTATGCGTTCTCAGGGCACAAGCTTTACGGCCCCACCGGCGTGGGCGTGCTTTATGGCAAAGCCGACCTCCTGGACGCCATGCCTCCGTACCAGGGCGGCGGTGATATGATCAGTTCGGTGACGTTCGAGAAGACCATTTACAATTCCCTGCCTTACAAATTCGAGGCTGGAACTTCGAACATTGCTGGAGGCATCGGGCTTGGAGCGGCCATCGACTACGTAAATGGAATCGGGATTGAAAACATCACCGCTTACGAAGACGACCTGCTGGCTTACGCCACCAAGGTGATCAGCCCGATTCCGGGGCTGAAGATTATCGGCACCGCAGCAAAGAAAGCGGGTGTGATCTCGTTTGTGATGGAGGGCATTCATCCGCACGACGTAGGAACTGTGCTTGACCAGGAAGGCATTGCTGTGCGCACGGGACATCACTGCGCGCAGCCGCTGATGGACCGCTTCAACATTCCGGCCACCACCCGCGCCTCGCTGGCGTTTTATAATACAAAGAGAGAGATTGATGCGCTGGTCGCAGGGATCCAAAAGGTGAAGGAGTTGCTGGGCTGATGCCGGATTTGCGTGGTTTGTATCAGGAAGTGATTCTGGATCACAGCAAGCGGCCGCGGAACTATCGCGTGCTGGAAACGGCGGATCATCACGCGGAAGGCTACAACCCGCTGTGCGGAGACAGGATTACGATTTACCTCAAGCTCGAAAATGACCGGATCAGCGACGTGACGTTCCAGGGCTCCGGGTGCGCGATTTCAACTTCGTCAGCGTCCATTCTTACGGAGACGGTGAAGGGCAAAACGCTGGCTGAAACGGACGCACTGTTCGAGAAGTTTCACGCATTGGTGACCGGCGAAAGAAACGGTAATCAGGCCGGAGATACTTCGCTGGGCAAGCTGGCAGTCTTTTCAGGCGTGTCGGAGTTTCCGTTGCGCGTCAAGTGCGCGACGCTGGCCTGGCACACGTTGCGGTCCGCGCTGAAGGGCGAAGAGAAGACGGTCACAACCGAATAGGGTTTAAGCCATGATCGAAAAAAACAAGAGCAACGAGCAGCAACAAGCGGCGGCAAACGCTTCCGCCACAGCGGAATCCAAGCCGGGAACATCGGCCGCATCGGAAACTGCGGCTGCCAGCGGCGCTGAGATCGAGGCCCTGAAAGAGAAAGTAGTCGGGGCGGTGAAAACCTGCTACGACCCGGAAATTCCCGTCGATATTTATGAGCTGGGGCTGATCTACGACATCAGCGTTTCACCCTCCTCGGCGGTTGCCGTCAAGATGACTCTGACCAGTCCTGCGTGTCCGTCGGCTATGTCACTGCCCGGCGAGGTGGAAGACAAGATTCGCGTGATGGCAGAAGTGAAGGATGTGACAGTGGAAGTGGTTTGGGATCCGCCCTGGAATCCGAGCATGATGTCGGAAGCGGCCAGGCTGCAGTTGGGCATCATGTAAGAATCAGGCAAGGAGTCCGGTTGCGTGCGTGTGTGTGCGGCCGGGAAAACCATCATGAAACTAACATCCCAGGAAGAATACGGACTGCGGTGCCTTCTGAGGCTTGCGCGGGAAGGCGAAGGCGGAAGCCTGACCATTCCCAAGATCAGCCAGAAGGAAGGCATCTCGAATTTTTACGTCGCCAAGCTCATGCGCATCTTGCGGCGAGGCGGACTGGTGAAGAGTGTCCGAGGACAGGCCGGCGGATACGCTCTGGCTCGCCCGGCTGACAAGGTGGTTGTGGGCGAGGCGTTGGCGATTCTGGGTGGCAGATTGTACGATCCCGGGTTCTGCGATGAGCACGCGGGAAGCGAGATCTCCTGCGCGAACACGGTGGATTGCTCGGTTCGTTCGCTTTGGCGCGCCGTGCAGCAAGTGATCGACCAGGTTCTCAGCAGAACCACCTTGAAAGATTTGCTCACCAATGAGCAGGAGATGTCATCGTGGACGGGACATCTGGCAAAGGTGACGCCCGCTCCTGTCAGGCCGTTGGTGATGCCCCTGCGCATTGACGGTCAGAAGACAACTATTTGAGCGCTGTTCCGCCGCCGCTCACAGACGTTCCCTTTCATTTTGCATCGCATTCGATTCGAGGCGAATGACGGATCATGGCAGACGTGATGCGAAGTCCTCTGGCTGACTTCCATGTCTCGCAGGGCGCAACGCTCGGCGAATATCACGGCGCCATCGTCCCCCTCCGGTTCACCAATCCCATCGAGGAGCACCAGGCCGTGCGCGCGGCCACGGGGCTTTTCGATTTTTCCTTCCGGGCCAAGTTTGCTCTGGCCGGAAGGGACAGCGCGAAGTTTCTGCATCGCATCGTTTCAAACGATGTCAAGAACCTCTCTGCCGGACAGGGCTGCTATGCAGCCCTGCTGAATCCCCTGGGACAGATTCTTGCTGACCTGCGTATTTACGCCGCCCAGGACCGGTTGCTCATCGATACCGACGCCGACCTTCGCGCTAAAGCCATCCAGATTCTGAGCCGGTACATTATCGCTGACCAGGTGCAGATCGTGCCGTTGGACACCTGCGCCTTGGCCTTCGAGGGACCGCAAGCCCGAGGCTTGCTGGAAAAGACCCTCCACGTGGACCTGCCGCCGCTTCAGGACTTCGAGCACTTCGCGACCAACTACGGCGGCTTTCCGATCCGAGTGGTTCGAGCGAGCAACACGGGCGAAGAAGGTTACGAAGTCTGGGTCGGGCCCAAGGGTATGATGGGCTTGTGGGGCGCGGCGGGCGGACAGGCGCCGAGTTACGGCATGCTGCCCGCCGGGACTGAAGCCCTTGAATCCTTGCGAATCGAAGCCGCGATTCCCCGCTATGGTTCGGAACTTGGAGAGGATACGTTGCCGCTTGAAGCCAATCTGATGAACGCCCTGAGCTTCAACAAGGGCTGCTACATCGGCCAGGAAATCGTGGAGCGCGCCCGGAGCCGTGGACAGGTGAACTGGAAGCTGGCAGGCGTCACCATCGAAAGCAGTCAGCCTCCGGAGCCGGGCGAGAAATTGAGCCTCGACGGGAAAGAAGCGGGTGAAATCACCAGCGCCTGTGTTTCCCCCACTCTTCAGAAGACTATCGCTCTGGCCTATATCCGAAGGGAGCACATGGAAACCGGGACGCGCCTTCTGACTGCCTCGGGCTCCTCGGCGCAAGTAACCAACCTGCCTTTTTACCGTAGCCAGCATTCTCCTCCCGAAGATTGAGATTTCACGCCCTTGTAACGCCCTGCAACCGCGCACCGCTTCTCCCTAATCGATGATTGCGGTCACGATTCTCCTGCCCCTTGCGGGCATCGAGATTCCCAACCTGCCGCGGGAGCGGGTGGCCGCAAACGGGCAGCCGCCGGCGAACATCGTGGAGGCCAGCACGATAGCCTCCGGTGCAGGCTGCGATTGCGCGAGGCCGGATACGAAGGGCGCAGGCCGGCAGCAGGGAGAACCCTGCCTGGGCGTCCCTCAAAAAGCCCGCTGACTGCCAGGCTTGTTGCTGATTCGATTTTTGTCGCTCTATTGTTTTCAACAAGATGACTAGGTTCGTTTTTCGGTTCGTTCCGGTTCGTTTTTTATGCACTCTAATGTTTTCAACAACTTCTCCGCTTCGTTTTCAGGTTCGTTCCGGTTCGTTTTTGGACCACGATCCTTTGTTTTCAATTAT
>JAKAWN010000675.1 GCA_021827245.1 Acidobacteriota bacterium | reverse complement strand
AGCTGTGAGCTTGTAACCCGGCTTGTGGAAGTTACAGGCTTTGCCTGAGCCGGGTGAAGGGACCCTTGGAAACCTCCCTGCAAGCGGGATCGACCTTGAATACTCTTTGCCGCCTTGTAAATGAGAAAGGGATCCAGAATCAGGGAGGACGGTCGCTGATCGCCGAATATACCGCAAAAGAGGAACTCCGAAAGGCCGCCGCTGTCGTATGGGCCACGCTTGCGACGGATCCCGCCCCTACCGGCCTCCTCTACTTGTCTTAACGGCTTTATCCGGATCTTGCCGGCAAGGCGATGCTAACATTGGCCATGGTCGCGCCCAATCGTGCGGCAATGTATCGGGTGATGGCGCACAAACTTGCCCGGTAAAATTCAGACCGCGGAGACGATTGCGAATGATCGCGCAGCCGGCAGAATTGCCTCCAGCCTGCCCAGCCTTCCTACGGAAGTCGGTAACATGCTGCTGAACTCCGGTAACACAACCCAGCGGGCGGAGGCGGAATCCGAGTTCAAAACCGCCCGTGCGTTGAATCCCAGGGATTCTTGGGCGGAATTGGAATTAGGTCTGACTGAGACCAAACAGGGACAGTTGAATGCCGCCTTTGCCGATCCCTCCCGCGCTCTTGAAGTCAATTCCGATGACAGCCTGGTCTGCACCCAATTTGCTAAGCTGCCGGCGGTCCAAGACCATCTCAACGAAGCGCAACAGATATTTGAGCGCGCAATTCGCATCGATCCCACCCATGACGTGGCTCACGGTCGTCTGGCCACAATCGACCGCAGGGAAGAAAATAAACAGAAGTCGAAGAAAAAGATCCAAGTTTGTCTAAAATTCAAAAAGATGAAAGATAGGATGGGAAGGTTCTTCGAGGAAATGCGGAATATGCCACCGCAATCCGCAACGAATGGCGACAACGGGCAATGACAACACGGACGAATCCGATTCCTGACGCTATCCAAGGCAACCGATACCCCGGTTTCTTGTACCCCGGTCTCTTGTACCCCGGTTTCTTGGCCGGCTTGGAACCTCCGGCACGGCGGCTGCCTCCTTTGTGCAATACATTTGAACCCGTGCCGGCGCAGCAGCAACAGGAAGGTCCGACGGGAGGGATTGATGACCGATACGACGGCGGATAAGCAGCGCAAGCAGACTCCACACTTTGGCGCTCTGAAGCCCGCCAGCCTCAAGCAACTGGCGGAACGTCTCGGGCTGCACCCCGCCACCGTCTCGGTGGTTCTCAATGACGTTCCCGGACGGTCCATTCCGCAAGCTACCCGGGACCGGATCAAAGCCGCTGCCGCGGAGATGAACTACCAGCCGAATCTCCTGGCGCGCTCGCTGCGTAGCCGGAGAACCCTGACCGTCGGCGTCCTGGTTCCTGAATTGGGCGACGGTTATCACACTCAGGTGATGAGCGGCATCGGCGACCAGCTTATCCAGGCCGGTTATTTTTACTTCACCGCGCACCACAGGCACAAGAAGAGCCTGGTGGAACACTATACCAAGATGTTGACCGGTCGCGGCGCCCAGGGCATCATCGCCATCGACACCCTCCTTGAGCATTCGATTCCAGTCCCTGTGGTCGCGGTAGCCGGACATCGTCACGTCGAGGGCGTCACCAATATTCTACTCGACCACCGGCGAGCGGCGGAACTTGCGCTCAAGCATCTATACTCGCTTGGGCACCGCAAGATTGCCTTCATGCGCGGACAACCATTCAGCTCTGACTCGGATTCGAGATGGAACGAACTGGTCTCGGTAGCCCGGAATCTCGGCATACAGATAGAACCTGAGCTTGTGGTAAACCTGGACCGTGATCTCTCTTCACCCGAACTGGGCTATCCGGTGGTGGGCCAACTCCTGGCCGCGAAGCGCAAATTCACTGCGCTCATTTCCTTCAATGACATTGCTGCGATCGGCGCCATTCGAGCGCTCCAGGACGAAAAGCTTCGGGTCCCTCGCGACGTTTCCGTGATCGGTTTTGATGACATCAAGGCCGCCGCATTCACCATGCCACGCCTCACGACAATTCGTCAGCCGCTCGAAGAAATCGGCAGAATCGCGACGCAGAGCCTGCTCAGCCGCATCCATAACACCATGGCTCCTCGCGATGAGATTATGGTTGAGCCGGAACTCGTCGTGCGCGACTCAACAGGCCCGGTCCGCTCCGCTCTTTGAAGCGGATCGCCAGGTATTTTCGGCGCAGGCATCCAGGTTATAGAAGGACGCTTCGGCTTCAATGAGCGTTTTTCCCGATCAGCACGCCACTGCGAGCCCAGCCCGACTTTGGAGTACGCATCAAAACCGGAAATATTAAAGGGGCCGGTGGCAAACCGCCTCAACCCCACAACCTTCCTGCTTCACTCGAAATATCAAATGTGCGAAGAGTCTGGAATTTACGCCCCAAGCAGCAAGGCCGCCCGGCTGGGCGGCCTTGCTGCTTGAGGCGTAACAGGAGGTTTAGTACACATCCCGCTCGTAGCGATGCTCCGCCTTCATCTTCTTCAGGTACTCGGTAGCCTGCTCCGGTGTTCCTTTCAGGCCCTTGGCGATCGACTCCAGCAGCACCTGCTCGACATCCTTGGCCATGCGGCTGGCG
>JAKAWN010000674.1 GCA_021827245.1 Acidobacteriota bacterium | reverse complement strand
CCGCAGGTATCCGGTTCCGCGCGAGGCTTCGAGCCGCGTCTTCATTTCTTACAAAAACGAGCGAAGGCTTCTTGAGGTCGTCGTCGGTTTTTGGCGAGGTCGTGGCGCCGTTCTGAGTGTCCGAAGCCGCATAGTTTGGAGTGTATCCCGCCTGCGCATACTCTTTCTGAAGCGCTGCGTCGGGAAAGTTGATCTTACCAAGTGCGTATTGCTGGCTGCTTCCGTGATCCGTTCTTGGCACGCGCGCCGGAGTACTTCCGCTCTGACCGTTCGCTGTCGTATATAACGGTGGTGGGATGAGAGTGTTGGCCGTGGCATTGGGGGCGGCAGGTTGGCTCCCGAAAGTCGGCTGCGATGTGCGCCTGATGTCTTCCGGTGTCACCTCGCCGTTAGTCAGAGAGGCTTGGTTTTGGACCTGCGCATTGAGCAATGGCGTTACGGAGCCAGCTTGCTGTTGAGCCTGTCCCGGCGTCACCCTCCGACCGAGGTCGGGCTGACCGCGATGCTGCCACACTTGCTGCTGCTTCGGTTTTTGCGGCGAAGAAAATATCGCAAGGAAGAACAGCAAGACGCCGACGACCGCAGCGACGAGCACGAAAAGGGTCTTCGACTTGTCCTTTCCGAGTTCCTTGCGTGTGGCTGGAGATGCCGGCCGCGAACCTTGGTCCGCTTTCTTGAACTTCCGCAGAAGCTGTTCCAGTGGCGTCGGCGGCTTTTCGGGCTCGACGTCTTTGAGTAGATCCTCTTCATTGGCCTTGGTTTCGCCGCTATTTTTCGCTACTTCGTCTGGCATGGTAGTCCTCCTGAAATGTGCTGACTCCAAAACCAATGGGCGCGAGAGCCGGTTCATCCACAGCGCCGGCTTCCGCCATTTGCAAGAAAAGCGTCTCGTTCGACTGCTTGTAGGGCGGGCGCTCGAAGACGACGACCCCGTCGGCCCGCTCGCCCGGCCCCAGGCGGCGCGTGCTCAACCGGTAAGCGATTACCGGCAACTGCTCGGCGCTCGTCCACCTGGAATGCTTGATCAGCTTGCCTTGCTTCGACTGGCCGCCCAACTGAACCTGAGGCGGCATGAGCAAGATGGCGTGGCTTTGGGGATTGACCACTGAAAACAGCACGATCACGTCCTCGCCGCCATCAATCACCTGGCTCACGCCAGTACGGATTCTTTCTCCTCCGGCAGCCTCGGTCGCGGGATGTTCACCGTAGAGTTTTGGCAAGGGCGCATGCTGCTGACGCTCCAGAAGGTCATCGAGTGCGCTCAATTGAGAGGCGATTGGCGGCGCAATCGCGGCATCGGAATGGCTGGCAGGAACTGGCTCCGAGGACGATGCAGAATTTCTTGAAGGTATTGTGCCAGCCGTGGTTGGAGGAAGAGGGGATGCTTGGACGGGAAGGGTCTCTCGCACGCCCACAGGGAGACTTGATGGCTCGACAATGAAGCTCCTCTCCGGTCGGTAATTCACCAGAAAATCCGCGTGAGACTTGGCCTCTTGACCCCTGCTTACCAGCAACATGCAAAGTTCATGCCCGTTGGCAGTTGAAATCAGCAGGTCCGACTCAGCGGGGTTAGCCGTGAGCACTTTGACGAACACGAGGTCAGGTTCGTGATCGGAGTGTTCAGCTTGGAAGAGGGCGGGATCCCCAACGGCCACCGACGTGACAGCTTCCGGAACCCTGATGGCTGTCACGAAGTGCGCATTTAGGTCAACTACGGTAACCGTCCCGGACGCCTGCGTACGGTTCACGATTTGAGGCTGAGGGTCGGGTGTTTGCCCTTGCGCGCGGGCAATGCATGCCAGGAACAGCGCAAGACAGAGTGCTTTTTTCATGGATTCCCTCCAGTTTCTGTTTCGAGCCGCCTTGCGCGATAACGCTCGGCCACATGAGACACATACAGAAAGACTTCCCGAGATGAATAATCCGGCCCGCGTGCGAGGATCGGTTGCGGCCCGGCAATATACGCCGCGATAGCGAGGCGCAGGTCTCCTCGGAACAATCGAATCAGCCATGCCAAATACGCCACGCCGCCGCGAATGTTGTCCTCGATCCGAAATCGGTTATGCACTCCCACATCAAAGGCGGTTTCCGGCATCAACTGCATCAACCCCACCGCGCCCTTTGGCGATACCGCGCGCGGGTTCCAGTTCGACTCGACGTCAATCACCGCCTCAACCAACTTTGCCGGAACATGGTAGGCGCGTGCGTAGTGATCGGCGCATTGGGTCTCGTACTGCCGAAGCCCCTCAGGACCTTGGGCTAAAGCCTTGAGGCCGGTGGCAATCGCCAGCGCGAAAAGCAGCGTCAATTTCACGCTTGGACCTCCGCCATCAAATGCTCCGCCGCCGCGAGCTGGTCGCGGTACCGCAACGAGTCGAATACCAGCCCTTCGAATCCGGCGTTCATGGAAAGCCTTCGCCGGTCGGCCAGAGTCTTTGCCAGAAGCGGAAGCAGCAAATCCCGATCTTCTGGGTTGATTTCGCTCACTCCGAGGATTTCGAGCGCCTTCGCCAAGTCGAGCATTTCTGCAATTGAAGGTGGTTTCTCCATGTTCCAGGCACGTAGCGCACAGGCGAGCCCGGCCACCTGGCCCCGCAGCC
>JAKAWN010000139.1 GCA_021827245.1 Acidobacteriota bacterium | reverse complement strand
TCAATTGCATCGAGATAAAGTCCAACATCCACCATTCGGGAAACAACGATGACCGGCAAGAAGCGCTTTGATTGCTGTGCCAACCTCAGCACGTCTACCCAGCTCCCATCCGGCAATGCGATTCCTGCAAATACCAGATCGACTCCATCCAACCGTTTGAAGAGTAGGGAAGCTTCTCGGCAATTTCGAGCATGGGTGACCTCAATGCTGAGACACTTGAGTGCCTGCGTCAAATCGTGCAGTGTTTCATCCGGGGCATGGACGAGAAGCGCATTGATTTGTTCCGCCATTGGCTTTCTCCTCCTGCCGACAGTCCGTCTGGTCACAGCAGACAAACCTCCCCTTCTCCCTACGGGAAGGCATGCACCTTTCCAAACCGAATGGATTTTTACACTTAAATTAACCTATTAGAATCAAGCATTTATTGGAGTTAGTTCATAATGGCAAAGAATCACGAAAGTGAAAAATGACGGGAAGTGATCAGCTGACGATATTTCGTCACACAGAAGGTGTTTTGGAGATCTCGTTGCGTGTTATTCCGAGCTTTCGCATTTTGGAGTTGAGCGTCGTCCGCTTGAGGCCCAAACGGGCGGCTGCGCCATTCGGTCCCCCGATGATTCCCCTGGTTTCCCGCAGAATGCGGACGATGTGCTCCCGTTCAGCATCTTCCAGGGTGCCAGAGCCGTCGCCGTCACCATTCTCCCCTTCCGGTGGCGCCAGTTCCGCTAGCGGAACGCGCAGAACTGGCCCGGGAGAGAGAATGACGGCTCTTTCGATGATATTCTCAAGCTCGCGCACATTCCCCGGCCAGCGCCATCGTATGAGAGCCTCCATAGCTTCCGGGGGAATGACCTCAATGCGGCGATTCATCCTTTCAGCGTGCTTCTGAGCAAAGTAGCGGACCAGGATGGGGATGTCCTCGGGCCGCTCACGCAGGGGAGGAACTGTAATGGGGAAAACTCTGAGGCGGTAATAGAGATCACTGCGGAATTGCCGGTCGGCGACCATCTTGGCGAGGTCGCGATTGGTTGCTGCAAGAAGACGAACGTCCACGGGAATCGTTCGGGTGCTGCCCAGCCGTTCAAATTCTTTTTCCTGCAGAGCCCGCAGCAACTTGGGCTGGAGTTCGAGCGGAATGTCACCGACTTCATCCAGGAAAAGGGTCCCTTCGTGGGCTAATTCCAATCGGCCTACCTTTTGTGAGATGGCGCCGGTAAAGGCTCCTTTCTCATGTCCGAACAATTCGCTTTCGAGCAATCCGGTGGGAATCGCAGCACAATTCAGCTTGACGAAAGTGCGGTCCCGCCTCGGGCTTAAGTCGTGAATCGCGCGTGCAATCAATTCCTTGCCGGTGCCAGTCTCGCCCAGAATCAGGACGGTGGCATTAGTGGGCCCGACGGACTCCACCTGCTTCAAGACTCGCTTCAAGCCGGAGCTCTCCCCGATAATCTCCTCAAAGTGGTATTCAGTGCGAATTTCTTCTTCGAGGTAGAGTTTCTCTTCCGCCAGCCTATCCTTCAATTCCGCCACCTTGCGGTAGGTGAGAGCGTTGTCGAGTGCGATGGCGATATGGCTCGCCACCTCCTGGAGCAGGTCAACATGATGTTGCTCAAATGCGGCTCTTCGCCGGCTGACAAGATTCAGAGTTCCCAGCACGCGGTCTTGCGTGATTAGCGGCAGGAAGCAGGCAGATTTCACTCCCTCGGCCCGCAGCCGATCGGTAGCCTTGGACCTGGGGGTGGCGCTCTCGAGATCGTTCAGGATAAGCGGCTGGCGAGAATTCATCACGCGGCCCGCCAGCAACTCCTGCGCTGGCGAGACCATCTCCCTTCCCAGCGCTGCTTCTATCTGAGGCTGTTCTAAAGAGAGCAGCCTGAGGTCTTTGCTTTCAGGACCATAAAGAGCAAGCGAGGCATATTCATGTGGCATGATCCGATGAAGGGTCGCCGAGATCGCAGTGAAAAGTTCTCGAACGTCCAGGCGGGACAGAAGGACCGTGCTGATTTCCAGCAGCAGGACTTCCTCAGCCCTCTTGCGCTCGGTGATGTCCGTGGATATCCCGGCCACGGCGTAAGGCCTTCCCCACGTGTCAAACAGCGGAAACTTGATCGAGATGTAAGTGTGAATGCCTCCGGTGTGAGAAACAACTTCTTCAAACTCCAAGGGACCGGCCGCCTCCAACACTTTCTGGTCATTGGAGCGCAGATTCTCCGCCATCTCTCTCGAGAAAAGGTCGAAGTCGTTTTTCCCCTTCGCCTTTCCCTTCTCAATCCTGTAAAGGTCCTCAAACCGTTTGTTGACGCGGAGGTAACGCCCTTGGAGGTCCTTGACATAAATTACGGTGGTTGAATTGTCCAGAATGCTCTGAAGCTGTTGTTCGCTTGTGCGCAGGTCATCCTCCGCCTTTTTGCGCCGCGTGATGTTGCGAACCACGCTCAGCACAACCGGCCCCTCGCTTGATTCAATAGGGCTCAACATGATCTCGACCGGGAATTCGCTTCCATCCTTGCGCTTCGCAAACAGTTCCAGGCCGGCGCCCATGGCGCGCATGTGGGGATTATCCTGAAACCGCTCACGCTCTTCCTCGTGCGCCTTCCGGAAGCGGTCCGGAACCAGGATCTCAATCGGTTGGCCTTGTAGTTCTGAGCGCCCGTACCCAAACATTTTCTCCGTCTGGGCGTTTACTCGCGTGATCAAACCGCTGGAATTTACCACCAGAACGCCGTCGGGCGAAGACTCAAAAAACTGCTCGAACAGAAGTTCTGAGTCTCCTGCAGCGTTTACTGTGCGCTTGTCCCCTTCTTGCGCACGGTCGCGACGTGTTTCAGACCCCATACTCCCACTCTCGGACATGGATGGGTAACTCTTCCCTTAAGATATCATTGAATTTTGAGGTTGATCAAGAGACAGAGGACACTTCAAATATCAGCCCATCAGGGGAGAAGGAGACGAGCTACCAAGGAGGATGGGAGGCGAAATGGCCGCGTTAAGTCGCTGGCCTTGCGAAGCTTCGTATTCGCTGCCGCCGCTGTGCTCCGCTTTTTGCTGCTTTCCTTTCGCCTACGTCCATCCTCCTCGCATTTTTATGATTGTGCAAATCCCTTGCTCCTCACGGTGATCTGAGTCACAGGAGGCTGTGATCGCGCGATTTTCATCGCCGCAACGCTACTTCGGCTTATCATCGGACTTCGGCGGAAAGAGCGGGTTCAGCCAAGTGCGAGCTGATGTCCTTGCGGCATTAATCCGCGTGCGGAGCAAAGGATACCTCTCCAGCAATTTATGCGTCAGCTTGTGCGCCCACACATATTCAGAGGAGAGGATTGAGAGCCCAATTACAATGAAAAGAACTCCTTGAAGGAAAGGAAGAAAAAGGCCTGCGAGGCCCAGAGCAACAAAGGTCCATCCGGCAAAAAGGACCAGCCAACGTTTAAGTTTCCTGGTCAAGGGATTAGGCTCGAGTCGCGGCACAACTGAAATCACGTGCTCTTCGTGCGCCATGCTTCGCAAGCGTGAATATTCACCACCATTACAGCCGCACTATGCAAGCTGGTCCACGCAGAGCACTGGTTAACCCACTCCTCCCAAACCCGGACGAACGAATCAGGCTACCTGTCTGGCACCACCTGCAAAGCAATTGTAAAGCCAAGCGATGATCGCTCCTCCGATCCCTCCGTCCACAAACCCATACCCAGTGCCTACCAGCACATCCAGAAAGGTGCGCGAGTTGTGGAAGCCCGGATAGATCGAGCTTGCCATTTGGAGAAAAGCAACTCCGTAGGAAGGTGCTGCAAGGTTAACAACTCCAACAAGAAAGATACACCCGGCCCAGATAATCCCTATTGCCAGCGCCGACCCCTTTACCGATAGCTGCATCTCAACTCCTCCTTCGCCTTCAGAAAATTCGCAACCTCTAATCTGTGACACTGCTGTTGTTTCTCTTTGTACATTAAGGCAACGGCCGCCGCTGAGCCTGTTGTATCAGGCTGCCTCGGGCTTCCTTGTTTCGGCGGGTTTTTCAGCTTTCTCTTTGCTTACTTCGGCCGGTTTCACCCTAGACTTGGGAACTGGAACCTGCACCAGGACTCTGCACGGCGCGTGATGCGTCACATGTTGCACGGTCGATCCAAGCAGGGTTTCTGCCAGGCCGTGATCGTGGTGGTATCCGATGACGAGCAGCTCTATTTCCTGGTCCTTAGCTTCACCGACAATCGCTTCTCCGGCCTTCCGGGCTTTTAGCAGTTTCGTCGCGATACGCATCGAAAAATTGTTGGAAGCGATTTGCCGAGCCAGTGAAAGTACCTGGGCGCCTGGACGTTCGAAAACCGGATCTTCAACGTCGATGGGCAAACCCGGAGGCACTTCAATCACGTGCAAGGCAACCACATTGGTTCCCGCCAGGCTGGCCATCTGGCACGCGAGTTTGGTCAGGCTGGCCGCTGTTTCTGTGTCGCGCAGCGCTACCATGACTCTTGGCTTTTCCATGGCTCGCTCCTTTCTCTGCCGCGGGGCCGGCAAAGCTGCACCCGGGCATCGGCTTGCAATGGATCCAGCCCGGATGATGGGCATTCTCCGTGAATGTTGCGTCCGGGCCCAATCCTCCTTTTTAATTCTCTGACGAAGCGCAGTTCTGTTCTGTGAGCAGGATCACATTCGCGCGTAACCGTGATCACGGTGGTCTGGCTTTCCGCTTGTTAAATTATTTTTTGCTGGGAGGTAAAGCTCCGAGGGGTGCGGGTTAGCTTCTGGGCAGGAGAGGCAAACCAGCCGGCCCCGGCAAGAAAGGGACTCGCTCCTCCCAGCAAAATTCAACAGGTTGCCAGAAGATGTGTTCAGCCTGTCATTGCCGAGATCCGCAAGCGACGATCAACCCCATGACGAATCTCACTTCAGCCCACAATATCTCGCGGCGCTCGGGATAAGGTGATCGCACAATGCCTTGGTTAGCCTGCCACGGAAGCCGCGATGCTCAGAATTGAAAAGATCCTCTGCCCGGTAGATTTTTCTGAGTACTCTGTAAAGGCTTACGATTATGCGCACTCACTGGCGCAACATTACGGAGCCAAGCTCCTTCTCCAGCACGTTGTCCAGCCGATGACTTCCGCCTATCCTTATTACGCTTTTCCGGATGCCCTTAACGAAGTTTTCTGGAATCTGGAAACCCGCGCCGGCCAGAAACTCTCTGAGTTCGCTTCAGCGCACCACGCGGATGGATTTGAAATCGAACGATTCGTGCACAAGGGAACCGTGCCGGACTGCATTCTGGCATTTGCCGGCAGTCAGGAGGCCGACCTGATTGTGATGGGAACACACGGCCGCCATGGGTTTGACCATTTGACGATGGGATCCGTGACTGAGAAGGTTTTGAGAAAAGCCCACTGTCCCGTCCTGGTGGTGCGCAAACCCTCGCATGATTTTGTTCAGCCGGGCGACGCTGCTGAGCCGGTCCGTCTCAAGAAAATCCTCTATTGCACGGATTTTTCAGACTATTCAAACCGCGCGCTTACTTACGCGCTGTCGCTGGCCATGGAGTACAACGCCGAATTAACGCTGCTCCATGTTCTGGAAGATATGCCCCCGGCCGACGACCTCCAAGAGAGAATTGCTGAGACCACTCGGAGGCTAGATGGATTGGTGCCTCCGGAGGCACAAGACTGGTGCAAAGTTATCTCCGCCGTGCGAATTGGTGAACCCTATCAGCAGATCCTGCAGATTGCGATCGAGACGGAGACGGACCTGGTGATCATGGGTGTGCGCGGCCGCAATGCGGTGGACCTTGCATTGTTCGGTTCTGCCACGCACCGGGTGATTCAATTAGGAACCAGCCCCGTCCTGGCCGTGCACATCTGAAAAGTGATTTTGCCTGAGAAAAGGGCGATGGCTGCGAGCATCACCCTGGCGCGTGGCGCAGCGGGCTGTGATCGCAGACAGTGAAATCACTTGAATTCCTGCAGTGGCAGCGATCAGAATGGAAAGCTTATCATGGCGAATGCAATGAAACCTTCCGGGAAACAAACCATCGAACGTGCGCATGACATTTTCCGCCAGGCGTATCATCCTCTGGACGTCTTTTTCTCGCCTGAAAGTGTTGCCGTTATTGGGGCTACGGAAGCCTCCGGCAGCGTCGGGCGCACCCTCCTCTGGAACCTGATCAGCAGTCCTTTTGGCGGCACGGTTTATCCAGTGAACCCCAAGCGCAGCCAGGTGCTGGGCATCAAAGCATATCCTACTGTTGGGGCGCTGCCCGAACCTGTCGATCTGGCCGTGATTATCACGCCTGCCCATACCGTGCCAGGCCTCGTCGGAGAGTGCGTTGATGCCGGCGTCAAAGGAGTTGTTGTCATTTCAGCAGGTTTCAAGGAATGTGGGGCTGCCGGCGCTCAGATGGAAAAGGAGATTATGGCGCAACTTCAGCGCGGCAGGACCCGATTGATTGGTCCCAACTGCCTGGGCGTAATGAGCCCTTTGACGGGTCTGAATGCCACCTTCGCCCGAACCGGCGCTCAGCCTGGCAACGTCGCATTCATCAGCCAGAGCGGCGCGCTGTGCACCGCCATTCTTGACTGGAGCTTGCGTGAGCACGTCGGTTTCAGCGCCTTTATCTCAGTGGGGTCAATGCTGGATGTCGGATGGGGCGATCTGATTGACCATCTCGGCGACGATCCCAACACCCACAGTATTATCCTCTATATGGAGTCGGTCGGCGATCCACGAGCGTTTCTTTCGGCCGCTCGAGAAGTGGCGTTGTCCAAGCCCATTATTGTAATCAAGGCGGGCCGTACGGAAGCTGCGGCGCGCGCGGCTGCCTCGCATACTGGAGCCTTGGCGGGCAGCGACGAGATTTTGGAGGCCGCGTTTCGCCGTTCCGGCATCCTGCGAGTCAGCAGCATCGCCGATCTGTTCTCCATGGCAGAGGTGCTGGCCAAACAGCCGCGTCCCAAAGGCCCTCGCCTAGCGATCTTGACCAATGCCGGTGGGCCCGGAGTCCTGGCGACTGACGCCTTATCGCTCCACGGCGGAGAGCTTGCCGTGCTGTCAGACGAGACGATCGAATCCCTCAATGGATTTTTACCGCCACACTGGAGCCACAACAATCCCGTTGACATTTTGGGAGATGCCGAGCCCGACCGTTACGCGAAGGCAGTTGAGATTGTGTCCCAAGACCCCAACAGCGACGGGTTGCTGGTGATTCTGGCCCCGCAGGCGATGACGGACCCCTCCGAAACCGCGGAAAAGCTGAAGCGTTTTGCCAAGCTGAAAGGCAAACCGATTCTGGCAAGCTGGATGGGCGGTGCTGAGGTTCTTGCTGGCCAGGAGATCCTGAACAGGGCAAACATCCCAACTTTCCCCTATCCCGACGCCGCTGTGCGCACTTTCCAGTACATGTGGCGGTACAGTTATAACCTGCGAGGCTTGTATGAAACGCCAACATTTGTTTTGAGTGGGGAAGAGGACGGCATTAACCGCGCCGCGGTTCAGAAGATCATTGAGCATGCCCAGGAGTCTGGAAGATCGCTTCTGAATGAATACGAATCCAAGTGGCTATTGGCAGCCTACGGTATCCCTAGTGTCCCGACTTTTGTGGCGACATCCGAAGACGAGGCCGTCGAACTTGCTGACAAGGTGGGTTACCCGGTTGTCCTGAAGCTTCTTTCTGAAACCATCTCACACAAAACCGATGTGGGCGGAGTCCAATTGCGTCTAAGTGACGAGGGAGCCGTCCGGCGCGCTTATCACGCGATCGAAACCTCCGTACTCGAGAAGGCAGGTCCCGGAAATTTCCTCGGTGTTACCGTCCAGCCCATGATCCAATTCCGCGGTTATGAAATCATTCTGGGCAGCAGTTTTGATCCTCAGTTCGGCGCAGTCCTGCTGTTTGGATCGGGAGGACAACTGGTCGAGGTTTACAAAGACCGGGCACTTGCCTTGCCACCGCTCAACACAACGCTGGCCCGGCGCATGATGGAGCAGACTCGCATCTGGACGGCCCTCAAAGGCGTCCGCGGACAGAAAGCTGTCGACCTTGCTTCTTTAGAAGGCCTGCTGGTGCGTTTCAGCCAGCTTGTCATCGAACAGCGGCGCATCCGCGAAATTGATATCAATCCCTTGCTCGTTTCCGCGGATGCGATGGTCGCGTTGGATGCCCGCGTGGTTCTCCACAGCACCGAGGTTAGTGAAGAGCAATTGCCAAAGCTTGCCATTCGCCCTTACCCTTCGCGATACATCTACAAGTGGAATCTGAAGGACGGCACGCCTGTCGTGATTCGCCCCATCCGTCCTGAGGACGAACCGTTGATGGTCAACTTCCACCACACGCTTTCTGAACGCAGCGTCTACATGCGCTATTTCCACATGCTTTCGCTCAACCGCCGGATCGAGCATGACCGCCTCACACGCATCTGTTTTACCGATTACGACCGCGAGATGGCCCTGGTGGTCGAGCACGCGGAGCCTGGAGGCGGGCAGAGGGAAATACTTGGAGTCGGACGGCTCAGCAAGCTGCACGGTCTCCCCGGCGCAGAGGTGGCCATCGTCATCAGTGACCAGTTTCAGCGGAAGGGACTGGGAACGGAGCTGCTGAACCGGCTTCTCGAAATCAGCCGCGACGAAAAACTGGATTTTGTGGCGGCGGAAATCCTGCGCGAAAATCCGGAAATGCAACGCATGGTGAAAAAAGTTGGATTCACCCTGGAAGGTGGCGACGAAGCTACCGTACACGCCGTTTACAACCTGAAAAACCGCGTTTCCGCCGCCTGAACCGAGATTCTACAGTAGAAGAATGTTTCCAGGCCAGATCCCAGGGGAGATGGCACACATTGCATGCGGGGCGATCGGTGATTCGCTACCGATCTGCACTGTGCCGCGAAGTTTCTCCAAACCAGTTCCCATCGGAAATACCAGGCCTCCCGAACCAAGGTCTGCTCCCATTGGTCGGCTTTTGCAGGGGTGGTTTGATATCGTTGAGGCGCCAAAACAAACCATTGAAGTGTGTCCTCATGGCGCGTAGAATATACCTAAAATACCTCTGAGGATTTCAACGGGTGGAGAACGAGAGGGAGGCTCTGCCTCTGGGTCTGCGTGTGGCCAATTACCGGCTCAAAGTCTTCAGCGGAGGGGTATTCGCGAGCCGGATCTCCACTTCTACAACCACGACAATCGGCACTCCGGAACTCGCGCAGGCCATGGATGCGGAGCTCGGCGCGCAGACAGGCAAGGAAGTCATTGGAGAGTTAGCAGCGGCTGCCCAGTTTGAGTTGCCTCCGCGCGCCGGGCGGGCAGGTTTCAATCCGATGTTTGGGGGCAGCTCATGAGCGCGCAGGGAAGAGCTTGCGCGCAACTGGGCATTGTGAAAGTAAGTCTTCTAAGATTCGAAGATGATTATGAATCTAACAATGCACAAAACGATCAAGCAGCCTTGCATTGCTCCGATGCCGGAGCCGCGAGAAGTGAAAATACCGGCCTGCTATTATGTAGCGACCAGCGTTGATGGCCTGATTGCAGACGCGAGCGGCGGTATCGACTGGCTGGGCCCATTTCTCGGTGCGGACTACGGCTCGCATGACTTCTTGGAGTCGGTTGACACAGTTGTGATGGGTAGACGCACCTATGACCGTCTCCTGAGTACCTCGAAGGTGAATCCTTACAAGGGAAAATGCTTCGTTGTCCTTTCGCATTCGCGGTCAACCGGACCTCACGCGGACCTGTTTTGGCCGGGCCCTTTGTTCGGGCTCATGCCCCGTCTGTATGAAATGGGATCGAAGTCACTTTGGATTGTCGGCGGTGGCTCGGTGGCTGGGTCATTTCTCGAAGCCGGGTTGCTTGATGAAGTTCAGCAATTCGTAATGCCGGTGGCGCTCGGTTCCGGGACTCCGCTGTTTGGGCCGCTGCGGCAGCCTGTCGTGCTTGCGCTCAAAGAAAGCTATACCTTCGCGAACGGAGTCCTCCAGCTTCGCTACGTCGCCGGCCGGTAATCCAGTAGCCATATGCGAGCTTGCCGTCTGAGCCGACGCCTGTCTCGCTCGCGGTCTGTTCCCGGCAAACACAGGCTTGTCATGCCACGTGAGAAGCTGAAGACTACAAAAGCCCGATGGGTCATCCTCTCACGAAACGCGTAAGCTGTTGTCGTTTCCCCATTTTTGGCAACCACGTCGATACAATCCTGACCGCCCGCGATCTTTCACTGTTGGTTATCGCCCCGATCGTGCAACCCGTTGCCGATATCGCCAGCCGTCAGAAGAGAGGCCTGAAGCGTATGGTGTGAGCTATGCCTTCAAGGGCGGAGATGAGGCCGGAATCCGGCTCCTGGTTAATGTCGAGGATGGCGTATCCAACGTCACCTCGCGTATCCAGCACCTGACGTTCAACGTTGATGCCTCGCTCGCCGATCACTTTGTTGATAGCAAGGAGCATGCCGGGTTGATTGCGGTGGATATGGAGCAACCTGTGAGTGCCCGGGGTGCGCTCAAGCCGGCAATGCGGGAAATTGACGCTAAGCATCGTATCCCCGGCCTCGATGTAACGATGAAGCCGCGCCGAGACAAAATGTGCGATTCGGAACTGGGATTCTTCGGTGCTCCCTCCGATGTGTGGAGTCAGGATCACGTTGGGGAGGTTCTGCAGCAAGTCGGAAAAGGCGCCGCCCTTGGTCTTCGGCTCTTTCGGAAACACGTCAATCGCCGCGCCTCTCACCTTTCCACTTTTCAGGTTTTCCGCCAGCGCCTTATGGTCTACCACAAAGCCTCGGCTCAGGTTCAGGAAATACGACCCTTCTTTCATCTTCCGGAACTCTTCCGTGCCAAAGAATCCGCGATTACGTGGCCGGCCATCCACGTGGAGGGTTACGAAGTCCGCCTTCTCAAGCAACTCTTCAAAGCTGACCTTCTTGGCATTACCCCTCGCCAACACCTCCGTCACATCGCAGAAAATCACTTTCATTCCGATCGCCTGGGCTAACTCGGAGAGTTGCGAGCCTATCTTGCCGTAGCCGACGATGCCCAATGTCATGCCGCGGACCTCATGGCGGTCTTTCGCGCTCTTTTGCCACACGCCCTGGTGAAGTTCAACGCTGTTCTGGAAAACGTGGCGAACCAGCATGATGATCTCGCCCAAAGCCAGTTCAGCCACTGAGCGCGTATTGCTGTGGGGATCGTTGAATACCGCGACTCCGCGATCCGAGCATGCAGGCAGGTCAATCTGGTCGGTCCCAATGCAGAACGCACCCACCGCAAGCAGCTTGGGAGCCGCGGCGAGGACGCGCTCGGTGATTTTCGTTTTCGAGCGGATCCCGAGCACCTCCACGTCCTGTATTTGCTTAAGGAGCGTCGACTCATCCGGACTGCCTTGCAATCTCTCAACTTCGTAGCCGCTCTGTGTGAACGGCACAGCGGCGTCTTCGTGAATGTTTTCCAGCAACAATACTTTCATCTCTTTGTCTTTATCCTCGCTATATAGTTTGCCATGGCCGCCTTGATACCCGTAGCGAGCCAACATACAGTTCTGCGCGGCAGGGGATTGCACCGCCGATCCTTCATTAGGATGTCCGGCCTTTACCTCGCCAGCTGCGTTGCCTGAAGCAGAACTAATTATTGTAGTGCTTCCCCTCGTCCAATGCGAGGGGTTCTGGAGTGGATTGGCGTATGGGCTTCCTTGCCAAAGCACAGCAGCTTTTCAGCAGTTGGATGAGCAGTCCTTTGAGCCAAGGCCGGCAACATAGAGCGTGGCTATAGTTTGCCGAGGCTGAAAACTGCGCCATCATAATTTGCAGACTTCTGAGGAAGGCAGAAAACACGTCGAACATACTGCTTGCAGTTCCGCGAAGGTGCGATACACTTTCCGCTCGGGATTAAGAAGAGCTTCTTGAGGGCGGAACCATGACAAATTCAGGTGTTTGCTATGTGGGAATCGATCTAGGTGGCACGAGCCTGAGGGCTCTGGTGACTGATGAGCAGTACAAGATCCTTGGGCTGAAGAAGGTTCGGACGCCGAGAACAGGAGGGCCGGGCCGTCTGATCCAGAAAATTGCGGCGCTGGCAGAAAGTACTCTCCAGGACGCAGATGTGAGCCGTACGCAGGTGCGAGCAGTCAGCGTGGGAGCTCCAGGTCCCATTGATCGTGCGCACGGCATTGTTGAAGAAGCGCCGAATCTGGGCTGGAAGCAAGTGCCGCTGCGCTCCGAACTACGGCAATTGCTCCGCGTTCCAATCTTTGTGGAGAACGATGTCAACGTCGGTTTGGTTGGTGAACACGCGCTCGGCGCAGGCCGGGGCGCAAAGAACCTTGTCGGCATCTTTGTTGGGACCGGAATCGGCGGCGCCCTGATCTTGAATGGCGAACTCTACGAAGGCAGCCGCGGGGGCGCAGGAGAAATTGGCCACACGGTTCTGGCTGTGGATGGTCCGCTTTGCGGGTGCGGGCGGCGAGGGTGTGCAGAGGCCCTGGCCAGCCGTACGGCGATGGAGCGAGATGTAAGGGCTGCGATCAAATCGGGACGCAAGAGTTGTGTGCTGAAGATCATGAAGAAGAAGAACAAAGAACGTATGACCAGCAGCATCATCGCTACAGCCCTGAAAAAAGACGATGTTGTGATGCAGGAGGTGATGCATCGCGCGCAGTTCCACCTGGGGATTCTCGCGTCCAATGCTGTTAACCTGCTAGACCCGGAATGCGTGGTCTTTGGCGGCGGGATCGCCGAGAGATTGAAGGACACCTACGTCAATCCGATCCGCGAGACGGCTTATGAGTATTTCTTGCGGCCTTCAGACCGTGACCGGGTCAGGATCGTGCCGGGCAAGCTGGGAGACAACGCGGGGGCGCTAGGCGCTATCGTTCTGGCAAAGCAGCGCCTGATGTAAAGGGCAGTGGCAGGAGTGAGTTTGCGACTGGAGATTTCTTTGCCACGTGCGGTTCCTCAGCCTGGTGCAGAAAAGCAGATTGCTCATTGGATACGGAATGACGAAGCGGAGCCCGGAAGAACGGATTGGCAGAGTGAGGCATGAGCGCTTAGAGCGAATCCATAAACACAAAGCAGGATGATCGCCGCAGGCTACCGGGAATGGATTCTTGCGGTTGGTGCGTTATAACGATTTTAAAACTCTGTGTTGGCACGGACGAATCCGCATAAAAGCATTTGGCTAAGTAGTCGTCCGTTACGGCGGGTTCGATGAGCGCGAGTCTTTCGAGAACCGGGAAAAGGACTTCTTGTGCTGGCAAAGAGAGGGTCTCGAAACCGGCCGTGATGAAACGCATTTCCGCCGCGAGTTCACAAAGGCGCCAGGCCAGGCAGGCACAAAGGGTGACAGCCTTCTCAAAACGTTCGAGCGTCTGGGGCCGGCCATCGGGAATCCTCGGGTCGAACACCAGTTCCAGCCGCCGCTCATCTTCCCGGGTGAATTCGCGAACCTTCAGTTGCTGCACTCTTGCCGAGGCCTTCCAATCGACGTGGCGGGCTGAATCGCTTTCCTGGTAATCGCGGATGGCATAGAGGTCGTGGCTGCGCCCTTTCAGACAACTGTCGATTTCATTCCCGATAAGCGGCAGAACATCAGTGAATTTCCTGGAGGCGTGAACGTTCGGCAAAACCAGAATATCCCGACCGCATGGGACCCTCCGTGTTTTGCAGAGTAGGCCGAAGGGAAACCCCGTGGTGATCTGGAAGCTCTCCTGCGAGTAGCGGCCTCGGGCGGGAAACGTGAGCGCCACATCATAGCTGGCCGAATTCCGGGCCGGAATATAAGGGACGTAAACGGCTTGCGTAAGGATCACGGATTTCATGGGAGTGGCTTGCCTTCTGCGCATTCGTCGGGAGGAGCCTCTGCCGGAAATCGTCAAGGAAAACGTTGGGAGAAATCGCTTATGGTTTGACACCCGCAACCGGGCAGCGGCAGGCTGTTCGGCAAAGACGTGATCTGGCAGGCCGAGTTCCAGTTCAAGCGCATGCAGGACAATTCCGGACAATACGCCCGAGGCTATGAAACCGGCCAGCAGGCAGGAAAGAATGATGAACAGGAGATTGTTGCCTGTGTTCAAGGCTGCCACTGCAATGACTGAAATCACGGCAAGATACACTGCCCCTTCACGAGTGAACTCGTACTCGGCTTTCGTCATCCAGTGGCGCAAAGCGGTGCGGCGCGCGAGGTAGGGAACAACTCGAATTGCGACCAGTCCGGTCAGCAACAATGAAATTGCCGCCATCGCTGCCGCCAGTGTGTACCGGCCGGCCCGGCTGAGAGCAGTTCCGTATAAGGCGAGGAAAAGCGCAAAAGCAAGGGCGAAAAGGGCGAGGAAGAACCGTCGCCAGGCAGGCCGATCAACCTTGGCAGCCCGCTTGCTAACGGCGGAGCGAAGTCTTTGTAGGGGATTTGTAGACTGTGCGTGTACAGGCATCAATGCACCTGAAGTCTATTCTACGGCACAAGACGGCATCGGATTGAACCGCCTTGCGAAGTTACCTCCGGTGAAACCCGTTATATCACTATCAATTACGCAGGTTGAAACGCTGACGCGGACTCATGCGTCTAAACAAATGGGCGCCAAGAAAAGAAGAGATGGAACTGACGCCACAGAAAGCGAGGTGCCAAACTATGACAAAGGAGGAAGTATTTAACAAGAGAGCTGTTCAGAAAATCCTTTCCATTGGGAGTTGTCTGGCATTGATTTCTTCGCTGATATTTCTTGCTCCCACCGCCGGTTGGGCCGACACCCCTTCGAACGCTGAAATCACTGCCGGCGTCCTGAGTCACCTTTATCATGCCGGGATTTATAAACATGGGCAGGTGAATGTTCAGGTCAAGAACGGTGTGGCGACCCTGACGGGTACGGTGGACAGTTACGGAGAAGAACTTCACGCGGTTCGCGCGGCGCGCCACCAGCACGGCGTTCGCGAGGTGATGAACGATATTACGGTGAGCCGGTC
>JAKAWN010000138.1 GCA_021827245.1 Acidobacteriota bacterium | reverse complement strand
GCGAGGAGGACCCTCGACGGGGCTCCCCACGCTTCCCGGCCAAGGGGACGTCATGCAGGCGCGCTGGGGTTCGCACGGCGACTACGAAATTATCGCGCTCAGCCCTAACTCGCCCCAAGAATGTTTTGACCTGACCATTGAGGCTTTTAACCTCGCGGAGCGATACCGGGTGCCTGTTATGTTTATGATGGATGAATGCGTCGGACACATGACAGAGAAGGTGATCATTCCTCCAGCCGACAAAATCAAGGTTCTGCCTCGGCGCTACACGTCGCTTTCGCCGCAGAAGTATCTACCGTTCAAGCCAAGCCTTGATGGCATTCCAGAGATGGTGAAGACCGGTGAAGGCTACCGCTTTCACATGACCGGCTTGACACACGATGAGCGTGGTTATCCCGCAATGGACTGGCAGACGCAAGATAAGCTCGTCCGGCGGCTTGTGGATAAGATTCGCGGCAACGCTGACCAGATCGCCCGGTACGAAGAAAGCAACACCTCTGACGCCGACGTGGTCGTGGTGGCTTACGGCATCACTTCACGCATCGCCCTGAAGGCGGTTGGGATGGCCCGCGAAGAGGGAATCCGTGCAGGGCTGCATCGTCCCGTTGTCCTGTGGCCTTTTCCAGAGAAGCGTATCCGCGAACTCTCCGCAAAGGCAAAGAGCTTCGTCGTCGTCGAGATGAACTACGGCCAGATGTTTTATGAAGTCCAACGCCTGGCGGGCGATCGGGCACGTACGGTGTTGGTTCCCCATGGCGGAGGGGCCGTTCACGAGCCTGAGGCAATACTAGAAGCGATCCGGGGGGTTATGGAATGAATGGAGTAAGTAGTCCCGAACAGCATGTTAATCCTGTAGAACCGTTCCTCCGAAGCGAACGAATGCCCCACATGTGGTGCCCGGGGTGTGGGATCGGAACTACGGTGAATTGCTTCGCGCGGGCCTTGATAACTTCCAAAATGCCACTCGACAAGGTTGCGGTGGTCTCAGGAATTGGCTGTACAGGGCGAGTGGCTGGTTACCTGCGGCTGGATTCTTTTCACACGACACACGGCCGGGCTATCCCCTTTGCAACTGGGCTCAAGCTTGCCAATCCAGACCTGACAGTGGTTGTTTACAGCGGCGATGGTGACCTGATTGCTATCGGCGGCAATCACTTCGTTCACGCGGCGCGCCGCAATGCCGATATCAAGGTGATTTGTCTGAATAACTTTATTTATGGAATGACCGGAGGACAAGTGGCGCCCACTACTCCGACCGGAGCCATGGCCACCACCACGCCCTATGGCAGCTTCGAGCGTCCTTTCAATCTGCCCTTCCTTGCGGAGTCTTCGGGGGCCGTTTACGTTGCCCGCTGGACGGCCTACCATGTTCGGCACATCGCGCACTCTATGACCGAGGCGTTCAAGAAACCAGGATTTTGTTTTATCGAGATTATCGCGCCCTGCCCCACCCTTTATCAGCGCAGGAATCGTCTGGGCGACGGGCTCGAGGCCATGAAGTATTACAAACAAGCAAGTGTTATCCGGAATGGTGCAAACACCAGGGACGTGGAGATCAATTTTCAGAAAGAAATCGTGGTCGGCAAGTTCATCGATATCGAACGCCCCACGCTGAAAGAGGCGATGGACCAGCGACTCCAGCCGGTACGGTAAATCGGCTTTCCGGGTGCAGGAGGCTTTCTATGAGTTCGACCGAAATTCGCATTGCAGGCTTTGGCGGCCAGGGAGTCATTTTGGCTGGAATGATCCTGGGCAGGGCGGCGTCAATTTATGACGGGAGGTACGTTACGCTGACGCAAAGCTTTGGCCCGGAAGCCCGAGGCAGCGCCTGCAGCGTACAATTGATAGTTTCTTCAGAACCTGTTCTCTACCCATATCTCACGCGCGCCGATATCCTGGTTGTGATGTCACAGGAAGCGTACGGACGCTTCACCTCCGGGCTGAAACCCGACGGAGTGTTGCTTTACGAAGAAGAGTTAGTCAAACCAGACGAGGTTGGGCATCCGGGACGAGTCTTCTGCATCCCTGCCACACGCCTGGCTGAGGAATTAGGTCGTAAATTAGTGTTGAATGTTGTTATGGCGGCTTTCACCGCCGTAGTAACCGGCGTTGCGAGCCCGGAGGCGGTGCGGCAAGCGGTCCGCGACCTAGTCCCGCCAGGAACAGAAACACTCAATCTCGCGGCATTCCAGAAGGGACTCGACTATGGATTGAATCAAATTGGCTCCGCCGGTGCGCCCTCAGCGAGGGTGTCTCTTGGGGAGCCTGCGTGAGTTGCCGTGCATGCGAGAGCAAACGAGCCTTGCACTGTCTGGAGCAGCACGCCAATGGTATTCCCGCCTGATGTCATCCGGCAGAAACAACAGGATAATCCCTCGCGATCAGACGCGCCTCGCGTACATCATGCGGCATCAACATTCGACGCCTTCGCGGGTGTCACTAAGCGCTCGGACAGGTGATTCTGCCCATGCACGAGCCGGTGGCGTCTGGTTGGCACAGGACTTCTCTCGCGGGGACGCAGGAGCAGTTGCAAGTCGATTCGTGCTAGGATATTTTCAAGTGTGATGTTATGTTCTGGACACCTCTCCAGCTGGTAAAGAGCAGCCGGCAACAAAGAATCAAAGGCTTTGACGGGCCTTCCACTTCTACCCTGGATCAGATAAGGGCTGGCCGGGACGTTAAGGTGGTACAAATCGTCGCCGGGCAATCAGCCACGCGGCAACTGGCCCAACTCGGCATTCGCGCCGGGACCACGCTGAAAGTGCGGCGCAGCGCGCCGATGGGTGGTCCCGTCATGGTAGACACCGAAGGAAGCACGGTGGCCATCGGACGCGGTATGGCTCGCAAGGTGAGTGTGCAAACCCTGGAATGAAGATCGCTCTGGTGGGCCAGCCCAACTGCGGAAAGAGCACGATCTTCAATTCAGTCGCCGGATATCGGGCCGCGACGGGCAACTTCCCCGGCACCACCGTTCGAGTGGCCTGGAGTACAGTGCGCCTCAACGGCCTGGTCACCGAACTGGTGGATGTGCCGGGAATCTATTCCCTCACTTCAAATAATCCCGCTGAAAGCGCAGCCAAGAAGTTCCTCCTGAATGAAAGCGTCAACCTGATCGTCAACGTGCTCGACGCCTCTTTGCTCAGCCGGAGTCTCGAGTTGACACTCGAACTGCGGGAACTCGGCATTCCAATGATCGTCTGCCTGAACATGATGGACGAGGCCGAGCGCCGAGGCACCAAGATTTCTTCCCGGCAATTGTCGGCCCTGCTCGGACTGCCTGTAGTGGAAACCATCGGCTATAGAGGCGTGGGCGTCAGGGAACTCTTCCGGCAGGTGAAGGAGCAACTCGACCAGCCGCCCGCGCCGGCGGAATTCATCCGTTGGCATCAGGATGTCGAGACCTCCGTCCGGGAGATGCAGGGCGTGCTCGAGTCCAACTCGCACCGGCACCGGCTTCCCAGCCGTTTCCTGGCCATCAAGCTGCTCGAAAACGACGATGACATTTCGCGCGAAGCCGGGCAAGAGGCTGCTGAAACGGCCGCGCGGTTGCGAGCCCGGATCGAGAGCACACGCGGGCGCCCAGCGGATTCCGTGATCATGTCAGAGCGCCACGATCGCGCCATGCGGCTGTTCGAGCATTCGGCCACCATCACCCGGCCGCGTTCCGATCCGCGCGCTACGCTCGACAGCCTGCTGACGCATCCCTTCTGGGGATATGTGTTCCTGGCAGTCATCCTCGTGGGCTTCTTCTGGGCGGTCTTCAGCTTCGGCTCGCTGATCGAGAACGCCGTCTCCGGACGCCTCGACCTGCTGACCGCCTATCTGCTTGCTCAAGTTCCGAAGGGCGGCCTGGAGCGCACCCTCATCGCCGCTCTGATGGACGGTGTCCAGGGAGGAGCCGGCATCGTTCTTCCCTACCTGATTCCGTTCCTGTTCGGCCTGGCTTTTTTGGAGGACGTCGGCTACCTGCCGAGGGTCGCCTACCTGATGGACGGATTGCTCCACCGGGTCGGCCTGCATGGCACCTCGATGCTGCCCATCATCCTAGGCTATGGCTGCAGCGTTCCGGCGTGCATGGCCACGCGCATTCTCCCGTCAAAGCGCGACCGTTTTCTCGCTTCCGTGCTGGCGACGCTGGTCCCCTGCTCGGCGCGTTCTACGGTTATTTTTGCCCTGGTGGCCTTCTACCTGGGCCCGATGTGGGCGCTCGGGATTTTTTGCTTCAACGCGCTGGTGGTCATTTTCTCCGGCTGGCTGCTGGCCAGGGTCTGGCGGGAAATCAGCGCCGGCATGATC
The DNA here is from genome assembly GCA_021827245.1 of Acidobacteriota bacterium. The sequence goes on along the minus strand of JAKAWN010000138.1, from coordinate 10,674 downwards.
CTTGAAGTGCCTCGCTACCAGTGGCCGGTGTTCCGCACGCTCTCGCGCAAGGTCTGGATGCGCCTTCGCGAATTTGTCGTGCTGAGCTGGCCGCTGCTGATCGGCGGCAGCCTGGTGCTGGGGCTGGGCGCCTACTTCAATTTTGACCATTACGCCAACGTAGCTCTCAGCCCACTGACCTTGATCCTGGGCTTGCCCGTTGTGGTGGGTACGACGCTGGTTTTTGGCATCCTCCGCAAAGAGCTGGCCCTGATTATGCTCGCGCAGGCGCTCGGCACAACCTCCGTGGCGACTGTGCTGACCGCCACGCAGATCGTGGTCTTTACGATCTTCATCACCTTCTATATTCCCTGTCTCGCCACGCTGGTGGCGCTGGTGAAAGAAATCGGCAAGAAAATGACGGCACTGGCTGCGACGTATACCTTCATCCTGGCTACGCTCATGGGCGTTGCTGCCAGGCTGGTTCTTCCACTCATTTTCGGGCATTAATTTCCGGAGCACTTCAAACGCACCATAACCGAACCGCCTCTCCTGTCATGAGAACCAACCTGTACAGCCTTGAAATGCGTTCATGGGGCCATTTGGCGGCGCGTCCACCTGACAAATTCGCCAGGCTGCGATATCACTTCTGCTCCCTCGACAAAAAGTGGTAGAGTAGAGTTGATTGAGCCCATGCAAAGGCTTCGCCGCACTCGCCGGGAGATTTGGGTTTTGCGAGGTGCGGCGTCACGCGAGTCAGGCCCTGCCACTGCCCGATGAACAGCCTTCACGGGAATCCGGAGAAGCGGAGATTCCGCACAACTGTGAGATCCCGGCGAAGTCTGAAAGTTCAGATGGAGGGAAAAATGGCAGGAATCGCCATCATCTACTGCAAACGAATTCAGGACTACTCCTGCATTGCCTGCGCGAAGTGTTACAAGGCCATGCACAACAAGGACGCAGAATTTGCGCGCCATAACGAAGTTGATCTGGTCGCCATGACCGACTGCGGCGATTGCCCCGGCCTGGTAGTTCCGCGGGTCAAGCTGTTACGGGAAATCGCCAAGGGACTGGACCGCAAAATCGACACTGTGCACCTGGGAACTTGCGTCAAACTGGCCATGGAAACTGCGCAGTGCCCTATCGACTACGATGAGTTGAAGATCAATATCGAAAAGACCTTCGGGTATCAGCTTGTCCTGGGCACGCATTCCTATTGAGAACGCCTGGAGGCGAAAATCACGAGGCAACAGTTTCAAGTGAACCCTGCCGCTCGGGGTCATCCCCGGCGATGGAGGGGTCCACTTTGTTCGTTATCGTGAAGGCACCGCAGATTCCTTGCAGAGTTTAATCTGAACGACAAGAATGCCCTCACCGCAATCTGCAATTTCCTCGGACCTGCTACGGCTCGACGATGCCGGTTCGGATGGCGTAGTGGACCAGTTCGGCAAAGGACGGAAGATTCAGTTTGTGCATGATGTTTGCGCGATGGGCCTCGACTGTTTTCACGCTGATATTCAAGGCTGATGCTACTTCTTTATTGCTCTTTCCTTTGGCAAGAAGTTCAACGATTTCGCGCTCCCGAGGTGTCAATCGCTCGCTGGCTTCGGCCTCGGTGCTGGGATGGAGGAACCCTTCTACCGCGACTCCGGACGCACCCGGCGAAAGGTAGCGCTTGTGGTCGAGGAGCGCATTGACAGCCGAGACCATGTCGCACATCGCATCAGATTTCAGCACATAGCCGTGCACGCCGGCCTCCAGGACTTCGCGCAGCAACTGTTCTGAGTCGTGCATGGTAAGAATCACAATCTCGGTTTGCGGCAGCGCCTTCAGAATCTGCCGCGCGGCCTCAGCACCCGTCAGTTCCGGCATGCTGTGATCTAGGATCACGATGTCCGGCTTCAATTGCCGGGTTTTTTCGACCGCCTCCTGCCCGGACCCTGCTTCCCCGCAAATTTTCCAGCCCGGTTGGGTTTCAAGTAGGCGTCGGAGCCCGTGCCGAACGATCTCATGGTCATCCGCCAGCAGGATTCGGACGTTTTTCACGACGCAACCTCCCTGACTTCAAGAGGCAGGCTCGCCCGCACCACGGTCCCATGCGTACCGGATTCAATTTCCAGGCGCCCGCCGAGCTCCCTCATGCGTTCCCGTATGCCGGCGATTCCCACCCCGACCCTCTCGCCGCCTGCGCCCTGATGGCCGTCACCCCCGGTGGAAATCCCGTGTCCTTGGTCGGCGACTTCGAGGAAGAGGCTTCCGGCATCCTGGCGCAGAATGATCTTCGCCTGAGTGCTCCCCGAGTGGCGATGGACGTTCGTCAGGCATTCCTGTACAACGCGAAACAGCGCTGTCTCCACCTGTCGAGGGAGCCGCGGCAGGTCAAGCGGAGCTTCCAGGTCGACATCGATTCCACTTCGCTGGGAGAAGCCGTGAACATACCATCGCAGGGCGGCGCATAGCCCGTACTCATCCAGCACCGGTGGGTGCAAGAGGTACGAAAAGTTGCGGATTTCAGACAGCGCCCGCTTTACGAGGTCGATGCTCTCTCTGACGACAGCGCGCACCTGTCCCTCCAGCGCGAGAGTCGGCTGGTTCATCCAAGAGAGGTTCATGGACAAAGCGGACAGATACTGCCCCGTGCTGTCGTGCAACTCTCGCGCGATCCGGCGCCGCTCATCGTCCTGGGCGTGAAGCAACTGCGAGGAAAGCCGGCGAAGCACCTCTTCCGCCTTCTTGTGTTCTGTGACGTCTCTTAAAGTCCCCTCGTAATACAGCACCTTTCCATCATCGTCGCGGACGGCGTAGGCGCTTCCCATCACCCAGATCAGCGTGCCGTCCCTGCGCCGCATCTGCGCCTCAAACTCCGAAATTGCCCCCTGCTGGCGGAGCAGCGGAATAAACCCGGTCGGGTGCTGTGGTTCAATGTACAAGTACTGTTCCAGGTTGCGAACCTCGTCCATGAATGTCCGGGTTGTTTTGTAGCCCAGAAGACGGGCCATGGCGGGATTGGCGGTCAGCAGGCTGCCGTCTTCCCGCACCTGGAAAATGCCTTCCATGGCGTTTTCGAAAATGCTGTGATATTTGCGCTCGGCTTCTTCAAGGCCCCGTTCGGCCGCTTTGCGTTCGGTGATGTCGGCGAACACGATGGCAAAATGCCCAGGGCGTGGCCGGAAAGCTGTAACGTCAAAGTACTTTCTGAAAACCTCGGAATAACCCTCAAAGTGAAGCGGCTCGCCAGTAAGCGCGACCTGTCCCAGCCTCTCCACCCAGGAGGGCTGAATCTGGGGAAATACTGTCAACACCTTTTCTTCAGCCACCGATTCCCTCGAGTACCTGGTGATGGCTTCGAAACTCGGGTTCACGTCAACAAACCTGGCGTCACACGGGGTCCCATCCTCGTTGCAGATCACTTCCAGCAGTGCGCAGCCGACATTCATCTGATTGAACAACTGCCGGTAGCGCTCCTCGCTTTCAAGCAGCGCTTCGGCAGTGAGCCTGCGCTCTGTGATGTCTTCTGAAATTCCGACAATCCGTTCCGTCTCGCCGCGCTGGTTCCGAACCGGAAAGGACCGGTCGCGGACCCAGTGCACCGACCCGTCGGGCCATACAACTCGGAATTCCGTCTCAAACTCCCGCTGCGGCAGATCGCCGCCAAGGGCCGCCCGTACCCTGGCCCGATCCTCCGGATGAACAGCGTCCAACCATCCGAGTCCGTGCCCGAAGACAGATTCCACGGGGCGCCCCCAAACGCTCTCATAACTCGGGCTGACGTAGAGAAGCCTAGTCCGGGTCGGATCCACCATCCACAGGACCTCGTGGATGTTCTCTGCCATCTGCCGGAACTTCTCTTCGCTTTGCCGCAAGGCCTCCGCAGCCTGCGCACGCTCAACGCGTGTGCGCAGGGCCTGGACGCCATAGGCCAGATCGCCCGCCAGTTCCATAAGCAGTTGCATTTCTTCCGCGTCGAAGGCGTCTGGAGCTTCGGCATAGACCCTGAGCACACCCAGAGGCTCCTGGTTCACAATCAAAGGGAGTGCGGCGGTCGACGCATAACCATGCCGCGCAGCGTCTTCCCGCCACGGAACAAAGTGCTCGTCATTCAATATGTTCCTTACCACGTAAGGCTTGCGGGTCCGGATTGCCGTGCCAGTCGGCCCGCGGCCGAGCTCCTCATCGGCCCAAGTGACTCTAATGGACGCCAAGTAGCCCTCGTCGGCCCCCGCCACGGCAACCGGACGAACTGTTCTTGCTTCATCCCGTTCCGCATAGCCCGCCCAGGCCATCCTGTAGCCACCCGGAACCACCAGGATGTTGCAAACCTTCTGCAGCAGTTCCTTCTCCGTGGTCGCCCGCACCATCACCAGATTGCACTCGCTCAGGGTCCGCAGCGCCCGGTTGAAGCGGTGCAAATCTTCCTCGGTCCGCTTCCGTTCGATGGCTGCGGCCAGAACGTTGGCCAAAGCTGCCAGAAAGTTGACATCGTCGCCTGTAAAAGTTCTAGCTTGGCTTGTGTGAGCGCCCAGTACACCAAACGGCCGCTCCTTTCCGGGGATCAGCACGCTTAATCCGCTTACAATGCCGTGCTCGACCTGTAGGGGAGACGGGATGAAGCGCCTTTCTTCCATAAGGTTCTGGACAATTACCGGGTGCTCGCTTTCCAGCGTGTAACCTGCCTGGGACTCGGGTCCGGCTTCAACAATGGCACGACCCACGAGGCCCGGTTTCCAGCCGACGCCCGCACGAAGGATCAGTGCCTTGCTGTCGGGCAGGAGTTCCTGTACTTTGCTGAACTCGACTTTGAGCATCCGGGCCACAAGCACAACGGTGTCGTCAAAGAGCGTCGCGAGATCAATCCCTCGCAGGGCGCGGTGTCCCAGATCGGCAATGGCTGCCTGTTGGCGTGCACGAATATCCAGTTCGGCGGCGACCGACTGCCGCGCCAGGTCCGCCTCATCCAGCGACCCGGTCGTCCACATCACAACCAACACGAAGGCCGTCATGATCATGACAACCAAAAGCGTCAACCCAATGTATCCGGCTAAAATTCCGATTTTTTCTGCTCGTCCAATCAAAGCAGCGAGCACAATGGGGGTGACGACCGCCGCAGGAAGCAGACGCCGGAACACGGCTCCCCCGCTATGCGGACTTGCCAGGAGTTTTCTGAACAGATGGTCACTGCGCGCCGTCAGCAGTCCGGCTCCCAGCACACACAACACCAAGGAGCTGGCTGGCGCGATTCCCGTCAGGGTGAACGCCGGGTGGAGGATGTAGTCAAAAAGCCCGAACATGCCGTCGAGAATGACGACGAGGCCGAGGAATTCCGAAGGCTGAAAACCAGCCTTCCTCCTCCAGCCCAGCATAAGAAGGCCACAACCCAGAAATATCAGACTGACAGCACCTGTAGGAGTCAAACGGCCCGGAAATAATCCCCCAACGGGGACCTGCAGATCACGAAAGAATACTTGATCAATGCCTAGATCGATGCGAAACAGATATTCGCTTAGAGTCAGAGCGCCCAACATGGCAACGGCCACAGCGCAAGCCTGTCCCACGCGTCTCCAACGCCGTGCGCTCGGTTGATCCGCCTTTTCACGAAGCAGCCAAAGCGCAATACCCGCCAGGATGTAGGCCAAGGCGGAGTTCGGCCGCATTGAAGTCTGCCCCGGGAAGAGGCTGGTAAGGATATTGAAGGGGTTCAGCCAGGAACACAAAATGCGGCAGGCGTGGCTCTGCCCGGACAAAAACTCAGTGAAAGCCGTGACCTTTAACGCCCACCCCACGAGTACAGTGGTACCCAAAAAGACGGCCACAGCGCTGGCGACTGCAGGGGCTTTTCGGGTCCACAAGACGGTCCGCGAATGAGGTTCTTCGATCATCGACTTTTCACCCGCCGGGCAGAAAGCGAACTTTGCGGGAGGAGAGTCGCATTCATTCTGGCTGACTGAGGTTACCTTTTCTCCGTCGCGGTAACTTATTCAGGAGCACTCCGGAGAATGGTATCCCATTCGGGCAGGCAGCATGCCAGAGGATTCTCTGCGTCCTCTTCTCTTACTTATAGCCTTTTTGATCAAATGGTTCAACTGATCGTAACACGGCCCCTGTGTGCAAGCTATGCCCGCACATCTCAAGGGCCTCTAGGTAATACCACTTAAGTGCTAATCGATAACGCGGGAGGGTTTAACCGAATTGTTCAGGCCTGGCGAGCGGGTCATACTTGCTTGTAACGGATCAGACAGGTGAGCGAACCATGGCAATAACCGCATCGGAAGAAGACATTCAGGAAGCTGCCTGTAGGTGTTGGACAGCGCCGTCAGATGCGTCGGAACCCCATAACCGCCCGTTAATCAATGAATTCGAACACCTTTACTTCGCGTATCGGTCACGAGTATGGGCCCTTTGCCTGCGGATGACAGGCAATCCAGACGATGCCGACGATTTGACGCAAGAAACCTTCCTCCGGCTTTTTCAGAAACTCGATACCTTTCGAGGAGAATCAGCGTTTAGCACATGGTTGCGCCGGATCACCATCAACGTGGTTCTGCTTAAATTCCAGAAGGCCAGTTGGCGTCACGAAACACCGATGGAGGCGCTGACCACTCCAGACCCCATCACCGGCTGCCCCTGCCAGTTGGAGTTTGGAGGGTTCGACACCCACCTGATGGACACCGTCGATCGAATTAGCCTTCGGCAGGCTATCGATCAGCTTTCTCCCGGCTTCAAGGCCGTCCTGATCCTGCACGACATTGAAGGTTATGAACACTTTGAAATATCCGAGTTAATGGGTTGCTCGATCGGCACGTCGAAATCACAACTTCACAAAGCGAGACTCAGGATGCGTGAACTGCTGCAGGAAACGCCGACTGGGCAACCCAAGCATTGCAGGCCAGAGGCTGGGAGGAAGCCGGCCGACTGCAGCGCCCGAAGCCAACTGGTCCTGCAGTTTCCGCACGCGGCAACGTCAAGCTACTCTGCCTCTGCCCCGGCCGCCGCATAGCGGACAAACGGTGGCGCAGAGTCTCGTATTCATAAGGCTCTGCGGCTTTTGTGGGTCGATGGCACCCGGACGCAGGAAAGAGGATGCAACACCCTTCCGCCCCAGCGGCGCGCCTGGTGGTCGCCGGGCTTTCCGGCGACTCCGGGAAGACCCTCGTTTCGCTCGGCCTGCTGTTTCTTGCCCGCCAGCGTGGAATCTCCACAAGGGCTTTTAAGAAAGGTCCCGACTACATTGACGCCGCCTGGCTCAGTTGGGCCTCCAACAACCAGGCCCGCAATCTCGACACCTTCCTGATGGGCCCGGAGAAGGCCGCAAAGCTGTTCCGCACCCATGTCCTCCCCAATGGGCTGAATCTGATCGAAGGCAATCGCGGCCTCTTCGACGGCTTGGACGCATACGGCACCCATAGCACGGCGCAATTGGCCAAGCTGCTGGACGCGCCTGTCCTGCTGGTCGTGAATGCCACAAAAGTCACCCACACGGTCGCGGCGCTGGTGCTCGGGTGCCAGAAGCTCGACCCCTACCTTCGAATCGGCGGAATCATCCTCAATCATGTGTCCGGCCGCCGCCACGAATCCGTGTTGAGGGAATCGATCGAGTCCGCGTGCAGAGTTCCGGTGCTGGGTGTGCTGCCCAACGTCGATGCCGGCGCGCTGCTGCCAGGTCGGCACCTCGGTCTGATAACGCCGCAGGAACACGGAGGCGTGGACGAGCTTCGCGCCAACCTCCTTTCAGCAGTCCAGGGCCGGCTGGATTTCGGCCGGATATATGAGTTGGCGAAATCGGCCTCGCCGGTTCGTGGCTGGGTCGAGAATCCCGAGAGAACAAAAGACGGCAGTGGTCTGAAGATCGCTTTCCTGCAAGACTCCGCTTTCACCTTCTACTATCCGGAAAATCTCGAAGCGCTGGAAAGGTCGGGTGCGGAACTCGTGCCGGTTTCGGCGCTCTCGGCTTCGGCTCTGCCGGAAGATCTGGATGCTCTCTACATCGGCGGCGGGTTTCCCGAAACGCACGCGGAAAGGCTTTCTGCAAACACTTCCCTGCTGGCGTCGATTCGTGATCATGCGCAAAAGGGCCTTCCCATTTACGCCGAGTGCGGAGGCCTGATGCTGCTTTCGCAAGCCATCCTCTGGCACGGGAACAGGCACCCCATGGCGGGCGCGCTTCCCTTTGAAGTGGAAGTCTGCGCCAGGCCACAGGGACACGGCTATGTTGAGCTTCTCGTAGACCGTCCCAACCCGTACTACTCCCTGGGAACAAGAATCCTGGGACACGAGTTCCATTACTCAAAGATTGTGACAACTGGTTCTCTTCCGGCCACGGCCTGTGCAGTACGACGGGGGACAGGCTGCTCCGGGGGTCGCGACGCGTTAGTCGCGGGGAACGTGTGGGCCAGCTACGCCCACGTTCATGCGGTTGCTACACCAGAATGGGCCCAGGGACTTCTTGACCAAGCGCGGCTTTCGCGGAGCAGAAAGTCCAATGTGCGCCCGTTCGAATATCGATCAAGTGCCGTGTCGAACGCAGGGTTTCGCGCTTGTTGAAGTTTGTCTGGAACCCGGTTCAGAAACTGGTGTTGCAGGCTCCGGTGATTGCGTGCGGAAACTCCCATGGGATCCACCTTAACGCCCGAGCCTGCCAATAAGGCGAACGAAGGATTACGGGGTCTGCTTTTCCGTCCTTGCGCCTGCTTGCTGATCGGCCTGTTCGTCTTCATTTCCGGAATCGAATACAGCTTCGCTCAGGATTCGGATTCCGGCAAATCGAAGGTAGATTCCGCGCCGTCGCCTTCCGCCTCAAACCGGGTTGTCTCCTGGAATAACGGATTGCGCATCCGTTCCCGCGACGGAAATTCGCAAGTGGAAATTGGCGGCATGCTCCAACTGGATGACCGGGAGTTCTTCGGCCCTGAACCCTCCCAGAACCTCCCTGATTTCATTCTCCGTCGAGGACGGATTGTCGTCTTGGGGACAGCTCTCAAACGCCTGGGCTTTCGGTTCACAGTCGAATCGCAGAAAGACGGCCCTATGGTGCTCAGAGACGCCTACCTCGATTTGGGCGTCAGCGAAGGTGTACACATCAGGACGGGCAAGTTCAAATCGCCCCTGGGCTTGGAGCGCCTTCAGGAGCCCCGGAACTTGACGTTTACCGAGAGGTCGCTCCTTACCAACCTTATTCCTGACCGTGACCTCGGAATCATGCTTCATGGTGACGTCCTGACCAAACGACTTACCTACATGGGCGGGCTGTTCCGCGGTGTTCCGGACGGGGGCAACTCAGAGACCAGCAGCAACCACGGAGCGGATGGAGAGTTTCGCGTCTTTACTTACCCTTTCCGCGACACACCCACTTCCCTCCTTGGAGGGCTGGGACTTGGGATCGGGGGAAGCGCGGGCAATGAGGAGGGAACATTGCCCTCCTTCAAGACGCCCGGGCTTGCGCAATTCTTATCCTACCGGAAAGACGCCGTTGCCGACGGAGAACGAACCCGCATTTCTCCGCAGGCAGACTATTACTGGCGCCAGTTGGGCATGATGGCAGAATATGCGCTGTCTGCACAAGACGTTCGTCTTGGCGATGTCCTCCGGCGGGTTTCCAACACGGCATGGGAGACCACGGTCTCGTTCGTGCTGACCGGAGAAAATGCCTCGTACACCGGCGTCACTCCTGCCCATACCCTCAATCCTGCCAACCAACATTGGGGGGCCCTCGAGGTGGCAGGGCGACTCAACTCGCTCCGGGTCGATCCAAATGCATTTCCTCTCCTCGCCGATCCAGCGACTGCTGCCCAGAAAGCCAGTGGATTTGCGGCAGGCCTCAATTGGTACCCTCAGAAGTACTTCAAAATTATGTTCAACTACGCGCAAACCAAGTTTGTAGGTGGTGCTTTGGCCGGCAATCGCCCTACCGAAAAGGCCTTTATTGTCCTGTTCCAGTTCAGTTGCTACTGAGAGTTGAATTCGGCTGTCCCCTTTCGGACCACCCCGGAATGGCTGATGGCTGTATTGCGGCCATTCGTTCATGAGAAATGTACACCTTCCGTGCGGCCGAAGCAGATGCTATAGAAAACTTAATTTTTCAGGCAACCAAATGCCACCCTGCCCTGTCTAGAGTGCGAATCACTCCTCCAAAGGAGGGCCAACCCGAAGGAGGCTCCATGCCGAGCTACGTGAATCCTGACAAATGCGACGGATGTAAAGCGCTGGACAAGACAGCGTGTCAGTACATTTGTCCAAACGACCTGATGGTTTTGGACAAGAACACGATGAAAGCCTACAACCAAGACGTTTCGATGTGCTGGGAATGTTACAACTGCGTCAAGATCTGCCCCAACCAGGCGATTGAAGTTCGCAGTTACGCCGATTTCGTCCCCCTGGGCGCTTCGGCGACGCCGATGCGTTCCACGGACTCCATTATGTGGACCGTGAAGTTCCGGAATGGAACGATCAAGCGGTTTAAGTTCCCGATTCGGACTACGGCGGAAGGTTCCGCAGTCCCGGACGGCGGCTTCACTAACGGAAAGAGCACACTGGATAGCGCCGCCCTGTTCACTGAACCTGAATCTTTGGGATTGCCTGAAGTTTTCACTCTGGGCAGCAAGGAGGCGCACAGTGCCTAATTTTGAAACCGTAGTCGTCGATACCGACTTGCTCATTCTGGGCGGTGGAATGGCTGCCTGCGGCGCTGCCGTCGAAGCAGCT
>JAKAWN010000137.1 GCA_021827245.1 Acidobacteriota bacterium | reverse complement strand
ATCAGTTCTGCAAGTTTCAAACTCGCGTTGACGGAACGCACGCGGTCAGAAATGCTGCTGTGCATCTGGGTCCCATAGACCTTGATGGTAAAGCAACACACCCCCCGACAACCCAGGTGCAAGTATTCCCACTCTTTGGTCACGCCTGGGGGCTCGCCAATCACAGCCATGTCCGCTTTCAACCCGTATTGCGTACATAAGTAATGCGCCCCGTATCGCCCCCCCCCTTCCTCGTCGGCGACCATGGCCAGCAATAGATCACCTCGCAACGGTCCGACCTGCTTCAGGGCGGCCTCGGCATACAAGAAGGCCGCCACCGCTGCCTTCATGTCGGCGGAGCCAAGCCCGTAGAGCCGACCATCCTTAATAGTGGGCTGGAACGGATCGGTCACCCATAGACCCCGCGCATCACCGACGGGTTTCGTATCGGTATGGGCAACGTAAGCCAGTGTTAGACCCCCGCCGGTTCCTGGCAGCCGGTGCAAAACATTGGGGCGTTCGGGAAGTTCACTGGCGATCGTGGCTCCTTCCAAGCCCAGTCGAGGAAGCTTGTCCAAGAGCAGGCGGGCGATTGCCCTCTCGTCCCCGGGCGGTGTTATGCTGGGAGTCGCCACCAAATCACACGTGAATTCGACAATATCGTCGGACCACCCATCGATCAGATCAATCAGCTTTTGCTCTACCATTGCTATTCCTAAATGCCCCATGCGGATGCCCTATATGGACCGATGAAGTTCTACCCCCTGAAGCGCTATCAATAAATCACACTCGGCATCCAATGACAATTGCAATTTTCTTACCAGAATGGTCTGAAGTTGTTGCAGGTGGAACGAGGTTCAACAAGGAACCAAGGAGCAGACGGACTACCCGAAGAATTAAAAAGAAAGACGACTGATAGGCTGAACTGATGGCAACAACCCAGCCTGTTCACAACACAGATCGAGGAAGTAAAGGACATGGTGGGGAGCTTTCCTGGATTGCATGCGCAGGATTCCCACGTCGCGGAAAATCTTGTGGTCGGCGATCCGGAAGAAGGAAATCTTGTCGTGGATGGCCCGGTGCATAGGTATGAAAGAAATGGCGATGCCAGCCTCGATAGCCTTCTCCACCGCCTCGTCGTTCTCAAGTTCAAGCTGAACTAACGGTGAAACTTTCAGCTTGCGGAAAAAGCCATCCAAAATCTCCCGGGTGCTGCTGCCTTTGGGGAAGATCACCAATGGGAAGTCCCGGATTTTCCCCCACGCCACAACTTTATTGCCCGCCAGCGGATGATTGGCCCCGACGACGGCCACTAGTTCCTCCCGGTAGAGCGCCGTCACATTCAGCTCACGACCTTCCACGGGTAGCGGCAGGCTGGTAATTGCCACGTCCAGCGTGCCTTGTCTGAGGTCTTCGATGATGTATCCCGTATGGCCCGTTTTGATCACAATGGGCGTAGAGGGATACCGTCGCTTGAACTTTTCGAGGATACGGGGAAGAAAAAAGTTCAATATAGTTGTCCCAGTCCCCACGTTCAGGTGCTGAACGCCGTGAGAAGCCTGAGAAACAGAGTCAGCAGCCTTCGCCAATTGTTCAAAGATCGGCCCTACCGATTGGAGCAGAACTTTTCCGCATTCGGTCAAGTTTACACGCTTGTTGGCCCGAATAAAGAGCGGACTTCGAAGTTCCTCCTCCAGCAATTTGATCTGGCGGCAGATCGCGGAATGGGTCACATGGAGTTTTTCTCCAGCGCGCGTGAAGCTGCCTAGTTCCGCTACAGCCTGGAACATTTCGAGCTGACGGACGTCCATAGCTTCTCCCTACAGGCGTTCAGAGCCAAATCACGGCAGGCGAGAGCCAATCGCCAGACGCTGCCGTGCCTTCCATCATCATTCAACAGTAGGTGGCTGGAGGAGCGAGACACCTCTCGCGGCTACTGTCTCATTCCTGGAAGATGCGCTTCAAGTGTTTCAATCCATCGCCCACGCCCGCTAGCTGTCGCATCATAACATAATTTCGAATACGAGTGTTGTTTGAATAGATTGCGACACCGCGACCCAGCCGCCCAATACCCGCTGGGGACGCCATCGTTGCGCGCCGACAAGGGAAGACGTCTCCAACAACTCGGAACCATCCACGATGCCCCGAGTCCCCTCGACGCAGGCACAAGCCGCTTGTCGGCGGCGATAACAACTCTTCCAAGACCTTGCTGGGAGATTTCGCTAGGCGTCAGGCCTGCCCATTCTTCCCTTGGCGAGCGTTTATCGAGGGTTAGTTGAAGTACGACGCGAAATCATGGAGTGGCGCTCCCTCACTTCTTCGGAGGCCGCGAAGAGTTCTCTGCGGTGTTGCACCTCACGATTACCGGGATTATGCCGACCTTCTGGCCTGGTTTAGGGGGGAAAGTTCAATGGAAACACATAGGGTTTGGCAGCGCATCAGGCCCGGGCGGAGCCGCAAGACGCCGTCACAATCTGGCGTAACTTCTGAAGAGCCTGCTCGCACCCCGCGCGGTCCACATCCAAATGGGACACCATGCGCATCGTGGCCGGGCTCGTAGCGTTGGTTAGAACTCCATGCTCGGCCAGGCGTTTGGAAATTTCGTGTGCGCAGAGCCCCGTGCCGGAGACATCGAAGACTACAATATTCGTGACCACCTTGCGTGGATCGATAGAAATCCCGGGTATTTCTGCCGGCCCCTTGGCCAGCAACCGGGCATTTCCGTGATCAATGGGCAAACGTTTCGCACCCTCCTCCAAGGCCACCAAACCGGCAGCGGCCAAGACTCCGGCCTGGCGCATACCACCTCCCAACATCTTGCGCACCATCCGGGCCTAGTCGATAAACGGCTTACTCCCAAGCAACATCGACCCGACTGGCGCTCCCAACCCGTTTGACAAACTAAACATCACCGAATCGAACTTCTGGGTCAACTCAACGACAGAGCGGCCCAGCGCGACACCGGCGTTGAAGATACGCGCGCCATCTAGATGCACCGGAATCCCGCGTTCGTGTCCGCGCTCACAGATTTCGTCCGCAACTTCAACGGAGGAAACCGATCCTCCGGCAAAGTTCGAGGTGTTTTCAATAACGATCAACCCAGTTCGGCTGCGAAGACCCACGGCGGTGTAGACCAGAGGCTCGATGGCCTCCCAGCTCAAAAGCCCCTCCGGCGTCGAGACGGTGCGCGCCAGGCAGCCTGAGAAAGCAGACATCATGCCCATTTCGGCGACGCAAATATGTGCGCGCGATTCGCAAATGATATCTTGGCCGGGCCGAGTGTGGATTTTAATGGCCGTTTGATTTCCCATGGTTCCCGAAGGTACAAATAGCGCCGCCTCCCGCTCGAAGATCTCCGCCGCGCGCGCCTCCAGCTTGTTGACCGTTGGATCCTCGCGGTAAACATCATCCCCGACTTCGGCCTCGGCCGTGGCGCGGCGCATGGCCGAGGTAGGCCGAGTCACCGTATCGCTTCGCAGATCAATCATGGAATTTTGTAGGAGCCTCTGTTCTTTATCCGCCGCCAATACCTCGGCAACGCCTCATTGTACGATCGATTCCCAGAACGAAGAAATGATCTGGTTAACCTTTGCCGAAGCCTCCATATGCACCATATGGCCATACCCGTGCAGGATTTCCGTCTTGATTTCTTTGGGCAGAGCTTGGGCATGCGAAACCGGCAGGATCAGGTCATCGGCCCCCCAGAGGATTAATGTGGGTAAACGCAGTTGACTCAGCTGCTCGCGCAACGAGACTGCCTGCTGCCCGGCAGGAAAAAATGCCGTGGCAATCGTGCTCAAGGCCTCTTCGACACCATCAAGGCGCTTGTACCTTAGGATCTCGTCCACCAATTGCTGGCTGGCCAGCCTTGGATCGGCAAACAGCTTTTCGAGGTGTCGTTTAATCTCCTTTCGGCGACCTGCCGTAATAAATCCGCGGATATACTCTTCGTTGATTTCTAGACCCAACCCCGCACTTGCAATCAGCACCAGGGACTGAACGCGCTCCGGATGATTTGCGGCAAAGGCGACCGCTATGGCGCCACCCATGGAATGGCCAATAAAATGCCCTCGTGTTACACCAAGGCTGTCGATGAAACCGTTTAGAACGCCGACGAACTCGGTCACCGTACCCGTCTCCACTTTTTTCGACGAGCTCCCGTGTCCAGGCAGATCCAAGGCGTAGACGGTATGTTTCTCAGCTAATGCCTCGTGATTGAACATCCAGTTGCTTAGGTTTCCACCGAAGCCGTGAATCAAGATCACCGGTTCCGCGTTATCACCCATCCTGAGGTAAGCGAGCCTCCGCCCCTGCACTTCCACGGCCTGCTGTCCAAAGGACTGTCCCTTCTCCTTCGCCTCTACTAGGACGGGGGCGCGAAACTCCGCAATCGCGCTATCGATTTGTGCATCCGGAACCAAAGCTTCCGCAATCACACCGACTAGCCCTCCCACTGCGACGACGTCGCCCTCGTGCGCTACCTTCCTGCGCAGGATGCCGGACGAAGGGGACTCTATGGAGGTCAAGATCTTCTCGGTTTCGACCTCGGCCAACTCCAGCCCGGAATGAAGATTCGCCCCTTCCTCGACGAGCCATGCTACCACCTTCCCTTTCGTCATCGCCAGGCCCCACTTGGGCATTGTTACCAGTCGCATGTCGGCAGAATTCATGACGCGTAACTCATAACTCCCGCAATGGCCTCGACAACCTGGGAAGCATTGGGGATATAGAGGTCTTCCAGTTGGTCGCTGAAAGGCACCGGGACGTGAGGCGGAGTGACCATTCGCACAGGACCCTTCAAGGCTGCGAAACTCTTCTGGGCCACGAGCGCAGAAACATCCGTTGCAATATTACAGCGAGGCGACGACTCATCCACCACGACCAGCCGGCCTGTTTTGTCCACGCTTTCGAGCACCGTGTCTTCGTCCAGAGGTGAAATTGATCTGAGATCGATGACCTCGCTGTCGATCCCCTCCTTAGCCAGCGATGCAGCCGCCTCCAAAGCAACGTGCACCATCTTCCCTAGTGTCACGATCGTGACATCGCGCCCTTCGCGGACAAGGTTCGCCTCACCTAATGGCACTGTGTAGGATTCTTCGGGGACCTCACCAAGAAACGGGTAGAGAAGCTTGTGCTCGAAGAAAATGACTGGGTCGTTGTCCCTGATTGACCGGATCAAAAGACCTTTGGCATCGTAAGGGGTGGAGGGCACTACGCACTTTAAGCCCGGAATATGCGTGAAAATCGGATAAAGACACTGGGAATGTTGCGCGGCCGCGCGAAGACCTGCGCCGATCATCGTGCGGATGACCACGGGAGTGGTGCTCTTGCCGCCAAACATATAGTGAAACTTGGCGGCTTGATTGAAGATCTGGTCGAAGCAGACGCCCATAAAATCCACAAACATAAGTTCGACGACCGGGCGGAGGCCAGACATCGCCGCTCCAATGGCCGCTCCGACAAAGGCGGATTCGGTAATTGGAGCGTCCAAAACGCGGTCGCCGTATTTTTGCCACAGGCCTTTCGTTACCCCGAGGACGCCTCCCCACGCGTCCATTTGCCCGCCGGCCCCGCTGCCGCCGGCTACGTCCTCGCCCAGCAAAACTACTTTGTTGTCGCGCTTCATCTCTTGTGCGAGGGCTTCGTTAATCGCTTGCTTGAAGGTAATGCGTCTAGGCATAGGTGAATCCTTGAAACTCAGTATGAATTATAGACGTCAGTAAGCAGAGACTCCGCCGGGGGCTTTGGGGCCGACCGGGCTTTCAAGACAGCACTGTCAATCAAGGCCTGCGCCTCCAGGTCGAGACGTTGGAGATCGGCGTCGTCCAACCAGCCCGCCGACGTCACCTGGCGGCGAAATTGATCAAGGCAGTCCCGCGTTTCTCGGATTGTTTTCACCTCATCTGCAACACGATATGCCTGCGAGTCGCCCTCATAATGGCCGAAGTACCGGTTAACTTTGCATTCGATTAAAGATGGGCCGCTCCCTTCGCGGGCGCGGTGGATGGCTTTCCCAGCCGCTTCGTGCACCGCGAAAAAATCATGCCCGTCGACCCTGACTCCGGGCATGTTGAAACCCGGTGCACGGTCCGCAAAATCCCGGCATGCCCCTGCATAGGAGCAAGACGTCGCCTCCGCGTAGCCGTTGTTCTCGATGACAAACACGCACGGCAGGGTCCAGATCGAAGCGAGATTTAGACTCTCCAGAAAAGTGCCCTGGTTGGCCCCGCCATCCCCCAGAAAGCTTACCGCCACGTTCTTCGTGCCGAGTTTCTTGGCGGCCAGCGCGGCTCCGCAGGCAAGGGGCGGGCCGCCCCCCACTATCCCGTTGGCACCCAACATTCCCTTGCTGAGGTCGGCAATGTGCATCGAGCCTCCCTTGCCCCCGCAAAGGCCGAATGCTTTGCCATAAATCTCCGCCATCATCCCCTCCACATCGCATCCTTTTGCGATGCAGTGGCCGTGGCCGCGGTGCGTGCTGGTAATCTTGTCCGCGTCCGTTAGGTGAAGGCAAACACCGGTAGTAATGGCTTCTTCGCCCGCGTAAAGATGAACAAACCCCGGAATTTCTCCCGTGGCAAACTCCACATGGAGCCGCTCTTCAAACGCGCGAATCAATTTCATGATTCTGTACGCCTTCAGCAAATCGCATTTGCTCATCGTCATGTTTCCGCAATCCTCATCTTGGCCCGGCACCGACGAAACTGCGGCCCTTTCTCTACCCCGCCCCAGCCATCACGCGGTCACTGTCGATGATCCTGAAATACATCCGTTAAACTAAGCGAATTTGCCCTGCTCTAGCGAACGGGCCGGAGAAAACGAAAGGGTTCAGGATGAAATACCGCAAGAGAAATTTCAGTCGTCGCCAAATTTCTGTGCACCAACGCTCATTGACCCTCAGTCATACGCACGACCGCACCGCATCCCACACAATGAAGCTGCAAGCGTTCGGAAGTCAAGATGAATTATTTCACCACACCGGTCTAAAACCATTACGCAGTCCAGGCCTTTGCATAAGCACCCGGCGCGGAATTCCCTAGACTCGGCCAACTCTGCTTCGGTTGTCCCGCGCAACCGCGAAATACTCTTTCTCCCCCTGGCGTGAATCGCCGCTGATGGCCGCCGAAGCTCACATGCCGCTGGTCGCAGGACGAGAGCAGCAGAATCCCGGTGGTCAGGCCGCTTTCGCTTGAACGCGGAACAGCGAATGCCAGCGCCGAAACGTCTCTTCCAGTTCGTTATTTAGGACCTTGGTCCAGGTAAGTAGGAGCAGGTGCGCCCATTGTCGCCTCCAGTGCCACTGTTGTTGTTTGACGATGCTCCCGGCCACAACCTGATTGATCGTCGATTCAACGGACGGCGTGCTGATCGTCTCCCCTTGCCGATACCGCTGGCCATAATTCTGGATCAATTCCTGATGGTTGTGAATGTAGGCCTCGAACTTGGCCACGCGCGTGGCCAGTTTCTCCGCCGGTGCGGAGCGATTTCGGGTCAGATCGAGGTCCGCGAGTAGGCGGGTCATCCGCTCCAAGGCATCTTCGACATTCCCCTGCAAGAGCAGGTGCTTGATACTCTCCAACTGCATCGAGGCCGCACTCCTACTCTCTGGCTGCCGTAGTTCGAACGCCTTTGCGTGCTGCTGTATGATCGTCAGCCGCATGTGGAGACGGAACCCGTCAATGACATGTTCACTTTTGGGGTGCATATACTCGTACACGTGCCGGATGTCTTCTCCCCCGCCGGAGTCTGTGTGACAACTGGGGTTGAGGGATTTGTATAATGCGGGATGAGGAGGCAAGAGGATGAAAGTTCTTCCCTACAATCCCGACCAGGCGTATCTGCTGCCGCCCAGTGTGAAGGACGTGCTAGGCGAGAATCACCTGTGTTTTTTCCTGCATCATGTGGTGGAGGAGTTGGATTTGAGCGGGTTCGAGGCTGATTACGTGAAAGTAGGGCGGGCGCGGTATGCGCCGGCGCTACTGCTGAAGGTCTGGTTGTATGCCTACGCGCTGCAGGTGACCTCGTCGCGGCGGCTGGAACAGCGGGTAAGAGAGGACCTGGCGTTCCGCTATCTGGCAGGGGGAGCGCAGCCGGACCACTGGACGTAGAACGTCTTCCGGACGCGGTACCGGTGGGCGATCAACGATCTGTTTCTGCAGGTGGTGGAGGTGGCGCGGGGATTGGGGATGGGGCGGCTGGGGCACGTGGTGATCGATTCGACGCGGGTGGGGGCAAACGCCTCCCAAAAGCGCACGGTCTACGGGGACGAACTGCGCCGGCAACTGGCGAAGACGCGGCGGGCGATTCGGCGCTGGCAGCAACAGTGCGACGCAGCGGATGCAGACGAAGAGCCGGGAACGGAAGTGGATGCCGACTACGGGGAACGGCTGCAGGAGCAGGTTCGGGAGACGAAGCAGAAGCTACAGAGGCTGAGGCGGATGGGAGCGCGGCAGTTGTCGGAAACCGACCCCAACAGTCGGTTTCTGCGTGCGGCACGGGGCTATGTGCTGGGCTATACGGTAGATCTGGCGGTGAGCGATGATCATTTGATCGTGGCCCAGCGGACCACCCAGTCAACCAGCGATGCGGCGTTGCCGTTCCCGATGGTGGAACAGGTCCAACAGGGTTGCTGGGCGTGGCCGCAGGAAGTGAGCGCGGACAGCGGTTTCTTTTCGGTGCGGAACCTGAAGGGGCTGGAGCAGCGAGGAATTGAAGGCTATCTATCGGATGCGCATTTGACCGGGGAGTTGAAACGGCGGCGAGGGCGGTTAAAGTGCGCCGGAGATTCGCCCGAACACGTGAGGATGCGAGCGCGCTTGCGCAGCGAGGTCGGACAAACCCTTGCCATTGTCCTTATCTTCTCCGTTTTGGAGAATATTGACGGGTCCTTTCCCTGCATAGGCTAACGAACTCACGGACGGACTTCGGGATGTGTGCGCGACTTGGAAGAACCAGGCTAACGTCTCCACGTACGGGGGCTTCGCGGACTCGCAGTCGGTAAATACCGTCATTGCCGGAGCGCCCTGCCGGGAGCAATGCAATGGCAAGACTCGTCTTTACGACCTTTTCTATCGCTTCCTCGTTTTCAAGCTCGAAGGAAATGTATGTAGCGGTGCGCAACTGTTGGAGCCGCTTTTCGCATATCTGCCGGAGATGGCTCGATTCCGGCAACATTGCAAAGGGAAAGCTGGCCAATTCCTTGAGGGAAACCGATGCTTTTCTGGCTAGCGGATGGTCCTTGCCTACCGCCCACACGAATTGCTCCTCGTAAAGAATTTCATATCGGAGGTTTGTTTTCTTGGGGAGAAGCTTTGCTGCATTGAATACGATACCCAAGTCAAGGTTTCTGGCGTGAATTTGCTCGAAAACATTTCCAGCACTCGTAGTTTTTACATAGACCTCCACTCGCGGATATTGTTTCTGGTAGCGCTCAAGAATTGGAAGCAAATAAGAAAAGAGAATAGTGTCAGCAGTGCCGATTCTCAAGCTGCCGCACTCGAGTCCACGGATCGCGTTGAGCTGGTGATAGGTGTCGACTACTTCCTGGCGAACTCTGCGTGCGGTTCCGATGAGAATTTCTCCGGCTTCTGTTAGCACGACCCGTTTTCCATTTCGTGCTAAAATTCGATCGTTAATCTCGTCCCCGAGGAGCTTGATCTGGCGGTGGATGGCTGAATGGGAGATACGGAGCCGCTCTCCCGCCTTCGCATATCCACCACTCTCAACCACCGCCAGAAGCATTTCGAGCTGACGAAATTCCATGACGCCTCCCAGGTCAAATGAACCAATTTCGGACATATATTGTCTAATAATTATAATTGACGTAGCAACGACGCTGAAATAATCTGCTCCACTTGATTCGCGGTACGCGCCGCTGTAAGAGGAGGTCGACTCCGGCCACCTAGGCGAGGTGGGTTCGACGTAGGTGCAGCGCAAGAGGCCAGATTCGCTTTTGGCCAAATACGGCGGAAGTTGTCCGACAATCATCAAAGGTGTTCATGACATCGATCGGAGGCTGTGATATCCGGGAGACTGGATGCGCCTAGTTCGCGCAGCCATGGCAGCAGCGTCACCCGGGACACATTCTGGAAGGTTCTCGAATGCTGGGCCAAAGTATAGGGTGTTGTTGAAGCCCAATGGCGGTTGCCGGGAATTGCATGCGTGAATCTCCACGAAACCTTGCCCTCTGTCGGCGAGCGCGGAATGGGTAACCCCAGCCTTTTCCCAAGCGGTTTCAGCTTTCTGGCGCGAAAAAGGTCTCGAAATCCCCGAAGCAAGCTGCGATCCGCGCTTACGAGAGGAGGCTCGTGGAGCCTTACGCGAGGAGCTCCAATGCTTTTGCGACTACGTGCGAGAGTGCCAGTAGCCCGGAGTCGCGCTCGTAGCCCTGGCCTTAATTGAACCTGCGAACGCCCAAGGTGATTTTGTAATCGAAGAATGAACCATGCAACCATCTGAACAAGCTTATTGGGTGGGTGGCGGGGCTCTTAAATTCATCCTATCGGAAGAGCGCGGTTGCCGCGTCTACATGATTGACGGCGGCCGCGATTTGGCCATGGTCGATGCCGAACTAGGAATAACCATTGAGCCCATTCTAACGAGCATGCGGTTTGACGGCCCCGACCCCGGCCAACTCCAATGCCTCGTGCTGACACATGTGCACGCGAGCCAAGCCGGCACGGCTTTCGGATGGCATGAGCGTTTTGGGGTTGAAGGGGCGACGTCGTGGCAGACCGCGGAACACCTCAGCAAGGGTGACGAAGAGCGTGTCAGTCTGAGCATTGCCAAGGAGGGAGGCTTCTATACTGGAAAATATGTTTTTAACCCTGCCCGCTCGCGCACACGCGCAATTAAGAAGACTTCTTCAGGATCGGCGACTCGAGTTGCGGGTTTTCCAAACTCCCGCCAATGCTCCGGCATGCTTTCGCTGATTTTGTGCGAAGAAGGGAAATCCATCCTCTTCCCCGGCGACGCCGTTTTCCATGGCGACAAGCTTTTGCCAAGCAATACCTGGGACGGTAACCTGGAGCAATACGTTCAGAGCATTGAAAAACTCGCTAGACAGAGGGGTGATACACTGCTTTCAGGACACCTTACTATCACTATGGACAGGGGAGGTCGACGCGCACAAAAAGCCTTGCAAACCCTCGAAGGACGATCTTCGTCACCCAATATAATCTGATGGCATATTCACCGTTAGTTCAAACCTTAGCTGATTTGATTCGCATCAATAGCGTCAACCCCGCTTACACCAATGGGCGGCCGGAATGTGAAATTCAGCGCTACATAATGGAGTTTTTCGAAGGACGCGGGATCGAGTTTCGGATACAGGAAGTGCTGCCGGATCGCCCGAATGTCATCATTCGGACCCCAGGGCGGCGCCATGATGACAAAATCATTTTTGAAGCGCACGTGGACACGGCTGGGGTCGAGGACATGATTGTGCCTCCGTTCGAGCCCACCGTAAGTTCTGGGCGAATGTATGGGAGGGGTGCCTGTGATACAAAAGCTGGCTTGGCGGCCATGATGCATGCTGTCGCCGATCTGAAGGTGTCGGGGAAAGATCCGGTCTGTGATGTGTGGTTGGTGGCCGCCGTTGATGAGGAACATTCTTATCGAGGCGTGGCGAAACTCTGTGAGAATATTGAAGCTTCTGCAGCTGTGGTGGCTGAGCCTACGGAAATGAGGGTCGCAATCGCCAGCAAAGGGTGCGTTCGTTTCCGAATCACAACGCGCGGGAAGTCTGCGCACAGCTCGGAACCGCGCCTTGGCGCTAACGCCATTGAACATATGGCGCGCGTTATCGACACGCTCGCTGAATATGCCAAGCGAATACAGACCATGAGCCATCCGTTAGTAGGACCGCCCACCTTGAATGTAGGGTTGATAGAAGGCGGTACGCAGGTCAACGTCGTGCCCGAGTTCTGTTGGATCGAGATCGATCGACGCCTGGTTCCCGGCGAACAGGGGCCTGCCACGCTTGTTAACATCAGCAGGGAACTCGAGGGGCTTCGAGCCACCGACCACAATTTCGAAGTCGTCGTAGGACCCGCGGTACTTCAGGATTGGCCTTTGGAGACGCCCTCGAAGTCACCTATCGCACTTCAGACCTCTCAGGCTTTGAAAGATGCAGGGCTCGATCCGAAGCCAGTGGGAGTTCCTTTCGGGAGCGACGCGAGCAAACTCTCAATGGCGGGGGTTCCTAGCATTGTCATGGGCCCTGGAAGCATTGCACAGGCACATACCGAGGACGAGTTCGTGGATCTGGATCAAGTCGAGATGGCATTCGAGGTTTATAGGCGACTGATGACATCTTTTCAATGAGGACACATGTATAAGGACTTGTTTCCTACAGCAAGAGAAGTGACTTATCTGGATACGGCTGCCGAAGGGTTGCCACATCCCGATTGCGAGAAAGCCTTTCAACTGTATTCCCGGATTAAAGCTCGCGGGACGCCGGGTCGCGTAGAACTCCATAGGGTTGAAGCGGACGCGCTTCATCTGGCTGCTAGCCTACTAAGCACAGATTCTTCCAACGTCACGTTTCTATCGAGCGCTTCGGAAGCCTTAAGCCTTCTCGCTGCGTCTTTGGAATTGAAACTGCACGACCAGGTGATCATCAGCGAGCTGGAGTTTCCATCAAATGTTCTCCCATGGGTGCGCTTGAAACAGAATGGAATTGATGTTGTGGTGATCCCCGGCCAAGGAGGCAAACTTGATTGGGAGAGGGTGGCAGAGAATATATGCCCGCGAACGCGCCTGATTTCCCTCAGCCTTGTCAGTTATAAGACAGGGGCTTACCTTCCCTTCGTGCAGAAAATAGCTGAAGCGGCGGCAAAAGTTGGGGCCTTTGTTTCAATTGATGCGACTCAGGCGCTTGGGAGGTGCCCGGTCAGTGTAGATGGCATCGACTATCTCATGTCGAGCAGCTTCAAGTGGTTGCTCGGACCGCATGGGCTGGGCATTATCTACACCAGCCCGCGTTTTCGAGCAAGGCTGAAGCCTGCAATGGTTGGGTGGTACTCGGTGAAGAACCTTTTCTCAGAAAAGCGGTTCGAGACGTTCGAGCTTAAAGACGGCGCGGCCCGATTGGCGGTCGGCATGCCGAATTTTCCTTCGATCTTCGCTTTGAAGAAGAGTCTTGAGTTTCTTCTGGATATTGGGGTTGAAAACATCTATCGCAAATTGCAGCCTCTGGTTGCCAATCTCCGGGCTGGACTCGACCGCCTTGGACTTGATCTTTTGACACCAGATGGCTCCGAATACGCTTCTGGTATTGTGGCATTTGCCCACCCAAGAGCGGAGGAGATCGGGACAGCGCTGCAAAAGGAACGAGTGACCGTCTGGGCGGGTGATGGGCGCGTTCGAGGCTCTGTCCACCTTTATAACGACAAGTCGGACATCGATCGCTACCTTTCGACGCTTGAAGGGATCCTCGCCAGGCAGGAATTCGACCGTGCCTGAAAACCAACTGTTCGGTCTGTTCGCGGTGTTAGTTGAAGACGTGTTCCACTGCAGATTCATGGATCGCGGCAGGGACAGCAGTTGCCCACTGCCCCGCACGAATGCCCATAAGCAGAATTCCCGCATGAGGCTCTTATCTGGGATTAGTGGCGGCAAAGCGCTGGTAGGGGTAAAGATGGAGCGCCTGCTGTCGGGGTGCTGTCGCTCTGTCAAGCGGGGCATGCGGGCCCAGTTCAGCCGGCATTGCTGCCCGCGGCGCAGCAGGGTCCGTCGCGACGGTCAAGTTACCCAACCGCTCGAAGATGGAAATAAACAACCTGCCAGTAGCCAATCATATACGTGGTCTTGCAGGACGTAACACGTGATCAGTTCATGGCGCCTCATTGTGTTAACCACCTTGACGGAGCTTATGCGGCGTCAGCGGCGCTTGCCGATTCGTCGCTAGCGGCTGAGGCAACGATGTTCCCTGAACTCGGACTTAACGTACTTACTTTGTGCGGTGGAGAGAAAACACCCCCAATGTACGATAGCCTGTGAAGTTTGTCAGATTCGGCATTCTCCTGGTTCTGCGCTCCTCCGTAACAAAGCAACGTTTTCAGGATTCATTCATGGAGGTCATTTCAAAATATTCTCGCACGAAGAGAGGCAGTTAGACGCAAACAGAGGAACAGAAATGGGTGGAAAAATTTTACTATATCACCTAATTTCAATGGCGCGACAAATCATAGCGAGCCATGCAGCAGTTAGCGTGAGCATTCTCCCTGATCCTTTTACCGGATGTGGGGAATTCCAGAATGGACCTGCTCGTAATGAATCGAAGTAAGAGAATCCGCACAAGATCCCTATTAATTCTGGAGGTGTTCGCATGAAGTCCTTCGAAAACTTCATCGATGGTGAGTTCTTACCATCAAGTTCCAAAGAACGTATCGAGGTAACAAATCCTTCAACAGGCCAATTCATTTGCACCGTGCCTGAAAGTAACAATTCCGATCTCTCAAGTGCGCTTTCGTCCGCCGCTTCGGTCCAGCGCGATTGGGCAAGGAAACCATCGATCGAGCGGTCCAGATTGCTGCGCCAGATTGCAGGGAAGATCCGGCAGAATATTGAACCTCTCGCGCGAATTATTACCGAAGAACAAGGGAAAATTCTGAGTCTGGCTCGCGTTGAAGTAGCCTTTACCGCTGATTACATTGATTACGCGGCGGAATGGGCGCGCCGAATCGAGGGCGAAATCCTGGAGAGCGATCGTTCCGGAGAGTCTATCTTCCTTTTTCGCCAACCCATCGGAGTGGTCGGCGGCATCCTGCCGTGGAATTTCCCCTTCTTCCTGATTGCACGGAAAGCAGCTCCCGCGCTGGTCACAGGGAATACGATTGTAATCAAACCCAGCGAAGAAACGCCTCACAATGCCGTGAAGTTTTGCGAACTGCTTGCCCAAACCGACTTGCCGCCGGGAGTCATCAACATTGTACATGGCCGTGGCCCCACGGTTGGGAGGGCGCTTGCCTCATCACCCCGGGTCGACATGATCAGCTTTACCGGCAGCGTCGAGACAGGATCTGCCATCATGGCGGCGGCAGCGCCAAACATCACGAAGGTAAATCTTGAACTCGGCGGGAAGGCACC
>JAKAWN010000136.1 GCA_021827245.1 Acidobacteriota bacterium | reverse complement strand
GTCACGGCGGAGGTCGTCCATGCGCTGAACTCTCCGGGAGCGCCGGCTGGCGTGAAGCTGCACGCGATCCGGACGCTCGCCATGATCCGGACGCCGGCGGCGACGGCGGCGCTCAAGGGCGCCGTGACGAGCCCCTCCCCAGACGTCAGGCTGGCTGCTGCGAGTGCGCTGATCACCCAGAGCCACGCCTCCGTGCTTAGGGATGTCGAGCCCGTGCTGCTCTCGAACAGCTCAAAGATTGACCCCCAGCTCAGGGACAGTGTCGGCCGCGCGATTGGGTTCGGGATTAAGGACCCGCGCGCCATCCCGTTGCTCATACCCCTGTTGGCCTCCCACAACGTGTACCTTCGCCGGGGCGCGGCGGCGGCGTTGCGCAATACGCACGACCCTCGGGCCCTCGGGCCGCTGTCCCAGGCCCTTTATGACTCCGACCGCGAGGTGCGTTACTACGCGGTCGTGGGCCTTGGTGAGCTCACCCGACAAAACCAGTGGACGCCTTCCATCGCTAACTTCGACCAAAACGAGCAGAAATTCCTAAAGCACTGGCGCGATTGGGCCAAGAGCCTGAAGCGCGTCCCCCACGCCCAAGGCCAGGCCGCCACCCCGCCAGCCTCACGGCCAGCGGCCCCGCCCCGATAGAGACCACCGCCCGGTCCACCAGCGCACCCGGGCTCGATGATCGCCCAGGTCCCGCCCTGCCAGCCTGAGCATCTCGACCGGCGTCGGGGCAAGCGCCGTGGCCTTGAGCGGCACGGGCATTGCGCCCGGAGTGTCGCTCAGTCCATCGAGCCTGACGTTTGGCAGCACGGAGGTAGGCGCGACGAGCGCGGCGCAAGACCTGGTGGTGGACGCGCATATGGCGAACGAAGGCGACGGTTGGTCGGGCTCGGGCGCAAACCCGTGGCATCTGGATGCCCGCACGGACTCGGTTTTGTTCCTCACCAACGAAAGCAACCAGCGGGCGCGGGTCGGCCTCTCCATCACGGCCGAAAACGTCCATTATTATCTGACCTCGCTCGAGCTCGCGCCTTACGAGACGCGGGCGATTGATATTCGCCAGTTGCGCGACGCGCAAACCGCCGACTTCAAGGGCCACAAGATTCCGCTCGACGCCACCGACGGCTCCATCAATTGGGTTAGAATAGACGATGTTCCCATGAGCGGCCGCCTGCTCGTCATCCGCAAAGGCCAGGGCACCGTATCGAGCTACGATTGCTGCGCGTGTCCCTGTCCCGACAGCTTCGCGGGCATTGGCGTGAGCCCGGGCACCTTCGGCGTTGAAGTCGGCTGGACCTACTCCTGTGTTACTACGACCATAAAATGGCCATTTGGCCAAGAAATGGTTCCAAACCGATCCGGCCAATTTATGGTTCCCAGGTGATGGTCCGGTGCCGGAGAGTCAGGGCCGTCGTAATTCGGGAAAGGTTGGGTTTGATAGGGCCATGTTGTCTTGACGCGAAGGTTCGCCGCGTCCTTCAGCGCCAGTTCCAAGGCTCTGGCGGTATCGGATGCCGATATCCCGGCAGAGGCTCCGGAATGTGAGTTTCAGAGTGTTCTTCGAAAGTCCGAGCCGGCGCGCGACGTGCCGGATGGAAGGGGGAGGAGCTTCAACCAACGCTGATCGGAGAGCTGCTTCCCGGTATGCGAGGCGAACTGCACGGCAATCCGCGCGTCTTTCTGCCAGCAGTTCTCCCACATTAGGGCAGAATTTACGCAAGGTTTTGCGCGTTCCGATCTTTAGCCGTCGCGCAATCTCGATCAGCGAGGGCGGCGGCTCCTCCTGGAGAGCAAGGGTTATTTCGTTCCGGATTTGGAGGGCACGCTCGGTGTTCCAAGCGTTTCTCTTTTCTCGGATTGCCACGCATAATTCCGGGAACCTCTTTTGCATGACAGTAGGTCCCCCATAGCCAAGTTGCTGGGCGAGCTGCATGAGGGGTACTGGAGGGTTGAAAAGGAGGGCTATCTCGAGAGCCTGTTGCATTTTCACTCGGGAGCAGATTGGCCGCACTCGCGCTGGTGGTCTTGGTTGACGGCGCCCAGACTTTCGACACCTTTCGGTGATCTGTTTCGCTAGGTCTGAATTCCATTGATAAAGAGCTGAAGCATTCCGATAACCAAGCCGGCGGGCGACGGTTTTGACATTCGGCGGTGGGGTCTCTGTCAATGTATTCTGGAGGATAGATCGAAGCTGGGCGCGCGTCCGAAGGACCTTACAGTTTGAAAAGCAAGCTCCCACGGATGCCCGGAGCTTTTGCCGAGCAGGTTCCGTGGAGAATTTGCCAGGTACGAGGAGGTCCATCGGGAGAATGCCCAGACACTTTGAGAGATACAGGAGTTGATCAAGGCAGGGAAGATTACCTCCGTTTATCCACCCGTAAAATACGTAAAAGCTGATAGGGACGCCATTGCAAAACGCCTTCATGTTCCCGTGAGTAAGCTGCTGGACGAGCTCGCGCAGATTGTCCTGAAACGTTTTTTTCAGGATTACCGGAGCCGGGCGCGGAATTCGGGCAAGCAGGTCGGCGAGGGCTCGAACGATCCAGCCGTCATCATCAAGCGGGCGATGACTCTTGCCCGGAGAAACACAACCAAGGGGCGCGCGTAGACCTAGCCATTGCCGGCAGGAGGCACAGTAGCCGGGTCTTGAAAAAATGGCCAAGGGAGATGTTCGCCGGTGACAATGCGGGCAGCGTTCTTGAAGTGGGCGTTGATGCCGCAAGCAGATTCTGACGGCCTGAAAAGACCAAAGCAGTGGTTCATAGAGCGGAAGATCTTGCTCCCGCCAAGCTTGATAACATTCGGGACACCAGGCGCGAAACTTCCGAAAAATCCACGTTTCACACAGAACCTCACTCAACGAAAGGAGAGTGAGTAACTCCAAGCCATCCTGGCAAGTTCCAGCTTCAAGGGCCTTGACCCAAATGGCAGCGGTTTCTCCGAAACCGTTTAAAGAATAAGGGCCTGCGTGAAAACAATGCGACCGCCGGCGGCGAGGAAGCAGTCTGTGTGACGGATGAACAAGAGGCAATGGCACTGGAGAGTATTGTGAGACTTCTCGCCCAACCAAGTCACCAACCGAAACAGCATGCGCCTCCGCCAGCCGGGCTACATAGCTCGTGAGACCCTCCACCCAGGGAGTGCCGACGCCAATTGGACTCAGGGAAAACAGTGGGCTGCGGGACGCAACCTTCGGGATCGTGAGATCCCACGATTCAAACGACCGCGGATGCGGCATAGACAGGAGCTCCCACGCCGACTTTGTCGCGGTACGGCCGGCGATCTCCTGGCCGCCACCTTCGTTGGACATGGCTTCGGTTGATGGCGTCCGTTGACGGGGGCATCGGATTCTTTTCAGGGGCATTGTTCTTTAGCCCCAAGCGCAGACGAAGGTTCCGAACATCATTCTCCCGCTCGACCAGTTGGTTTTCTCCATCCAACGCTTCCGACAGCATTTTTTCGCACTGTGAGACCGATAGGCGAGAAGCTTCAAGGATCGGTCTGTTGAAGGTTGCAGAGTTTTGCCGGGCTGCTATGGCGAGCGCGCGATCCAACCACTGTTTTAAGACACCTACACAGCCGACGCTGCGCTCATACAGATATTCCCATTGTTGAAGGAGATCCGGCGGTTCGGCCAAGGGCAGGTGTTGTTCAAAAGAACGAAGAGCGCCCCAGAACGCTTTCTTCTCGCTTTGGTCGTCGAGCCGGTAGCGGTGGAAGTGGATGTCGATACTTCGACGGCTAAGCTGTCCGCTCAAGTTACGGAAGGCAAGAAGATCGTAGGTTCCAAACAACACGTGAATGGTGCGCGTCCGGCTGGCGATTGACTTAATAACGTCCAGTTGATCGGCAAGTTTCCGGCCTGAAGGGATTTTGGCAAGATGCTGGGCTTCATCAATCAGTACGGCCTTGGGTCGGCGGAAGGTCAACGCTTGTTCCGCGGCGTGCTGATAGGCGGCGGCTGTTGGCCTCCGTCCCAGCCTAACCCCTCGGGACGTCTCAGGCGGCGTGCCGGGCCAAGGAGCTATTTTGTAGTCGACCAGCGGTTCCTCCATTTCGAGGAGAAGGCGCCTGAAATGGTCCCCCCAGTTAAAAGTTCGCGAGTCATAGGCCATCGCTTCGATGCTTACGACCGGCAAGCGCGTAGGATCAGAGGCGAGGTCGGAAGCCATGTCCTGGGTGAGAACTTGCTCGATCTTGCGACAAAGCGTTGTCTTGCCCACTCCGGCCGGACCGAGAACCAGGATCAAGGTATTTGGCGCGGAATCTTGAATCGCGCAAAGGAGCTTTTCTTTGGCCTCAACGAGGGCTGGATGCGCGACGGTGTAGGAATGAAAATAAGCGAGGCGCTCGGGCCAGGGCCGATTTTGGAGTTGCGGCGGAAAACCGCTTCTATCCATGCCTCAGAATTCTCCGTAAACCTCTGGGACAATATTCTCTTCGTTGAAAGACAGGGGTTCCGATGCCATAGCGGAAGGTTGCGCGTCAAGTGAGCGCTCGCACCCTGATGCATGAGTCCGAATGACGCTCGCCTCGGCGTCGCGAAGCCGCTGTTGAAGCAACTTCTCCTCAGCTTCAATGGATTCTAAGAATTCAGCCAAGCGGCTTCCCGTGATGTTGTATTCCCGCGCATGAGTCTGGCGTATCCGCTTCAGTTCCTGGGTAGCCAACATGATTTCGCGCTGCGAGCGGCCGCGGAACGTCAGATAATGTTCCGAATGGCAGGTCGCCCATTGGCGGTGCACGAAGGCGAAAGCCGTCCCAAGATCGAATGGATCGAAGCGTACCTCCACCTGTTGTCCAGCAAGATCAGGATGGCGGAAGGCTTCGCACCAGTAGTAGAGGTGGTTGATTTTAACGCCGTGGCCCTCCACCACTTTTGCGGTCCCTTTGCTGGTCGTGGGCGAAGTCGCCATCAAGAAGTCGTCGTCATAAGCGACCAATCGGTGGAATCGCGGCCCGAAGCGGGCCATGCCTCGAGCGAACTCCTCGCGCGGGCTTTGTCCCAAAGCTGGGTGCGGCTGCATGTCATAGATCTCGTAGAAGAAGTTGCCCAGCCGCTCCTCAAGCATAGGCAGTGTCCACACGGCGTGCCGCCGGGGTGAGACCGATCGAGTGACTTCCCGGACATTCCGCGTGGCCTGAGTGTTGCCCTCGAGATTATGGACGAATTGCAAGTTGGTGGTGCCGAAGAGCCGCTCGAGTATCGCACCGAAGCGCGCTTTAGCCGGCGGCCTCGTCTTTTGAATGCACTCAAAGCGCGCCAGCACACTCTCAAAATAAATGCTTCGGAATTCCGCACCACCATCCATGACAAGGATCTGAGGCAGTCGGCCGTTCCGCCGCACGCAGTCCCGCAAGGCCATCATGCAGGAACGGTAGCTGGGCGGATCGAATGTAAGATAAGAAGCAAGGACCCGCCGGGAGAAAGCATCCATCATCAGGGTCAGCCAAGGTCGTCCAAGTAAGCGACCGGTCCGTGAGGAGACCGTTTCGACGTCGAGCTCAGTGTGATCGATGTGGGCGATCTCGAAAGGCCGGTCGCCATGCCGGGGCGTTTTCAACTCAAGCTCCCAATAGAATGGCTCGTGCCGATAGGCCGCTCTTTCCCCCTGCCTTTTACGATCTTGATCCGGGCCGGAGCGGCTTCGCACCGCACGGCAAAACGTCTTATAACAAGGAGCGACGACATCTTGCTGCTGGCAGGCCAGCCGAAGAGCGATCCACACGGCGTGCCGGGTTTTCTGCTTGTGCGTTTCGTACTCAGTCTCGATAAATTTCTGCATCAACTTCCGCGACAGCTCCGGAAGCTTGGGCTGGTAATTCCCTCGCCACGCGAGTCGGGGAATCAGGGCAACATAGCCATCCCCTAACTCGCGCTCGGCTTCACGACGCGCCGCGGCCCAGCGGCGGAGTGAACGCGCTGAGGCTTGAGTGCCGCCAGGCATCGGCTCGCCCGAAGCATGGAGGCGGAGGAGTTCAGTCCGCTGATTAGCCACTTCTAAGTCCCGTCCGTTGCCGCGGCCGATGGCTTCAATTACCATTGCTGTCCGTGTGTCCCCCGTCGGCGGACCAATCTGCTTGATCCGACCATCCTTCGCCAGCGACTCGAACGCGTCCAAAGGAAGCTCAATGAGGCTCCGGTTCTCGCCCAAGATATCCACGTGATGTTCGCCCACGTTGACGATTTGCCACTTGCGGCCATCCCAGGTTACCAGTGCGCTTGGCATGAAAGTTTCTGATCTGGAAAGCGGTGGCCGATCCTTTGACGAGAGGGCCTGAGCTACTGTCGTGTGATGCGGGAAGACCTGAACCTTTTCGGGCTCAGCAAGCGCGGCTCGGTCGAGGTCAACATAGAGATAATCGGCGGCGATGAGGCGGTAAACGTCATCTGGAGTTGCGAATTCAGCAGTTCGCTCCAGAAGCTCTTCGAGCGAGATTCCGGGCAATGCATTCGTATAAGCGAGGATTTTTTCTCGCGCCTCGGTCGGCAGCGGGAGAATTGAAGGATCGATACGGAGGTAATCTTCGAGGAACTGAATATTGCGCTGGTAGGTCCAGTGGATCTCCTTCGACGATCGGACGCGATAGAAGAGACCGCAAGGATGAGCGTGCGCCTCACCGGGCGGACACCGCCAGCGTCCATCCTGCCATTGGTAGCGGTTCGGACTTCGCTCTTGGAGGCGATGAAGGTCTTCCTCAGTTTTCCATTCTTCCCACCCCGCCTCGTTTTGACGAATCACAAAAAAATCCGGTGTATGCAAGACTGCCAGCCGTTTGCCGGCGAGGCTGTCGTAAAACAGTTTGATCGAAGGGGGCTGATCGTAGTATTCGAGCACGTCTGGCGAATGCTCCATTTCATAGATCGCAGCCAACTCGACACGATGGCTCTCGAACTGGATGGTGACGCCCATTTTCCTGCTGGGGTAGCGTCCAGACACGTTCGCCCGGCCGCCGCCCACGCGACGCGCCGGGTGCGACGAACGAATATGATCAATGAGGGCTTGGGTGCGCGCCGATATTCCTAACCGCTGGTACCACACCGTCAGGTCATTTCGGTTCGGCATCGCCATACACCTCCAAGAATAGGGTCGCCGACCAAGTTAATTGTTCCCCTGGTCGGCCACATCAGGCCTCCTACGGGATCGTCTCCGCTTGGGCAACCTGGAACCTTGAGTTCGCTTCAGCGTCTGGACGTAACGCACCCCGGCCTCATTGATCAACTCCTGCAGCCGTCGGCCGTTACGAATTGCTTTGCGCACCTCGGGAACCATACGGTCCGGGACGTAAATGGAGAAGCGGCGGTCTCCCCGCCGGCCGTACAGAGCGTAATTACTGTGAAGTTTCCCGGAGGCGCAAGCCGGGCAGTTGGGTCGAATACACCGTCCCCTCCTCAATGAAAGAGAGCCGGTGGCGACGGGCCACAGTCGCCGGATGGCTCTTCTGAACCAGGCCCGAACTTCCGCAGGTGTCTGTGCACTCGTCATGTACACATGTGCTTTTACATTTATTCATGCTTGCATGTCAAGCACTTTTTTTAGCCCTGCCTGTCGGCCTGTATCCGCCGCTTGCAATTTCGCGTATCGAAAGGTTCAGAGTATGCCGATTCCCGCGACCATTCAGGACTATCTCAAACACTTCAGCAAGGAGTTGGGCGAGCGCATCATCGAGACGCACCCCGCCTTGCACACACCCGACGACCCGGTTTCACCCTGGATGAAGACCTTGCTCCGAAGGCCTTACCGCGTTCAAGAACTGGCGGCCATGGGCGTAGTCCGCCGTTGGGAGCGAGCCCGTGCCGCTGCCGTCATCGGAGAGTGTGGGACGGGCAAGACGCTGATTGCGCTCGCCGCCATCCATTGCCACGCCGAGGGGAGAGCTCACACCACCCTGGCGATGGTGCCGGGTCATCTGATCGCGAAAATGGCTCGAGAGGCTTTCCAAACGATCCCGAGAATCAGGGTTTTCTTCATCGACGCTTTGCGCGATCACGCGCGACACGGGTCCCCGTGCGGCGTCAATGAGGTGAGGCTTCGCCACGGCAAGATTGTACGCGAGGGCTTCCACACCACCTTGACTGACCTTCGTCTGCGGAAGAATTACAAATCCGCTCGGGAACGCTGGCGGCAGTCAGTCTCCTCGGGTCCATCCTTATTTATAGTCGGAAGGGATCGCGCCAAGCTGGGCTGGTTCTGGCGGCACGCCTACCAGGTGGCGCAATGCGGCCGCTACCAAGGCAGCGTCGTCAATTCGGACACCGGATGCCCCGTCTATCTCGGTGATGAGCGGCTGCTCGCCTCGGATTTTGGGAAGTTGCGGTTCAGTGAGATCATCGGCGATACGGGCGAGGAGGACGAAGAAAAGGACCCTCGTCGGATGTCACGGCGTCAACTTTACAGCCCCCTTTGGCAGGCCGACGGGAAACGAGTTCGCCGAGTGGCGCCGATGGAGTTCATCGGGCGTTATCTTTCCGACTGGTTCGATTACGGCATTGGGGACGAAGTGCATCAACTGACCGCAGGCGACACGGCGCAAGGCAACGCACTTGGAACTCTTGCCGCTTGCACTGATCGTCTGGTGGTTCTTACCGGCACACTGCTCAGCGGCTATGCCGATGACCTCTATCATCTCTTGTTTCGGCTGGAACCCGGGAAGATGGCCGGGCTCGGCTATGAGTGGAGCGAAGCGGGCGTGCGGTCCTTCGCCGAAACCTACGGGGTGCTGGAGAAAATCACGACGATCCAGCCGGCTGACAATGCCTGCTCGAAGGCGCGCGTGACCACACAGGTCAAGCGTCGGCCGGGCGCGTCTCCGCTGCTGTTCGGTCAATTTCTGATGGGGCTCGGGGCGTTCATCTCGCTTGAAGATATCGCGTGTGACCTGCCGACCTATTCGGAAGAAGTGATCGGCGTCCGGATGGACCCTCCATTGTGCACTGCCTACCGCCAGCTCGAAGACGATGTCAAACGCGCCCTCAAGGAGCATCGCGGCAACCACTCGGTGATGAGCGTCGGCCTCAATGCGCTTTTGATGTACCCTGACAGACCTTACGAGGTCGGTGAACTGTGGGGTTGGGAGTTCAATGAAGAAACGGCTCGGCGGGAAAAATTTCTGATAGCCCAACCTGAAGACCTGGATCGCGAATGCCTCCAGGCGAAGGAGCGCCGGTTGCTCGAGATCATTCAGGGTGAGCTCAGAGCCAGTCGTCGCTGCCACGTCTATGCGGTATTTACGCAGAGGCGCGATGTGACGCGACGCCTGGAAAGCATTCTCACACATGAAGGCATCCGGGTGGCTGTGCTCACCGCCAACGTGCCCACCGAGAAACGGGAGGCGTGGATCGAGAAGAAGTTGCGGGAGGGCGTCCAGGTAACGATCTCGCATCCCAAAATCATCGAGACGGGCCTCGATCTCCTGAGCCACCCCACCCTGATCTTTTATGAATCCGGCTATTCCCTTCACACGTTGCGCCAGGCAAGCCGCCGGTCCTGGCGCATTGGGCAACGGCAGCCGGTTCGCGTCTTTTACCTGCACTATGATGACACCGTTCAAACGGCCTGCTTGCGCCTCATGGGTAAAAAGTTGCTTGTCTCGCTGGCGATGGAAGGAAAATTTTCCGGGGAAGGCCTTCAGGCACTCAGCGAAGGTGAAGACATGCTGACCGCCTTGGCCCGCGAACTGGTCACTGGAGGCGGAATCGGCGAGTCCGCCGCCGCGGTTTGGCGAGAGATCCAGGCGGAGCAAAACAGAATCGTCCCTGCCGTGTCGCAGGAGCCTGAGCCAGTTGAAAGCTCTCCCACTGATTCCTCAACAACATTTGTGCCGGTTACGCCTGTGACGCAGACGCCGGTCGGCCCAAGCCTCCTGATATTCGGGTCGCGGCCTCCGGCAAGCAGCCTTGGTCGCCGAAAGAAGCGATCAAATTTCGTTTCTGAACAGGAGCAGCCAGCCTTGTTCTAGCGCTACGCTATTCGGCTTGTCCTGACGCCACGTGATTTCTGACCCCTTGTACCCGTGGCCACATCATGCTTCCCTTTTGTACTTGCGGCCACTTTATGCTTCCTCGCCGGGAATTCCGGGAGGAAAGCCTCGTTGAATATGCGGAGTTTCCATCCGTCGCCAGGCCAATTTATCGTACCAACCGCGGCCAATTAATCCGCCAAGTCACATCCTGCTCCGCGTCGGCGGAGTACGATGACTGCAATGGCAATCAGTCCTACTACGATGAGACGAGCAACTCGGCCTGGAGCTCGAACGACACCTCCGTGGCCACGGTGGACACGGGAGTAACAAACTTCTTCGTTGGTGATGACCCTACCGCCTACGAGCGAGAATTCTCTTGACAACGAAAGCTGTATGGAGTATGCATACAGATGACAGGTGACTTGAGATGTTTCTGACGGTCGATGCCAACGATAAGCGCCCCTTGTACCAGCAGATCGTCGATGGCGTAAAAGCGCTGATTGCCGGCGGGGAACTCCGCGAAGGCATGGCGCTCCCTTCGGTACGCCAGGTCGCCAATGATTTGGGTGTGAACCTCAACACCATCGCTGTCGCTTACCGGCAATTGCAAGAGGAGGGCC
Organism: Acidobacteriota bacterium; assembly: GCA_021827245.1. The sequence goes on along the minus strand of JAKAWN010000136.1, from coordinate 4,580 downwards.
TGGTCCGGGTACGTCACGGCACGGGCGCCGTGGTCGAGTCTCGGCATATCCAGAACGTGCAAGAGGAAGAGCTGCGAACACCGTTGCGGAACGCCTTGACGCAGTTGATTTTGGGCGGTCGTAAAGACCGCGAGATCGTGGGCATGGTCCGGCGGGAACTCGATCTGATTCGGCGGAAGGGAGATTCGCAATGACCGCGCACACATCGGGTGAATGGATGCTTTTCTACATCACTCTCGGGCTGCTGGCCTTTTTCGGGATCGTTTTTGAGCAGACCTGGGACAGGCCTTTGCAGAACGGGCCTGATTTCTTCCTGGGTGTGAAAGTGAACTCCGGCTTCTATGAGGGCGATGGGACCCGATGGCTGAGGGGTTGGCATTGCATCGTGCTCGCAATGTACTTGATCACACTCTTCGCAGCCCTTGCGGTTTTCGCCTCGGGCCGCTGGTTCCTATTTCCAGCATGGGCTGGAGGCACCGCTGTCCTTCATGTGGCGAGCCAAATGGGTTTCACCTCGTACGCGCGCGCGAAACTCGGAGGAAACCCGCCGGTACTATCAAGCGTGGCGATTCCGCTTCAAGCGCGCCGCCTGGGCGACTACATCTCATGGCGCGTCGAGGCGCTGATCGGCGGAATCATCGCTTTCAGTTGGATTCTGCTGCTTGCCCACGGCGGCGGACGAAGCTTTTGGGAAGGTCCGGTCGAATTCACCTATATTGCGTTGGGGCTGCTGCCCTTCGAGATCCTGATCGCACGGAGCAGCGCTCCGCTTCCCGCCGACCGTCCTGCGGAGCACCTCCGGTGGAATGAGGCGGCACGCCGTTACTCTTTACGCTCCATGGAACTCGTTCGCTGGCTTTTTGTTGTGCTGCTCGCGGGCTTCGGACTATTCGCGCTGTTACGGACCCGGCACGTGCCGGTCGTCTGGGTGCGCTGGCCGGTGGCTGGAGTTTTCCTTGCGACCTCTCTCTACATGGCTGTCTTCCTCATCCGCGGCCAGCGCCGTCTGGCTGCAATGGGCCGCGATTTGTTGCCTCCGGGTAGTTGGTCCACTCCATTCCGCCGTGGCACGGTGATGCCGCCGGGCTATAGAAAGTGGTTCGCTGTCTGGTTCACAGGCCTCGTTCTGTTGTTGGTGTTTTTCCGGCTGTAAGACCGTATACGAGGCTGCCGCAGAATTCAGCAGGAGGATTGTGGCATGATCGTCAAGAAGATTGACATCCTTCATTTCAGGATTTTTCTCGCTTGCAATCTTTTGATTACGGTTGGCTCAACGATCGCGGCAGGCCAGACGCGACCCAATTTCGCCGTGCAACAAAAGCTTTACTTCTCGCTCATGAAAGTCGAGCAGGCTTGGAAAGTCACCCGCGGCGGCCCGGGCTGCAAGATAGGCGTTATAGATTCAGGTTTCGATTTCTTTCATCCGGCGCTCCGGGCGAACTTGAAGCCCGGGTGGTTCGCGCCTGGCTTCTTCCACACGGATTTCTTCTCCATGGACGCTCACGGCACGGAGGTCGCCAGCATCATCGCAGCCCGTGAGAATCCGGGCCACGACGGGATATGGGGCGAAGCTCCGGATTGCATGCTCCTGACGGCCTCGATGGGCTTCCCGATGCAGAGGCTCCTCTTGCTATAGGAGCAATTCTTCGCCAAGAACCCCAAGGCCAGCATGGCCGACTTCCAGAAGGACTTGGCCGCCCATCAGGCTGAAATGGCGGGCTTCTCAAAAGAATGGCTGGATTATGTCTCCGAAACCGCGGCGGGCGGGATCCGTTACCTGGTGGATCACGGAGTCAGAGTCATAAGTTTTAGCGCTTTCCTCGGTCTTGCAGAGATAAAGAGGTCCGATCCTCAAGCCGCCGCTCGGCTACAGGATGGTTTCGATTATGCGAAGGAAAAAGACGTGATCATCGTCTTAGGAGCGGGTAACAACAACCAGCGCGTTACCGATTATCCAGGCGATTCGAGCTTCGTGTTGATCGCTGGCGCATCAATGCTCACCGGCCAGCGCTGGACGATGTCGGCTAAGGTGCGAGGGATGGAGATCAAACAAGGCTCCGATTACGGGCCCCGCCTGAGCGTTGTAGCGCCCGTCGAGAATATGGTTATCGCCGCGCCCCACGAAGAAGCGTACTACGACTGGAAAGATACGCCGCTTGGCGCACAGAAGGTGCCGTTCAATGGCCATTACCAGGTCCGGACCTGTGCCACCTCTTGCGCGGCGCCGCAAGTCGCCGCTCTTGCCGCACTTGTTCGGACGGTCCGCCCGGACTTGAAGGCCGCTAAAGTCATCCATCTGATCGAGCAGGGAGCCGACCCCATCGGCGCTCCGGGCTTCCATGAAGAAACAGGTTATGGCCGAATAGACTTCCTCCGCACCCTCGACCTTGCGCAGAAGGCCAAGCCCAACTGACGGGGACAAGCAATGGGGCTTGCGTGCTTCAGCAGAGTTTGAGACACGGGCATTAAGGATAGCGATTGGGCTCCCGCAATCTCTTTTCCCGAATGCTTATCGGCCCGGTACCCCCATTCCCAAGACGCTATCGAAGCAAGGCCAGACAATCGGCCCCAAGCCTTCAGATACGTAGATCGCGCCGCGTCTCACTGCCTTGCCGATCCAGTGAAGAAATCCGTTACCGCTGCCTTTGACAATCACTGGCGAGCAGCCAAGACCCGTGAGGGGCGTGATGGCCTTTCGCTTTTGGAGTTCCTGCATGAACCACTCTGCCCACTCCGGGAGAACGGGCAGACTCAAGCGTGTTTAAGCGATGCAGTCAAGCTAGACTCAACATGATGCGAGAAGCACTATTAAAGCTCGACCGCAAGGCGAACGAACACCAAGAGAATTTAGGAACAGTAACTCTCAACTGACCGACTTTTGGAACATTTTTGGTACAATCCAGACACTTTGGACCGCCATGGCGAAGATCGAATCGTTGAATCGAAATGGGTTAGTTGGTACGCCCGGGGTGATTCGAACACCCGACCCCTTGCTTCGTAGGCAAGTGCTCTATCCAGCTGAGCTACGGGCGCATGATTGATTCTAAATAACTTACATCGTTTCAGTCACCGTGGCAAGTACACGTTCGTACACATTACATCCGCCAAAGAACATCCACCACCTTTGAAGCCGCCTCCCGCTTGGCCGGGGTGACAGCTTGGGTGTAGATATTCATCGTAGTCTGGATGTTGGCATGGCGCAATAGCTCTTCCGAACTGATCCCGATCACTTATTCCGACCCGAAGGCGATCAGGATCGGAGCGAAGCGACGCTGGCGCAGGCGCGGCTCACGCCGGTCCGCGTGTTGTCCGGAATGACCAGCTTTGGCGTGCCTCCGAAAAATTCGAAGGCGCGGATGTGGGAACCAATCCAGTTCTCCAGTTCCTGGCTGACGGTCGCTTCAGCGTAGGTGTAGTTGCTGGCGCCTAAGACGGCCACAAAGATCGAGGCTTGGCGCTCCAGCCCACCCGTCGGATCATGGATGGGGACCGTATCCCCGGCGTAATCCACAAAGAGCTTCTCGCCCGCCTTGTGCTCCTGCCGCAACACCACGTCCAGGCGCTGACGCCACTCGCGGTAGAGTTCACAGAAGCGGCTGTAGGCGTAGCCGTCGGGATGGGCCTGGCGGTGCTCTTCCCAAGCCAGTTGCAGGGTCAGGTGAGGATGGCGTTGGAGTTCTTCGTGGAGTTGAGCAAAATCGGGCTGTGGCTTCTGGCTTTCGTAGAGGCGACGCGAGGCCGGCCCAAACAAGGCCTCTTCCAGTTGGCGATCCTCCCAGCCTTCGGCGAGCGGCCAACGGACCCCGGCGGCCTGGGCGCGCTTTAGATATTCATGAACGGTGGCTTGTCCGATCGAGCAACTGCGGGCGATCTGCCGCTGCCCCAAGCCCAGCTCGTATCGGAGTCGCAGAACTTCTTTCAGCTTTCGCATGGACAACCTTTTCATTGGCAAAGTGAATTCCTCCACCTTCGAGTGGAACCTCACTCGCCGCGTTGTTGTCCAGCGCCGTTCGCCCCGGTCGCTCAGCAGACGGCCTGTGGAAATCGTTCCGAAATCATCCCGATCAGCGTTCCGACAGCCGCCAAAAAGTGATCGGCATGAAATCGGAACCGGCGATCGGATTCACCCCGGAATGGTGATCGGCATCATTTCGTAACGCTGATCGGGATCGTTTCGTAATCCCGACCGCCTTTCCCCGGAATCCGCAACTGGGAAACGGATTCGAGGTCCAGCGGCGGTACGAAGAGGCGCTAATGGTTTTCAACCATGCAATCAGTGTTGCTAATTCCTGCAAAGACTGTGGTTTCCCCTACATGGCCTACGAAGGTCGAGGAGAAGCGTTGACGGCGCTTGGCAAAACTGACGATGCACGCTCCACTCTCACCAAGTGTCTGAACACAGCGCGGCAAGAGCAACGCCAGGGCACCAAGCGCAAACCCTGATCTTTCTTGGAAAGCTGTCTCTCAAATCTGGCGACACGGCAGAAGCGGTCAACGAAATGGAGGAAGCGGCCGCCATCGCAGGAAAATTCAACTATTACCAACTGGACGAGGATGACCTATTCGAGCTGGCAAACATT
>JAKAWN010000135.1 GCA_021827245.1 Acidobacteriota bacterium | reverse complement strand
CTGGGGGAAGTGGCGATGCTGGACGGCTCGGTGAGGGTGACGGCGAAGCAGGGATTGTTGCAGGTGGAGAAGCAGGGGCGGACGGAGCAGGTAGGGGAAGGGAAGACGGTGACGTTGCCGGTGGAGACGGCGCGGGCGCCGGTCCCGAGTCCGGCAGCGCCGCCTGATGTGGATGCGCACATCACGACAGCGACGACGCTGGGCGTGCTGGGGCTGGGCGCAGGAAGCGCGGCGGCGGTTGTGGCGGGCATCGGACTGTCGCGGTCGAATGACGCGAAGACGGCGGCGAACAACGCGACGACGGCGGCAAACAATGCGACGGCGGCGGCAAACGCGGCGGGGGCAGCGGCAAACGCGGCGGGATGCGCGCTCAACAACCTGAACCCGACGGTGACGCCGAGTCCTTATACACCGCCGAGCGGTTATAGCTGCCCGTAGTCGAAGGCCGGCAAGCGGAGGAAAAGTTCAAAGGAAGAAGGCGGGCGATGGCCACAATGGCTGTCGCCCGCTTTGCTTTTTGGCAGCAGCAAAATAGCTAACGGCAGACGTGATTCTGAGCCCTGCATCAAGAGTTCGATCCCACGGTGTCGTGAAGGGGCGTGTCTCGACATCGCCTCGTTGGTTCAGGTTTCTTAGTGCACCGGGGCTGCAGAAACAGCCGCAATTCATCGCATTGGGTGCTGGGGGAAAGGGGTTGACAGCGCAGGATGCGAATGCCAGGGCTATGCGAACACGCGCCGTATCTTCGCTCCAAGGCGGCTCAACTTTTCCTCGATCCGCTCATATCCCCGATCGATATGGTAGACGCGATCGATTAAGGTTTCACCTTCGGCGGCAAGCCCGGCCAGGACCAGGGACGCGCTCGCGCGCAGGTCGGAAGCCTGTACCTTCGCACCGCTCAGCGGCGTTTTGCCCCTTACGACTGCGCGGCGGCCATTGACAACGATGTCAGCGCCCATTCGCAGTAGTTCTAGCGCGTGGAGGAAGCGATTCTCAAAAATCGTTTCGGTGATGACGGCTGAACCCTCGGCCTGCGTCATCAGCGCCATGTACTGCGCTTGCATATCGGTAGCAAAGCCTGGATATTCCCTTGTCGTAACATCAATGGACCGGATGGATTTTCCCGGTGAAGCTTCCATTTGGCCTGGACCCGCCTCTTTAATACTCGCACCGGCCTCAGAGAGTTTGTTAACGACGGCCGTAAGGTGCGAAGGATTAATTTGATCAAGCAGAAGGTGTCCGCCGGTAATTGCAGCGGCAACCAGAAAAGTCCCTGCCTCAATCCGGTCAGGTATGATGGTATGATCGGCCCCGTGCAATCGACCCACTCCGCGAATGCGGATCTCGTCGGTACCCGCCCCTTTGATGTTCGCGCCCATCTTGGTCAATAATTCAGCGAGGTTGACGATCTCGGGTTCCCGAGCCGCATTTTCCAGAACGGTTTCACCATCCCCGAGCGAGGCGGCCATCATCAGGTTTTCGGTTCCCGTTACGGAAACCACATCGAAGCTGAAGGAAGCGCCCTTGAGCCTTTCGGCGCGAGCCTCGATATACCCGTGTTGAATTTGAATGGATGCGCCCAGTTTCTCCAATCCGCTGATGTGCAGATTGACAGGACGTGCGCCGATAGCGCACCCACCAGGCAAAGAAACGCGCGCATGTCCAAATCGCGCCACCAGTGGCCCTAAAACGAGGATGGAGGCGCGCATCTGCTTTACAAGTTCGTAAGGCGCCATTGGGTTCAACAACCTGAGAGCCTCAATTTCGAGCCGATTGCCGTATTCCTCATGCGTAACAGAAGAGTCGACGCCAAGTTCATCCAGCAGGCTGCGCATCGTCCCAATGTCGCGAACTCTTGGCACATTGCGGAGGACAACGCGTTCCGGTGTCAGAAGCGCGGCGGCCATGGCGGGGAGAGCGGCATTCTTTGCGCCGCTGATGGTTACGCGACCCTCAAGAGGCTTCCCACCTGTGATTAAAAACTTGTCCATATTTCTTGCCAGCCGTTCGCCGCGGTTCGGTCAACGCCTAAAGAACCGCCCGGCCCCTCACGTAGGTCTGGGTTACATAAAACTCCTGATCAAGGATCGCCAGGTCGGCGTCTGCCCGCGGGGCAATGATGCCTTTCTCTTTTTCGAGGCCCAGGATCCTGGATGGATTCGTCGTCACGCATGGCAGGCACTCCCTGTAACTGAGACCCGTGTAGGCGGACAGGTTGCGCAACGCCGCGTCGAGAGTGACAGTACTTCCCGCCAGGTTTCCTTCGACTGTTCGGCAGACACCTCCGGCAACGTGCACTGTAAAGTTTCCCAGCCGATAGTTGCCGTCCGGCATTCCTGCTCCGCTCAAGCTGTCGCTCACCAGGATTAAGCGTTCAACCCCTTTGGATCTTAGCAGCAGGCGAATGGCGGTGGGTTCCACGTGAATCCCGTCGCATATCAACTCTGCGCTTACCCGGTCATCGGTTAGCACGGCCCCAATGATACCAGCGTCGCGGTGCATGAAAGGGCGCATCGCGTTGAAGCAGTGAACGGCATGGGTCGCTCCGGCATCGATCGCGCTCTTTGCCTCTTCATAGGTCGCGTTAGAGTGCCCAATCCCCACTTTCAATCCTTTGCTCCTCGCAAATTCCAGGACTGTAAGCGCCCCCTCGAGCTCCGGCGCCAGAGTCAAAATGCGCGCGGTGCCGCCCGCAGCGTCCAGGAACCTGGCTAGCAACTCGGTTGAAGGTTTCTGGATCTGCGAGGCGGGATGCGCACCCCGCTTCTTAATACTCAGGAAAGGACCCTCAAAGTGGATACACACCGGCTGGGCGCCTGTAATCTTGTCGGAGCCGACGTGAGAGTTGATGGAGGTGCGTATGATTTCGCCCAATCCCTTCGCGGCATTCAACGTGGTTTCCAGGCTTGCCGCCACCGTGGTTGCTGCGTAGGAAGTCGTTCCGTGGCGAGCAAGATATTTCCCAATTGCAGCCACGGCTTCAGGAGAAGCTTCCATCAGGTCATGGCCCACCGCGCCATGGATGTGGATGTCGACAAATCCCGGGACAACCGTCCGGTCCTGGTTGTCGATGACTGTCGCACCTGCCGGGATTTTGACTTGATCGCGGGAGCCCACCCTTGCGATCCGGTGGCCCTCGATCAGGATCACTCCGTCGCGGATCTCTTCAGCCGGAGTGTAAATAGTACCCGCAATAATGGCTTTGGCGGCTTTCATGGCTTACCCCGGGACGTTCGTCGGCGCTTGGGCCGGAATTGTTTCCTGAGATACTCAGCTTTCGCTTGGCGCAGCACATGCGCTGTGTTGGGCTCTCGCTTGAGAATGCGGAGGGCCTCTTTCTTGGGAATATTCTTCCAGATCATCAACAAGGCGGCGGGAAGATTTGACCCAGAAGCCGAAAGCGCGCGGTCGGCGGACGCAGCGTCAAGTCCCGTGGCCTTGGCCAGGATTGAGCGGCCACGTTGCCGGAGCTTCTGATTCTTCATTTGCACGCGGATCATGAAGCCCGAGAAAACGCGTCCCAGCCTGATCATTGTGGCAGTGGAAAGCATGTTGAGAACAAGCTTCTGGGCTGTCCCGGCTTTAAGCCGGCTTGAGCCGGCAACGATCTCGGGACCCACGTCGAGCGCAATTTCAATGTCTACCAGCCCTTTCATCGGAGAATCCGGATTCGCCGTCACTCCAACGGTAACGGCGCCCCTTCGCTTTGCGTAGCGCAACCCTCCCAGCGTATAAGGCGTCCGTCCGCTTACCGCAAGTCCAACCAATACATCTTTCTTATTCAGCCTGATGCGCTGTAGGTCCTTTCGCGCGCTGTCCCGAATATCTTCAGCGTTTTCTACAGACCCGAACACTGACTTCGGGCCTCCCGCCAGAACAGCCAGCACGTTGTCGGCATCAAATGTGGGCTGGCATTCCACTGCGTCAAGCACGCCAAGCCGGCCGCTCGTTCCAGCGCCCATATAAATCAGCCGGCCGCCATTGGCCAGGGCACTTGCCGCAATGTCAACAGCGCGAGTAATCTGTGGAATGGCCTTCTTGACGGCAAACGCAACCTTTTGGTCCTCGCGATTCATCAGGGAAAGAATTTCCCGCGTATTCCGTGTATCGATGAGCGTTGCGGCAGGGTTCGTTCTTTCGGTAACCCGTTCCGGCAATTGTCGTTTCATTCAGGCAGCCTGCAGGCAACCAGGAAGACCAATTAACAGTTTACCAATTCGAAACTCGCCGCGTAAGCCATGCCAGGAACTAAGGTTCGGTTAGGAAATGTGGGCATGGCGTTTAACGCGGCTAGTAGCTGTTTCCGTCGGATTCAAAGTTTGGTTGACACAAACCCATGAGTGTATAGCAAAATGCTCTGCACTCGTAAATAAATTGGTGAGGGGGTTTTTTAAGCATGTCTCGGCTGTTTCAGTCACTCATTCTCGCAATCATAATGGCCGCCGTCAGCCCCATGGTTGGGGCTGTGGAAGGCCGCTCTTACGTATCTCCCAATGGATCAGGGACAATCGCCGCACACCTCAGGCAATTGCCGGGCGAGGTGGAAAAGGCCATCCAGCAGGGGGAGCTTCCTGGAGCGGTGATCGTGGTGGGGCATGACGGAAAGGTCGTATACCATCTCGCTATCGGTTATCGCCGCCTGTATCCCAGCAAGCTGCCCATGCGGATGGATACGATTTTTGATATGGCATCCTGCACCAAAGTCATCGCCACCACTACCGCGATCATGCAGCTTTTCCAGGAAGGCAAGATCAGGCTTGACGACCCTGTCTCTGATTATTGGCCGCAGTTTGCGGTCCACGGGAAGCAGGACATTACTGTCCGCGAATTGATGACGCACTATTCCGGCCTCCCGCCGGACCTGGACTTGAGTTACCACTGGTCAGGATACGACACAGCGATGCAGATGATTATCGATACTGCCCCCATTCTGCCCCCAGGGACGCGTTTCCTCTACAGTGACATTAACTATGAAATTTTGGGAGAGCTGGTTCGCCGGATTACCGGCGAGCCGCTGAATGTGTATTGTGAGCGGCACATTTTCAGGCCCTTGGGAATGAGGAGCACCATGTTTCTTCCACCGGCCTCTTTGCGATACCGCATTGCGCCCACCGAGCACCAGTTTGGAACCACCGGCCCTATCCTGTGGGGCGTCGTACAGGACCCGACGGCCCGCCGCATGGGCGGCGTGGCGGGGCATGCGGGCCTGTTCTCGGATGCCAGGGACCTGTCGATCTTTTGCCAGATGCTGCTGAATGGGGGAAGTTACCATGGAGTGCGTATTCTGAACCCCCTGACTGTGGAAAAGATGACGACGCCGCAATCGCCGCCCGATAAGATGGCGGTGCGCGGGCTCGGCTGGGACATTGCTTCCCCCTTTTCATCAAATCGCGGCGAACTCTTTCCCGTGGGATCTTTCGGCCACACGGGTTATACGGGGCCCTCACTGTGGATTGACCCTGTGACCCACACCTACATTATTTTTCTGGCCAGCCGGCTGTATCCAAACGGGACGGGGAACGTGATCAGTCTTCGATCGAGGCTTGCTACTGCTGTGGCGAACGCGCTCGGCCCGGTCTCCGATCAGGAAATTTTGAATTCGCACAAGTCTCTTACTGGCTACTACGATTTGATGCGCAGTTATCGGATCAGCGGATTGCGAAACGGAGACGTCCGAACGGGAATCGACGTTCTGGAGCAGGAACATTTTGCACCGCTGAGGGGTCTACGCGTCGGGCTGATCACCAATGAGACAGGCGTGGACTCCGAAGGGCAGCGGACCATCGACTTGCTTGATCATGCGCCTGGCGTAAAACTCAAGGCGATCTTCAGCCCGGAACACGGCCTGTGGGGCAAGGCGGATACCACCGTGGCGTCCACCACCGACCCTGCCACCGGTTTGCCCGTCTATAGCCTGTATGGCAAGACCCGCCGGCCCACTGCCCAGATCCTGCAGGGTCTGGATGCGCTGGTCTTTGACATTCAGGCTGCAGGGGTCCGGTTTTACACTTTCATCACGACGCTGGGGTATGCGATGGAGGCGGCAGCCAAAGGCCATCTCGAGTTTATTGTCTTGGACCGTCCTGATCCTCTGGGCGGTTCTATTGTCCAAGGTCCGATTCTGGATTCTGACCTGCGGTCGTTTGTCGGCTATTTCCCCTTGCCGATTCGATACGGGATGACAGTTGGGGAACTGGCCGAGATGTACAACGGCGAGGAGCACCTCGGCGTCAATCTGCACGTAATCAAGATGCAGGGCTGGGAGCGAACTGACTGGTACGACGAAACGGGGCTGAAATGGATAAACCCGTCGCCGAACCTTCGATCGCTGACTGAAGCAATTCTTTATCCGGGAGTGGCCATGGTCGAGGGAGCAAACGTCAGCGTCGGTCGCGGCACCGATACGCCTTTTGAACTCCTGGGAGCGCCTTGGATCAACGGGAAATGGCTGGCGGTTTACTTGAATTCCCGTGACATTCAGGGGGTTCGGTTCCTGCCAGTGGACTTTACTCCCAAAAGCAACAAATACGCAGGGCAGGTATGCCACGGCGTCCAGATCTTTCTGGTGGATCGGCAAGCGCTCGATGCACCGGAACTGGGAGTCGAGCTTGCCTCAGCGCTCTACCAGCTCTTTCCCAAAAACTTCGAGCTGGATGAAACGCTTCCTCTGATCGGGGCACGCTGGGTGCTCGATGATATCAGGAACGGTGTCGATCCGAAGCGCATTGAATACTTGTGGCAGGCCCCGCTTATGAAATTCCGGAAGCTACGGGCGAAATATCTGCTTTACCCCCAGGAATGAGCGTTGCGGAACGCGTCGTAACCTGCACTTCCGCTTTGCGCGTTATACACGAATCTGCGCAACATTGCTGCCATCCACGTTTACCCAGCTCTTGGCACGGTGAGGACTCTCATGAGGTTAATGCTCAACAGGGGAGTTTATCAACCGGCCGTTCCAACTTCTCTCATAAGTTGTCGCCGAACTGATCCTCGTCGTTCCCGCGTGATCCAGCACTTGCTAATTCTGGCACCTGGCTTCCACGCCTGACGGAGTTTCGGAAACCTCATCGAGCAGTACAGGATAGTCTTCCCGCGTGTGAATAACACCCAGTTTCCTTGACCGGCCTATCCCCGGCGGTTCGCGAACAGAGTGGCTGCGGCGTAGATGGGCATTGGGTCGCAAATCTTACCGAGGATTGTGTAGCGGATTAGGCCTTTCAGGGGAACGGCAAGCGGTATAAGGCGAGGATCGAAACGGACGTATATTTCGTTTTGGCATCACAACGGGGGTCTCGGATGTTCCGTTTTCATTTCCGTGGAAGTGCGCAGCACGGCAAATCCGAAAGGTTATTGCACCCCGGTGCGGTTAGTTGTAAGTTTTAGCGTTCGCCTGGGAGTTTAGAGATGGAACACGCGAAGAGACGCGCCAGGGAGGGTCGCAGGATGGCAGAAAACAATTTTGATCGCCGAGAGTTTTTGCGTACAGGCGCGGGAATGTTATTCGTAGGCGCGGCCGGGAGCGCGAGTTCTTCAGCAAGTGGCGCAAACCCTGCGACCTTATCGCCTGACCCGGCGCAGAATGAGCGTGCCGATGTGACGGCGAATGAAATCAGCCACAGCGTTACTGCGCCGTCGCGAATGAGCCTTGATGGGAAATGGGAGCTCTTTTACTTCCCGCAGGGAAAGTACCGGGTCACAGAGCCTGATCAGTTGAAGGCTTTGCGGCTGGCGCCCATCGAGGCAACGGTGCCTGGGAATGTCGAGCTTGATCTTTCCCGGCACGGCGAGCTGCCTGCCGACTTGTATTTTGCTGACAACATTACCAGGTTGAAGCCCTTCGAAGTTTATGAGTGGTGGTACCGCCGTGAATTTCCGACTCCCAAAGGAATTGCGGGCCGTCGTGTAGAACTACGATTCCACGGCGTGGACTGTGTTGCTACGTACTGGCTGAATGGGCAGGAGCTCAGTACTTCGGCGGACGCGCTGATTGAACATGACTTTGACGTAACTGGCAAGCTGAGCACCAAAGGACCAAACATTTTGACGGTGCGTCTGAAGTCGCCGGTGATCGAAGCAGCCAGCTACAAGTACGATCCGGTCCTCACCATGTCGGTCGGCCGCACGAACCAGGAGTCGATTTGGATCAGGAAGGCGCCGCATTGCTATGGTTGGGATATCATGCCGCGAGCGGTCTCGGCAGGCATCTGGCGTCGGGTTGAGCTGATAGTTCGTGCAAACCCTGAAATCACGGATCTGTTTTTCACGACCCGCTTGATCAGCCCAGGCAGTGCCGTCCTGGTGGCTTCCTATGAGCTCACCACAGACCTCGCCCTGCTTCCCGATCTGCAACTGAAACTGGAAGGCCGCTGTGGCAAATCCAGTTTTACTCATATCCACAAAGTTGAATTCACAGCCGGGCGCTGCGAGTTCGAGGTTCCAGAGCCTGCGTTGTGGTGGCCGAAAGGCTACGGCAGCCCGCACCTCTACGACGTAACCACCCAATTGTTGCACAAAGGGCGAGTTCTTGCCGCGCGCGAAGACCATGTGGGAATCCGGACGGTGGAGTTGCTGCGAACAGATACTACGAGTATCGAGAAGCCCGGAGAATTTCTCTTCAAGGTCAATGACGTTCCGATCCTGTGCAAGGGTTCCAACTGGGTTCCGGCCGATGCTTTCCACAGCCGAGATGCGGAGCGTTATGGGAAGATCCTCGCAATGTTCATCGATTTGGGCTGCAACATTCTCCGGTGCTGGGGTGGAAATGTCTATGAAGACGACGGATTCTTCGACATCTGTGACCGTAACGGCATCATGGTGTGGCAGGATTTTGCGATGGCTTGCGCAATTTACCCGCAAGCACCCGGGTTCCTCGATATAATAAAAAAGGAGGCTATGTCGGTAGTCCGGAAGCTCCGGAACCATCCTTCGATCGTGCTTTGGTCAGGTGACAACGAATGCGACTTGTCCTACTATGATGCAGGTCTTGACCCGGCACACAATAAGATCACGCGCGAGGCCCTGCCGAAAGCGGTTTTCCAGTGTGACCTTTATCGTCCATATCTTCCCAGTTCTCCCTACATGTCACCGGAAGTTGTTGCCAGCAGGAAGATGAGCCTGATGCCGGAGAACCACCTGTGGGGCCCCCGTGACTATTTCAAAAGCACCTACTACACGCAGCACACTGCAATTTTCGTGAGCGAGATTGGTTACGACGGCTGTCCGGGTCTCTCGTCGATCAAGCGTTTCGTGGACGAACGGCACGTATGGCCTTACAAGGACAATTCTCAGTGGGTCCTGCACTCGACTTCGATGACCGGAGACCCTTACCGGATCGACCTGATGACCCATCAGCTCGAAGAGTTTTTCGGCGCAGTTCCTGACAACATCAAAGAATACATACTGGCTTCCCAGTTTACGCAGGCGGAGGCGCTGAAGTTTTTCATGCAAAGGACCCGAATGAGAAAGCGGCGGCGTACCGGACTGATCTGGTGGAACGTTATGGACGGCTGGCCACAATTTTCGGACGCCATTGTCGATTATTACTTCAATAAGAAGCTCGCGTATTATTACATCAGGCGAGTCCAGCAGCCGGTTTGTGTCATGGTTGGCGAGCCGAAGAACTGGCACATCAGGGTAGTGGCCGGGAATGACTCTCGCGAAGATTCGAGCGGCCATTATCGGATCTGGGACGCCGATTCGGGCAAAACCGTACTTGAGGGGGACTACTCGGTGAGGGCGAATGAAAATCTGCAATTAGGTTCCGTCCCGGTGTTTACCTCTGACAAGCGGCTTTTCCTGATCGAATGGACCGCGAATGGCAGGAGGTTTGCGAATCACTACCTGCTCGGCTCGCCTCCCTTTTCGCTCAGTCAGTACAAGCTATGGCTTCCAAAGATTGCGGCCCTGCAAAACGATTTCAGACCTGACGATGTAGGAAAGTGACCCGCAGCTATCGGAGGTTCGATTTCACCTTGAATGCTTGCAAGAGAATTCGGCCGAACTGGAAACCATGATATGCTTTGTCTCTGTTAAAGCCGTCCATACGATCTCTGCTGGATCATAGCGGGACGGGGGAGGGAACAGTGAGGATAAGGAAGTGTTCGACTGCCTTCCTGGCAACCATATGTCTGATTGCCTTTGTCGTGTCAACCGGGTGGTCGAAGAAGAAGAAGGAACGAGCCGTCAGCCCTGATGATCCCACTTACATGCTCTATCAATTGCTGGATACCTCTTACGGGGGAAAGCTAAGCAATTTTTATTTGCTTGCAGGCGTTTATCCAGACCCGGAGCACCCGGGCACTGAGCTCCAGCGGGTGCTTCGCGTTGACTATGACAAGGGGCGTTTCTTCGGGCGGTTCCGGATTTACGTGCGTAGCGTAGGCAAGCTGACGCCGGACCAAATGAAAACTTATGACGTCAAGCAGATTTATCAGTTTGGAGAATCAGACGAAGAAGAATTTGAGAAGATCGATCCGGGTCCGCTGGGAGGCACGGGCGATCTTTACCTGAAGGCAACAAGCAACGGCCCCTTGGCTCCTGCTCCGATCACGGATCAGGTCCGCCAGGAATATGACACCTTGATTACAAAATACATCCTGCCAGCATTGAAAAAGAACGTCTGATTTCAATTCTCACGTTTGCGGCTGCATGCGGGTCCGGGCCGTCTCCGTACCATCACCGGGCCAGCGCCCAGATGTGGTCGAACTCTCTTTCGTAGCGCGCCGCAACCTCGGGATCCTCAATAAAGATGGCGTTTTCGAAATTGTAGCTGGTGGCGCTGGTTGTCCAATTGAAGCTTCCGGTTTCAACGCGGGTGCCGTCGAAAATCGCAAACTTGTTGTGCATTAACGAACGCCGCCCTCTGAATCCGCCACAAAGACGAACAGGAATTCCGCTGGACCTGAGATATGCAATCTCCGAATGCCGGTCGAAAGACTGTCCCGCATCACTGACGATTCGGATTCGTATCCCCCTTCGGTGCGCCGCCTCGATTGTTGCTGTGATGTCGGGTTGCGTAATGCTATAGACGGCTATATCCAGGCTGCGGCGGGTGTGATTGATGGCAGCAATGATCTGATCTCCGACGCGATCCTGATCGGAGAAATATGGACCCTGGATAGCCAAAGAATTGGGAATGGTTACGGTGGAATCGGAAGGCTGGGTCGCGGAGCCCGGATCATCGAGCTTTGAGAAATAGCCGTAGGCGATGACAACGGCCAGAACGATGCCAACAAGCGTAATGTGTCGAAGCCGAAAGCGCATAGGTTCCTGCTACTGCTGAATTATAGGGCAATGGAGGAGATCGCCGCTCCCGGGCGTGGGCCTGCTTTGCGCGCTGTGGTTCTCCGACGGTAGATTCGCCACTCCCCGCGGTGCAGGTCAGTAACCTGAAACGTATTCATGCGCCGTAGCGGCCGGTCTGTTTTCTCGCATCGTGGCAACAATCGACCACACCCGCGGATCCTCCACCCCCAGTCGCCAGGCGGCAAAACCCCGCAGCCGGAATCTTTCAACGAGCCGCAGCTTTTCGCTGAAGCTTCTTGCATCTTCATACCACACTTTGCAGACTGTACTATTTGTCTGGTACTCGAACCACGGCGATCTTTGCCTTTCATCCCACTGGGGCCTGATCGAAAGGCGTTCGAGCACCGCCTTCGTTTCCTGGTACGGCATCGTTCGCGCCTGATAGCCGTTTCCGTTCCTAATCCATTCACGGCCGTAAAGTGGAATGCCCAGCAGGAGCTTGTCAGGAGGCACGCGTCGCACAGCATACTCCAGGGCCTTCTCGACCCAGCCGTAACCCGCAACGGGCCCGGGCGGTCCATTGCGCCCGGAGTTGTTATAAGCCATCAGCGTCAGAAAGTCTGCCGACTGCGCCAGGGCAGGATAGTCGTACGCTGCCGACCATTGGTTCGGCCGGGAATCCCGAAAACGAGGAACTACGGCGACACTCAGCAACCGGCCTTCCCGATGCATTTCCCGCGCGGCGTCTCGTACAAACCGAGTGTAGAGATTCTCGTCGTTCGGATCAATGTTTTCAAGGTCAAGCTGAAATCCCAACAAATTCTCCTGCTTCGCGATGGCGGCCATGTTGCTGATCACGCGCCTCTGCAGGCCCCGATTGCGGAGAAGCAACGTGGCGATTTCACGATTGAAGTTGCGGTTATACAGCAAGGCCATCACCGGAAGACGGGCTTGGCTGGTCACCTCCAAAGCTGCGGGGGAAACGCCTCCCTGGATGTCTCCATTCTGACCCAGCCAGAAGCACTGCGGAGCCAGCAGGGTCATGGCTGAGGCATGCTCGAGGAGAGAATCAAGACCGAAAGCATCATCCATCGAGTAATACATGGCTAATGGCCGTGCATTCATGACCCGCGCGCGCATCGCCGCAAGAGGGACACGGTCCTTTGTTGGAGCTTCGCCTCCGTTGCCCGAACGGCTTAGAGGGAGTGCTTTGTCCCATTTATTCCCCTCGCGTGGACTCGTCAGAAGCCTGGCCGGCAGGAACGCCACAATCAGGGAAGCAATGACAACCGCGGCGCGGCTCAAGTAAGACGTAAATTGTTTTTCTATTCTCATGCAAACCGACGAGCTTAAAAGCAGCGCGCCATTTTCGTCAAGAGGAGGTTTTCGAAAGCGAAATTTCCCGCCCTTTCTGGGACGTGCTCCCGGTGACCTGCACGCTGCTGGCGATCCAGCCGCCCCCAAAAGTGACCAGCGTTCCTATCACCACGTACCACGTCCAGGCAATATCTACGATTCCAAATGCCTTTCCCACGAGGATAAAGATCAGGACAGATAATCCCAGCACCGCCCCGGCCAAAGCGCCACGAGAATTAGCCCTCTTGGTTAGGACGCCCAGCAGAAAGATTCCCAGCAGGGCTCCATAGGGAACTGATGCAATGGTGAGCGCAAGCACCAGGACACTTTCATGCAGATACTGGGAGACGACCGCGATGATCATCAGCGCAGCTCCCCAGAAAAGGGTCAGACCCCGTGAGACTCGGAGATAATGCTTCTGGTCAGCTTCGGGACGGACAAACGGCTTGTAGAAGTCCACAACCGAGCTGGATGCCAGGGAGTTGAACGCGGCGCTCAGGTTTGCCATGGCCGCCGCAATGATCGCCGCAGTCAACAAACCCGCCAGGCCCTCAGGCATTTGCGTGATCACAAACGTCGGATAGATCTTGTCCGGGCGCGTAAAGGGATGGATGGGCGGATGGAAATGATAGAAAGCAAACAGGACGACGCCCACCACCAGAAACAGTGCGAATTGGAACAGAATCACCAGCCCGCTTGCCAGCAGCGCACCCTGGCTTTGACGTTTATTCTTGGCAGCAAGCAGCCGCTGGACAATCAGTTGGTCCGTACCGTGGCTGGCGCTGGTCAGAAAAGTTCCGCCGATCAGCCCGGACCAGAACATGTACGGCTGATGCCAGTTGAAGTGGAAGTTGAAGATGGCGAACTTCCCGCCCGAGACGCTGGCAATATGCGCTATCTCTGGCCAGCCTCCCGGAACCGCCCGAACGGCCAGTACGAGGGCCACAATCGTGCCCGCGATATAGATCGAAAGTTGAGTGACGTCGGTCCAGATGACTGCCGTCAGACCGCCCTCAAACGTGTAGAAAAGCGTCAAGGCCGTGATGATCAGCACCGCTGTCAGGACTCCCGTCCTGAAAATCACTTCGATCACGATGGAAATGGCAAAAACCCGCACTCCTTCGGCCAAGGCACGGCTTCCCAGGAAAAGTCCGGCCGTAAAGACTTTGAGCCCGCGGCCAAATCGGTGCTCGATAAACTGATAGGCTGTATAGAGTTCTCCCGCGAAGTATTTTGGGATCAGGACAAAGGCGACCACAACGCGCGCCACCAGATAGCCGAAGATTAGCTGGAGGAATTCCATATTGGTGGCATAAGCGATTCCTGGAGTGCTGATGATGGTCAGGATACTCGTTTCTGCCGAGACGACGGAGAGCGCGATGGCCCACCAGGGAAGCTGCCGCCCTCCGAGGAAGTAGTCGTGCAGGGTTCGCTGGCGCTTGCCGAAACGCGCGCCCAGCAACGTTACGCCCGCAAGATAAACAATGACTACGATCAGGTCGAGCCAACTGAAAGCCAACCATGCCTCGCTGAATGTGGATCGTTCCCCGCGCTAAGCCATCAACGCCGTCCTTGGAGATGGAGGGCGCCGCCAGCTATCAAAAAAAACAGACGCCGAAGACGCGTCGAGTCTAAAGAACCTTGAACAGGGTGTCAAGGGGCGCCGCCGTGTGTAATCCAGCCGGCTAATCTGTCGCCTTGGTCGCCGAGAGAACGGCGCTCCACATTCTGGCAGGCTTAGGATGATACCTTCAACTAGCCTTAAGCCACTACGGCAACGGGATCGGAGCGTTCCCCGGAGGCTGGGGCGCCGGAGCTTCGGGAGCCTGCTGCACTGGAACCGCCGGCAGCTTTTGCGCGCCTTCTTCCCAGAACATATCGTCGTTCGGGAAAATCTTTGCGATGTGGTAATGCGAGCTGAGGTAGGCAAACAGCGGAGCCAGATGGTTAGGAGAGGGCGGGTTTTCCTGATGCAGATCAAGGACGGGCGACCAGAGGACATACTTTACTCGATGGTTCTTTAGCCCCTCGACAACATTGGCGACTTGTTCGGGCCGTGTGTAGTCAGATGGCGCGACGTAAGCCACCCTGGCCGGATCACGCAAATTCAGCAAGAATCCGAACGTGCTGCTGCCGAATACATACTCGCCGGGCCCGGTATTCCTCAGTAGAAAATTGATCTCGTCATACTGGCTGCGATTCAGAATCGCCACTTTCCCCGTTGGAGTTGTCGCATATCCCCGCCACCGGAGCTTGCTCTGGATTGTGACGCCGATGGCCAGGACAAGAGCCAGCGCCCAGACAGCAACAATCCGGACCCGTTGAAGCAGACCTTCGAAGCTGAAATACCAGACAAAAAGGATGAAAGCCGGCGCTGAAACAGCGCACAGGCGGACCCACGTAGGCGCTGTCACCACGCCCAGGAAAAGGGCCAGCCCAACAAACCAAATCATCATCAGGCGGTCCCATGGTTCTGAGGGAAGGTCCGCTTCCTCGTCCCAGATGCGCACAAAAAACAAAAGATAAATCAGGGGCACCAGCAGGTAGGTCGCCAGAGCAACCACCAGA
>JAKAWN010000134.1 GCA_021827245.1 Acidobacteriota bacterium | reverse complement strand
GAAGAAATCAGAAACAACAAAACCAAAGAAAGAGAGAAAAAACAGAAAAACAGGAACGACAAAGAGGGGACACTTCTAATGAGTTAACCAAGGGGACATTTCTAAAGAGCTTTGACAGCTCGCGCGAATTTGCTTGACAACGGAGGGCTACCGTGCTAGTCTATTTTGTGTTTGGCAGGTCGGCCGGTCTCAATCGCTGGTCAGGAAATAGACAGTCTGACTAGACTGTTATTTCGTCATTAAGCTGTTGAAAATACATGGCAGTTGAGTTTGGCATTAAAAATGTAGGACAAAAAGAATTCTTTTTTGCAAAACGAACCGGAGAAGTGATTGAAAACAAACGATCGGCCTGAAAAACGAACCGAAAAAACGGCCAAACGAACCTAAAACGAAGCTACCGATCTCGTTGAAAACAATAGCCTGTGGAAAAAACGAACCTAAAACGAACCGAAAACGAACCCAAAAACGCATCCGAAATTATCTAGCCTATATACGGATTCAAGAACTCCCTTTCCTGCCCCCATTATGTGATTGCCGTGCCACTAATCAGCCCAAACCGCCAGCCATCTGCGAGGCGGATCTGGTTAATGGCGAGCGATGCTGCGCATCGACCCGTGTTCGCCTCCGGCCAGCCGGTGAATTTCGTTGATCGCGTCCGTTTTTAGCATGAGAGAGTTTATACGGCTGAGGCTGCAGCCTCACCAGAGGCGGATTTGGGTTTCGGATAGTAATTCAGCAGTTTTGGGGGTGACTGGGCTGATATCGCTGCTATGAATCGTATTCCCTGAACACTGGCGGTCGATGAGTGGCAAGCAAGGCGTTTGACTTCTCGTTCAACGTACTGGTTGCGGTCTTAAAGCCTTTCGCCACACAGGTTATGTCATAGGTTCCCGGAACCAGGTCAACAAAAACGTAGTCGCCTGATGGGTTTGTCGTAAAGCTTCCGGAGACTCCGGTCGCAACATTTCGGTACGTAACTCTTGCTCCCAGAACCGCAGCCCCTGACGGATCCTGGACATGTCCGACCAATGTTCCGCGCGCATTCTGGGCGTGAAGTGCACTTACAAAGGTCAAGGTAGAAAAGACGGCAAACACGACGAAGGAAATAATAGAACGGTGTGTTCTCATGAAAGCCTCCTTACTTGTGGCAAAAGGACCCTGCGCCGGAAGCAATTCTTCTATGCAGAACGCCCAGCTTTTGGCATGTTATTTGTGTTATCTCCTTCTCGAAGACATGTCAAGAAATGTGTGGAAAGCAACGTATCCTATGCCGCACCGTGACCATTCTGATGGGAAGAATACCACTAAGGACGCCAGCATTTTGTGCTTTACAATGGAAGACGGGATTGAGTATAAGTAGCCATCGATAGATGCGATGCCTGCAAGGAACTACATTGCGGTAGTGGAAAGGACGTTTCGGGTAGTCGAGGCGTTAACCGGACAGGGAGAGGTGTCGCTGGCCGAACTGGCATCGCGGACTCGGATGGTGAAGAGTTCGGTTTATCGGATTCTTTATACGCTCGAGCAGCTCGGCTACGTGAAGAAATTTCCCGAGGGCCGCTATTCACTGAGCTCACGCTGGGGTTACATGGCGCTGGGCAGCGACTCACCGAATCACCTTATCACTTTGGCCTCGCCGTTCATGGCACGACTCTTAAGCAGTTTTCAGGAGACCGTGAATCTGGGTGTGCTTGACGGGGGAGAAGCGCTGTATGTACATGTGCTGGAAAGTCCTCACGCCTTCCGGCTTGCGGCTCATGCTGGGATGCGAAGTCCCCTGCACTCGACAGCTTTGGGGAAGTGTCTCCTCTCCCGACGGCCGGCGGAGGAGGTCACCGCCCTTTTCAGGCGACACTCCATGCAGGCCTTCACTCCTCGAACCATCTGTGACGCTCGGGCGTTTCTGCGGGAGCTGGCGCGGGTGCGTTCGCGGGGAATGGCAGTGGACAATGGGGAGGACTCCCCCGGTGCGCGGTGTGTGGCTGCGCCAATTGTGAACAAGGCGGGAGAGGTCATTGCGGCAATCAGCATTTCGGGTCCTGCGAGTCGGATGCGCCCCACGCGTGACAGGGAATTAGGGGAGGCTCTGAAGGAAGCCTGCCAGCAGATTTCGACGACGCTGAACTACACCGCGGCGGCCGGCCCAGCCCGGGCGCGAGGGGGTTTGTGGTATGGAGCTAGCCTTGCTAGGAGGTGAGCCGGTTCGCAAACGACCGTTTCCCTCATGGCCTGTTTACGGCGAGAGTGAGGAAGAATCTCTGCGGAGCGTGCTGGAAAGCGGTTCCTGGGGCGGATACAACGAGAAGGTTGTAGAATTCGAAGCTGCCTTTGCCGATCTGCATCAAGTCCGCTACGCGATTTCCTGCTCCAACGGAACGGTCGCTCTTGAGGTGGCGCAGCGGAGCCTGGGTATTCGTTGCGGAGACGAGGTGATTGTACCTGCCATCACTTTTGTGGCAACCGCCTCAACGGTTCTGCTCTGTCACGCCGCGCCGGTCTTTGTGGATATTGATCCAGACACTCTTAATATCTCTCCGCAAGAAGTCGAGGCTGCACTGACCCCGCGAAGCAAGGCAATCATCGCCGTGCACTTTGGCGGACAACCGGCGGACATAGACGCTCTGCGGGAGATTGCCAGACGCCATCACCTGGCGCTCATCGAAGATGCGGCCCACGCTCACGGTGCTTCGTGGAATGGCGCTCCGGTGGGCAACTTAGGCGATGCCGCAACTTTCAGCTTTCAGATGTTCAAGCTAGTCACTTCCGGGGAAGGGGGTATGATTCTCACCAACTCTAAAGAGACTGCGGAAAAAGCCTGGGCATATTGCAACCAGGGACGCCATAAGGGGGCAGGCTGGTACGAGCACTTTTCTCTGGGTACGAATTATCGTCTGACGGGCTTCCAGGCAGCCGTACTAATTGCCCAATTGGCCAAACTTTCCGAACAAACGCAGACTCGCCAGATGAATGTCCAGCATCTGCGAGGCCTGCTGAGATCTATCAAGGGGCTTCGGATCGGGAAGGATGACCCGAGAGTGACCGGCAATCCCTGTTACCTCATCACGCTGCGGTACGATCCCGCGGAATTCGGTGGGCTTGGTCGTGACCTTTTCCTGCGCGCTCTCATCGCCGAGGGCATTCCCGCAGTTCCCACGTATCCCTTTCCTCTTTATCGCAATCCCTTGTTCCGTGCCGCCAATCTATCGTCGGTCGTCTGTTCGGAATGGGAGGCTCCGCAGGAATACGAATCCCTGAACCTGCCTGAAAGCGAGCGTTTATGTCGCGACGGGATCTGGCTTGAGCAAAATCTATTTCTCGGAACCACGCGAGACGTCGAGGATATTGCTGAGGCGTGTTACAAGATACAGAAAATGGCCGAGAAGCTCATGGCGGCTCGCCGAACGATCGGTTAAGAGAGGCAGGCGATAGCCGGAGGAAATCTGCGGGGGCTCCTCGCGAATTGCCGCAACCAGTCAGGAGAAAAACAAGCGTGAGGCCGATCGCCGTATGGGACTGCCACGGACATCTTGGGACGCAGGTTGATTTCCCCGCTTACAAGTTTGACGCGGAATCGATGCTGCGGTGATGGACCACCTCAATATCGAGCGGTTGGCGGTCACCTCGACGCTCGCCTGTTACAACGACTGCCCGCGCGGGAACGCCGAAGCCGATGAGCTGCTGAAACGCCATCCCGATCGATTCCTGGGCTACATCACCGTCAACCCTAACCCGCCCGGACAGGCTCTTGAAGAACTCAAACGCTGGGCCCATTTTCATCAGCCGCCGCTTATCAAACTGCATCCCGCGTTACATCATTACCCGGTCACTGGCCACAACTATCGGCCGATCTGGGATTATGCAAACGCAACCGAGGCCGTTGTCCTTGTGCACACGTGGCATTCGGATCCCGACTGCGGCCCGCTGCTTTTCCCTGCCTTGGCCAGGGAATATCCCCGGGCGCAAATTCTTTTAGGACATTCGGGAGTTACCTGGCGAGGGTACAACCAGGCAATCGATGCCGCTCAGCAAGCGCCAAACCTCTGGCTGGATCTTTCAGGCTCGCTGCGGCACCGGCTCATTCTGGAACGCTGTGTGGAGCGGTTGGGGGCGGAGCGGATTCTGTTTGGTTCTGACTTGCCATACCTTGAAGCTTCCATGACCCTGGCGCACGTCTTGACGTCTCGCATTGCCGACTCGGCAAAAGAGCTTATTCTTCGCGGAAACTTCTTGCGCCTGACCGCAGAGGGAAAATGAAACTTCTGAACTTACAGCTTAGGCACCGGTGGCGCGAAGCGGATCCCGCTGCTCTTTCTGTAAAGTGACGGGACAAGATTCAGATTGAAGCCACAAGTCTCGGCAGGCTTCAGAATCGTGTTGAAGGAAGAAAGGAGGGATGATGGAACGAGTGCGTATTGGCGTGATCGGTTTGGGCACGATGGGCCGGCACTATGTGAAGATTTACTCGGATCACCCACTCTCTAAGGTTGCTGCTGTGAGCGCGCTTCAAGAAGAGCAAATTGGCGAAATCCGCGCACTTTACAACGTGGACGGTTACACGGACTACCGGCAGATGCTTGAGCGGAAGGACCTGGATGCCGTGGTGGTGGCAACTCCCGATGACTGCCATTTTGAACCGGCTCGCGACGCCCTGGAATCAGGCCGCCACGTGCTGGTCGAAAAACCTTTCGCCACGCGTACAAGCGAGGCGGACAACCTGATCCGGATTTCCCGCCGGATGGGCAAGAAAATCCAGGTGACTTTCAATCACCGCTGGCTGCCCTCATACCATCAGGCAAAGCTCTCGATTGCACGCGGCGACATCGGGACACCGCTCATGGGATACGCACGCAAGAACGACACGATCTTTGTTTCAACCGAGCTCCTGAAGTGGGCCGGGAACACCACCTCTGCTTGGTTTCTCTCGTCCCACGATATCGACCTGATTCACTGGTGGTTCGCGAGCGAGCCCATAGAGGCCCGCGCTTGGGGGCGCAAAGAAGTCCTGGTTGTGCGTGGGATCCCAACCTACGATGTCATTCAGGCTCAGGTGAAATTTGCTTCCGGGGCTTTCGCCACCTTCGAATCAGGGTGGATTTACCCCAACACGTTTCCTTCAATTGTCGACTCTTTCATGGAAGTGGTCGGCACGGCGGGTCATCTTCACCTTGACAGGAAATGCGAATCAATCGAAATCAGCACGGAACAGAAATTCTCTTATCCCAAGGTTTTCCTCAATAACGAGATTTTCGGTCGCATGCGGGGTTCGTTCCCTTCCTGTTTGGAAGATTTCTTGTATGCAATTCTGGACGACACAGTTCCCCGTGTTACCGGAATCGATGGAAGGCAAGGACCGCCGTCCTCGAGGCCATCCACCGGTCGATGGAAACCAGGAAGACGGAGCCGGTCATGCCGCTGCCGACCGACCTCCAGCCTGCCCACATGCAGGGCTGAAGTTGCTTTCGTTCTTGTCAAACTGCTGGCCAGGAGGCTTCAATTTCTGGTGGTTGCCAGTCCGCTCTCATCCTGCCGAACAAGCCGGCCGGCTACGTGGAGACGTCACGGACATCCATCTCAGCGGAGCCTCCCAAAGAACGAAAAACGCCTCTCTTTTTCCATCGTCGCACAAAAATCCAACACGCAGGTATCCCCACCGCAATCCAGATTCCCGCAGCAGTCCAGTGCCTGCCGAAAATCTCGGCCATGGAAACAACGCTGGCCGCGCAGACCGTCACGCCCAGGGCGCAGTCATAGATATCCGCCAAAAGCTCCGCCTTCAATTGGAGGCGATCCTTCAGAGGCAGTGTGGATGTAATTTTGCCCCAAAATCCCGGTGGTTTGCATCGCTGATAAAAGTTGGCGAGAACTTCCTGTTTTTCGGGCGGAGTCAAAAGTGTGACTGCCAGGATCGCAATCCACCCCCCGGCAAACAGAAGCAGAAAGCCTTCCCAGAAAGGCTTGTGTGCAAAGCCCAGCGTGAACCAGACGACGTAGCCGAGCGGGAGGCTTCCCACAAGGCCGGTAATCTCTCCCCAAATATTCATTCTCCACCAGAAAAAACGCAGCCATGCCAGAGGCAGGAAAAAGGCAACCATCACGTTATTAATGAACAAGAACCACGCCACCATTCCGCTTACCAGGAAATAACCCGCCAGGAGTGCCACCCCAAGAAGGATCACGGTTGCCACGCGGCTTGCCCAAACAATGTGCCTGTCGCTGGCGTTCTTTGCGATCAACCGCTTGTAAAGATCGTTAATCAGGTAAGAAGCTCCCCAGTTCAGCGTCGTGCTTACCGAGGCCTGATAGGCGGCCAGTTCGCTCGCCACCAACATGCCGGTCAGGCCGGGAAAAGCAAACAATCGCACCAACTCACCCCAGGCACGCGCGGCGGAAACCGTCTGGTGGACGAAGACTACCAGCGCGATAATGCCCATAAACACGAAGGGAATCACCCGTGCCACGAGCGACAAAACCGAACTGAAGAGCAGACCGACCTGGGCATGAAACTCGTTCCTGGCCGCCATGAATTTCTGCGCAGTGAAACCCTCACCACCGGTCGGCGAGGATGCAAAGAAGAGGCCTTGAAGGATGAGCGCCAAGACCGTAAGCGCCGTAAAAGGTCCGCCGGGAAAAGTAGCCTTGAAGAACAATTGACCGCCAATCTTCTCAGCGTGGGCGTAGATGGTTCCTAGGCCACCCAGGTGATGAATAAGCACAAAAAGGAAAATGAAATTCGTGCCGAGGAAAAATGCGAACTGGAAAACCTCCGAGTACACTGCACCCAGCAAGCCACCCAGCATCGTGTAGACCAGGGTGAGGACGCCCGCGAAGACGAATATCTCCATGCTGCTCCAGCCCAGGACTGGACCGATGGACTGGATCAGCCAAGCCGTGACGTATCCGATGAGGACCACGGCCCATCCGAAACTGAAATACACGGCAGCAACGGACCTGAATATGCCGGCGGCTCTGCCTCCGTACCGCACCTCGACGAATTCAGCCGTGGAGACAATTTTTAACCTGCGCCAGAACTTTGACCAGATGACGGCAACCAAGGGCATCCAGATGACCCAAGGAAGCCACCACCACCAGTTGCCCATGAGTCCGCCGGCAAATACCAGCATAGTCATGGCAGAAGCGGTTCCAGAAGGGCTGAACGCGGCCACGGTGGAAATTCCGATCGCCCACCATGTGAGGGAGCGCCCCCCCACGAAATAGGCCTCCATGCCCTTGCTGGCCCGGCGGGTGAAATAGATTCCAATCGCCAGGGCCACCGCACAATATGAAACGACAACTACCCAGTCGATGGTGTGCAAAGGCTAGTGGCTCCTCGCGAGGTGCGATCCCGCATCACAGAGCAATTGCATTGACTTGAACCTGGCTCATCGAACTTTCAGATTGCCCCGCTCCGAGAAAAGTAATGATTCTGCCTTTGTTCTATTCTGTAGAATTAACATGGACTTGGCGCATTTTCCAAGGAGGGTGTACTATACACGCCTGCGGGGGCTACGTCAATCATTCGCATGCATCGGGATGGGCTTTCTATTCTACACACCGCAACGGTTCGCGCATGGGCTGTGCGCCGGGGCTGGTTTGTGAGATTGAGCCGGGGCGGGACTGAATCTTCTGTATCTGAACCTGAAAGGAATTCGTACTATGCCGGAAAGTTTGCTCATCGTCGGCCAAGGACAACTCGTCCGTACCACCGCTTCACTCGGAAAGCAATTGCAGTGGCTATACTGCTCGCGGCCTGGGTGGAACGTCCGGTTGTTAGTGCTCAAACCGTGCAGAAAAACAGCACGTTCCTAGTTCCATGGACCTTCCGCGAAGATTTCCGGCATGGGATTCCTGGCTGGATGAGTTATCCACTGGCGCAGGATGTTGGATACGACCCTACGATTTACACAAAGGAAATTGCCGGTGTTCCATACCTGGTCCGCAATGTGACTGCTTATGGCCAGCACGTTCTGCATG
This sequence comes from Acidobacteriota bacterium, assembly GCA_021827245.1. The sequence continues at coordinate 7,256 of JAKAWN010000134.1, read as the reverse complement.
TTGGAATTATCAGGCCCTTGGATTTCCACGCGCACCCCACTTCTTCCTTCAATCTGACGTATGAACTCAAGATGGGGGGCCGCATCGAGAGTGTACGCATTTTGCTTGCTGCAACGGATGGCGACCTCTATTCGTCAGCACTTCCCGATACGCCTAGGATTCACAAAGTAGATGTCCAGGGAAAATCGTTTGACTTGCCAGCGAGCGGCGCGGACATCGAAGCGGTGCTGCTTGAATCCGACGTTCAATGTCCCGACTTAGGTTCTTCTAACCGGCTCATCCTGCGCCGAATGGAGATAGCCGCCGAGCGGCCGGAGGCGGTGGCGCTTGCCGATCCGAAGCTGGTGACGTCTGCAAACGAGGGCGCATGGTTTGACGCGCAGCCGATCGAACTGGGCGAACCGCTCGTCGTAAAAGCAAAGGCCCCGCAGCCGCTGACGGTTCATGTCTATGAAAGCGCAGGAGATGCAATTCCCATCGAATCTCAAACTCCTGAAAACAGCGAGTCATCCGGCAACATTCAGATACGATTCCCCCACAAGGAACAACCAGGCCTGTGGCGCGCAGTCGTCAGTGACGGGCATGCCCAGACGGGATTTCGTTTCCTGATGCTGGGAGAAGTTCCTCCGCACCCACGCGTTCTGCTGACGTCACAACGGCTGCAGGAGCTCCGAAAGCTGTCGGGTTCAGAGCCGCTGCTTGCTGCAATCCGAGCAAAGGCGAAATCGCTACGTTGATCGCTTGCTTACAATCCGGACGCAGGTAACAATATCGCCTTGCTTCCGGCGGTTTCAGTATTTCCGGGGCTGCCGCAATACTTTACGCTCATGGAAAACTACAGCAAGGCCATCGCGTTCAACGCGGTGGACTATGCTCTCAGCGGCGACCAGCGAGCACTCGGTGCCGCGCGCCGTGCGCTCCTCACGATCTGCCGGTGGCCCACCTGGACACCGACATGGTTTACTGCCCACGGACTTCACACCTATTACGAGGTAGGAGTTTTCTCTCAGCGCGTGGCTGTCGGGTACGACCTCATTGCGAGCCATCTGACCCAGTCAGAAAAGCGAGCCATCACGAAGGCAGCATTCAGAAACGCCATTGAACCAACTGTCGAAGAGTACTTTTTATGCAATCGGATGCCCATCGCGGCAGCAACTGGATGGCCAATTCCGTCGGAGGCGCTATCGCCCTGGATGTAGCCTTGTACGGCGATGTGCCCGCGTAGAAGGCTCGCCTGGGAACCGCGCTCGCGGAACTTAGCGTTGCCTACGATCATCTGCTGAAGGGACTCTTTCCGGGCGATGGCAGCGAAGCCGAGCCGGCCGGCTACGAGGAGTTTGCGATGGAGGGGATGTCCTATGGCATGGCTGCTCTGCACGCGCTTGGGATAAGGCCGCGCGGAACCGAAAGGATGATCCAGTCGTTCTGGTGGCCCCGCTACGCGGAGGTTACTCCGAATATGGTTCTCGACACGGGCGACTTTAATGGCCGGTTGCGCGCATTGTCCGGGTTCGCATGGGAGGCCGAGCATGCGCATGATGCTTCCTCGCGGGCCTTCTACGGAACAGCGCCGACGCGAACACTGCTCGGACTGTTGAACGTGAATCACACCGGTCGCGTATTGGAGATGGTGCCTGGAATTCTCGATCTCACGTGCTGCGCCGGGCCCTTGGCACCCGCGCCCCCGCCCCCTCCGTCCCGCATTTTCCCGGGGCGTGGCAGCGCCGTCCTGCGCAGCGGATGGGCGCCGACGGATACCGTGATTTCCATTCGTGTTGGCCCATGGTTCAATCATGGGCACCACGACCAGGGCAGTTTCCAGGTTGCCGCATTCGGCGAAAAGCTGATCAGCGAGGCGGGCTATGCCAACTACTACACGGACCCTCATTACCATAACTACTTCATGCAGGCTGCCGGTTACAACACCGTGCTCGTCGACGGCAATCCGTTCGGTCAGTCGACCGTTGGCGGACGTTATTGGAAGGCGCTTGCCCATTACCCATCCTTTACTGCACACGTCCTTTCGCCAGGCGTGGACTACTTGTCTGCTCAGCTTTCGGCTGCGTATGGAGGGGTACTGAAGAATTTCCAAAGAGAGTTTATTTTTCTCAAGCCAGACGTTCTGATCGTTTACGACCGCATCGCGGCCACCGCGCCGCACCGTTACACCTGGCTTCTGCACATCCCAATTGGAGCAACGACGAGAAGCGGCCAAACAAACGCCTTCATCAAAGTGGAGCAGGCAAGCGCCGCCTTGACCGCCATGGGCGCGAACTTCCGCTGGACGATCCAGGCCACGTCGCTTGCCAGCGACCGTTACGGTGACCTCGACAGGATTGATCTCCACCAGCCTTATGAATTCAGGCTAGAATCCACCCCGGGAACCCGTTCAACTTCTCTGGTTGGCATGCGATTTGGCGGGAATGGCTCAACGGTCGCACCGCTCAAGCCGATTTCGACCGCCAACAGCGAGATTTTGGAAAGTCCGAACGATTCAAATCCATGGACTGTAAACTTTCGCACGGGTGCTGGTCCGCTTGTCGTGGACAATATCTCGACTGACGGCCGAATCCTCGGCTGCAGACGCGAGCGGTTTAACTCCGTAATACTTGCAGTTGGAGTGCATTCGGTCAGCCGCGCCGGCACGTTGATTTTCCGGGCATCGGAGCCAGTCGTAGTGTCACTCGACAAATCGGCGAAGCTGTTTGCGTTAGATCTCTTTTGCACTCGCGTAACCGAGCTGAGGGTTCGCGCTAATCGGCCCCCGGTCAAAGTCGTCCTGGACGGAAAACCAATCTATCCGCCAGTCCTGGATGGATCCGTTGACCTTAAAAATGTGGCAGCGGGAGAGCACGTTGTCCGCATCTTTGATTAAACCGTCCCTGGCGGAAGCTGCTCTGCGATGCTCTTCATAATCCAGCGCGTGTTGGAAAATCTTGTACAAAAGGGCAAGTTTGAAAAGCAAGGAGCGGTGAGATTATATTCGGAGAGGGAATTTTGAATGATGCGGAAACCATCTCCTGAAGGGGCCACGGCTGTCGTGGCTGCCGACTCGGGCGCAACGCTGACAAGGGTCTGCGTGGCGGATGTTGAAGGCAAGATTCTCGGCCGGCGCGTTTCAGGCCCTGGCAATGCGTTTGCCATCGGTTGGGGTTCCGCAGCCAACAACTTGGCCGACGGCCTCACGTGTGCGCTCGGCGACAGCGGTTTGTCCCCTGCAAAGATTGCGGCAACAGTCGTAGGCAGCGCAAGCGTGGATGTGAACGGCGAAGGCAGCCGGCAGATTCTTACCGCGATCCGGAGAGTACTGCCTCAAGGCCGCGCAAGGGCGCTGGGCGACATGCAGATCGCTTTGGAAGGAGCTCTAGGTGGCCGTGCGGGCGGCGTGATCGTCAGCGGCACAGGTTCGGTGGCTTTCGGCAGAGACGACAATGGCACCAGCGTCAAGGTGGGCGGATGGGGCGCGGTGATGGGAGACGAAGGCAGCGCCCAGTGGATTGCCCGCAAGGCGCTCGCTGCTGCCGCTCATGCCGTGGATGGAACGGGGCCGCGCACGCAACTGGTTTCGTTATTCACGCGCCATTTCCGTCTGCGGTCCTTTCACGCTATCATTGGACCCGTGTATCGTGATATATCACCTCGATCGCTCGGCTCTCTCGCGCCTCTGGTGGTTCGTGCGGCGCGCGGTGGAGATCGCGTCGCCAGGTCAGTCCTGCAGAAAGCGGGTGAGGCGCTCGCCGAGCAAGGTGCCGCCGCAATCCGGAAGCTTCCACATGGCGCCACCTATGTCAGTTACCAGGGATCAGTTCTTGACCCCGGTGGCACAATTCTGAACCCCTTGCGCCGTACTCTTAAGAGACTTGAGCCCGAGGTCAAATTTGTGTCGCCGCTTCTGCCGCCCATCGGTGGCTCATGGCTGCTTGCTCTCAGAATGCTGGACCTGAACCCCACTCAGGCTGCAATCACACATTTTCGTCGGAATTGCCAAAATGCTTTTAAAGGCCGGATGGGCAAAAGCTGAGATTACTCCACCCCTGGGTCATCCTCTGGCAGGTTATGTAAGGCGCACCTCTCCTGGCCAGGGAACATCGGACCCGCTGCTCGTACGCGCCCTGGTTCTCGGCACAGGACGCAGCCGCGTGGCATTGGTGACGGCCGACATCCTGCTTTTTTCTAACCGCTGGGCTGAAAGACTTCGGCAAAAAATCGCGCCTGTCCTGAATGTTGATTCGTCGCGGGTTGTGCTTGCTGCAACGCACACCCATTCAGGGCCGGTGATTGACATGGCGCCGTTCGATTTCTCTCCCGCCGGCTCCAAACCTCAGTTTGCGAGCTATGCAAGCCGCGTTGAGCGGCAAATATTGCGGTCGGCCGAGAAGGCTGCGCGGAGCCTTTCGCCAGTGAATGCCTCCTTCGCAAAGATACGAGTTCGCGGAGTCGCATCCGACCGCGACCGCCCGCAGCGGTTCCGCTCACAGCCAATGTTTCTCCTACGATTCGAAAGCTCCTCTTGTGCTGCGGTTTATGGAATTTACGGTTGTCACTCGACTGTGCTTGGCTACTCGAATGCGCTCTTTTCGGGGGACCTGCTCGGAGGTCTCGCGCGGCAACTGGGATCGGGAGAGGAGTTCGTTCTCTTTGGCTGTGGCGCCGCTGCGAATATCAGCACGCGATTCACGCGAAGGGCCCAGACACCTGAGGAACTCAGCCGGCTCACGCTCCTTGCGGCAAGCCAGGCCCGAAAGGCGCTCTATCGCCCTCTCGATATTGCTTCCGTCCGCGTCCGCGTGAAGAACGTTTTCTTGCGGTTTCGCAATCTCGACATTGCCCCGCCTACCGGAGTGAAAGGAAAAGGACGACTGGCCGAGGCGCGGGCTGAGGCGCTGGAGAACCTTTGCCGCCTGCGCCAGGCAAGGGAATTCAGGAGCAGCGGGGCAAGCATCGCCTTGACGCAGATTGAGTTGGGAGAGCTCTCACTGCTGGCACTGCCGTTTGAGATCGGACTCAGCACCGGGGAGTTCTTGTGGCGGCGGAGCAACACTATTCCACTCTGCTATGCGAATGGCTATTGGGGATACCTTCCGCCCTCCGGCGCCAATGCAGGTGACTATGAGGTCATTTCCTCAGCGTTTCCGCGCGAGGCCGATCAACAATTGAAAAAAGCAGCTCTCACTTTCCTGCGCAGCCCTTAGTCCCCGCTTGCGATTCCCCACCATGACTCATTCGCCAGGATTGCCGGCCTCCCCGCACTTGTCGGCCAGACCCGTCGACCCGCCGGGCGCGAAGCTCTTGGCAATTTGCAGAAGCGGGTCATTTATGTCAAGGGATAGATTCCAGATCACGACACCGTCGGAATGCTTGCAGACGGCTTGAATCGAGCTCATAAACGCCCGAACGCTGGGCTCACCTTCTTTGTGCCACGACGTCGCTGCTGCATAAATGCCACCGTAAACGGGGAAGCGTTTACCCACGACCACCCGGGCATTTTCAAGGAAAGAGGTCAGTCCCATGCCTCTCTCGAGATTCATCCACCAGAACCAGACGCCGTTCACGCATCCTTCAAGGCGGTTTGCAACGCTTTGGTCGAGTTCATAAACGGTGGGAACAAAGAGGAATCGAGGGTTGATCTTCTGCTTAGCCTGGTAAATCTGGCAGAGATAGTCATGGGTAAATATCTTCTTGTTGCCGTCAATTAAGAGATCGTCAATGTTTGCTCCACGCAAATTTGGATATTTCAGCGAAAGACTGGCGAGCACCTGCATCCACTTCACATAATCAGTGTTATAGGGGTGAGAATCGCCTCCCTCCGTGGGAGGAATGAGGACGGGCCACAGATCGATGCCGGCTGTTTTAGCGGCTGGAAGCAACTCTTGGAAATTCTGCCAATCGAGCGGAGGATTCCCCTCGATCGGAAACGCGGCACAGCTGAAATTATAAAATCGCAGCAACTGTATGGTCTGCTTCACGTTGAGACTGCGATCGGGGTTGGCAATAGGCCTGAACCACACGCACGGCGCAGAACCTAACGCGTGCCATGAATAGCTCTGTGCTGCATCTGTAGGCGGCGTGCCACCGAAGGCCCGGCCCACAAGCCCTGAAGTGGCAATCATGATTGTGGCCAGGCTCATGGATAAGGCCATGGATCTCAAACTTCGCATCGCGTTCCTCCTGATTTGCGCAGGCACGATCCGGCTACGGCACGCCCAGGTGGTAATAGCGAATTCGCCGCGCGTAGGGCGCGATTTGCGCCTTCACGTCCCCCGCGGACGCATCGTCGACGTTAGCACTTACAAAAACTGAAGGTGGCCTGCCGCGGACGGCAAGCTGACGCGCCGCTTCAATCAGAGTGGCGTGAAGAATGGCCGCACCGGAAATCGTGGAGAGTGGGCCCATCGGAGCAGGAAGGCTCACAAGTTGAACGGACGCGTCACCTGGCGGGCAGTGGTTATCCAGGATCAGATCGGCGATCTCGAAAAGACGTCTGCCCGAGGCATGCCGCGAAGGCACCGAACGCGAATGCTGCATGCTCGACATGGCAATCACTTTCATCCCCGCAGCCTTCATCCGCATAGCAATTTCGATCGGAAGCGCGTTTCGGCCGGAATTTGAAATCACGATTCCTACGTCGTTCGCCTCGAATCCTGCAAGTTTTGAAAGTTCCTCGGCAGCTTCAATGCTCCTTTCAAACTCTGTCCCCTCAAGCGCACCGTATTCGAATCCCAGACGCGAATCGAGGATCGGATTGATGGCGACGAGGCCAGCGGCCCGGCAAAAGACTTCCTGAGAAAGCAGCCAGGAATGACCGGAACCAAACGTGTGAATGATTCCGCCGGAGTCAAGAGCCGCGGCAATGAGAGTTCCCGCCGCGCGAAGTTGAGTGAAATCAATCGAATCCAGTACGGTTCGGATCGCCCTGAAGTATTGATCAACGGGATCTGTCTCGTTCGCTGGCATGAGCAAGAGAATATAGTACCAAACTGAGCGTTTCAAGATAACTGAGAAGACTAAACCGTTCGTTGTGCCAGGAAGAATGTGTCAGACATCGGCGATATTCTGGACACAGAATATCAATGGTTTTTGTCACGGCAATAGAACAGGGCATTGATAGTCCTAGTGTAGTGTCCACGAATTAAGTGGGCACTCTTTTCCGCCTCTTTCGGCTGCGAGGCAGCGTACAACCGGGTTGAATCTGTTCCAGAGTCTGGCGGCAGCGCGAGAGTTTTTCCTTAATCGACTCGACGGTGTCGGCGCGCATT
>JAKAWN010000133.1 GCA_021827245.1 Acidobacteriota bacterium | reverse complement strand
AGGCCTGCGATGTAGGAATACACCGCATCCCAGTGGCGGGAAATCTCCTGAAGGACATCAACTTCCTGAATCCAAAGATTTTTAGCTATATATACGGGCCGGCCCGTTTCCCGGTCCATTAGATTCTTTTCGAGATCGAAGGCGTCGCTGAGGGAATGAGCAGGATCGATAGACATCACAAGTGTCTTGTAGCCGCGACGTGCGAGTTCAAGTCCTGTTGCCGCAGAGATGCTCGTCTTCCCTACGCCGCCTTTGCCGCTATAGAGGATAATGCGCATGAAAATCCTTCCCCCGGGCAGTTGGCCTCATCACACTTCAGCTTATCACCATACCTTGATACTCAACAAAGTCTAGCTTTCCAATTCTCAATTCGGTTTCCTGTTTCCACGAAATCATCCGCCCGTTCATCCTTTCGTAAGCCCCCGCATTGTCTTTTGCCTCAATCGTGTCACGTCATGGGTTCAAGCATCAAAAGGTCACTGACCACGAAAAGGGGCGCTGTCTCCTCATCGCGGTAATGCATTGTTGGTGACCCATACGGAAAGCCCCTCGTGCCTATTCGTAGGCGATCAGCATAGATAGTGAGCGAAGACCGCTTTCGCCCCAACCGATGGTGCAGTATACGGCTAACTGCTGAATTCCTCTAACAAAGGCAAATAAGCCTTGACAAGGCTTCAAATTCCAACATATATTTAGTGGTCGCAGGTGGTCATAAGTAGAGTGAAATGTACTAAAGTGGTGCGTTAGGTTCACGTCATAGGTTTTTTGAAAACTTCCATGCTGCGAGGAAATTGCCCAGCAACGGTCGACGACAAGGGGCGGGTAAAGATTCCGACCAGCTTCAAGTCGTACCTGGAAGTGAGTTATGGCCATGACTTCTATGTGACCAGTTTAGACGGCCAATCGGTTCGTATCTACCCGTTTTCCGTATGGAAGGGAATCGAAGAGAAGATGGCGACGTTGCCGTCGATGAACAGGTCAAGAAGAAAGCTATTGGACCGTGTGAATTATTGGGGTCAGACAGTGCAGATGGATGCACAGGGAAGAATCCTGATTCCATCACTGCTCCGCGAGTCTGCAGACATGCACGGCGAAGTCGCGGTGATGGGCTATTTGAATTATCTCGAGGTATGGAACATGGACCGTTTCCGTGCCCACCTTGAGAGCAATCCACTCACTGACGAAGATATGCAGGCTTTGAGTGATCTCGGCATCTAGATGAACCAATTCGAGCTCCACTATCCCGTCATGCTGCGGGAAGTGATGGAGTTTTTGAATGTTCGAGCTGGTGGTAATTACGTCGATGCAACGGTTGGTGCAGGGGGACATGCAGAACAAATTCTGCAAGTGCTTGGAGGGGGAGGGGGACGACTACTGGCGATTGACCGTGACCCCCAGGCGCTCAATGTTGTGCGAGAGCGCCTGGGAGGTTACGGCGGAAAGTTGATGTTGATGGAAGGCAATTTCGCGAAGATCGATGCATTGCACGCAGCAAGTGGATTGCCGCCGGTTGACGGCATTCTGGCAGATCTTGGGCTGAGTTCGATGCAGATTGCAGATGCCGGCCGAGGTTTCAGCTTCAATCTCCCTGGGCCGCTGGATATGAGAATGGGTGGAGGGGATTTGACCGCGGGAGAAATTGTTAACCGCACGCCCGAGCGTGAACTGGCAGATTTGATTTTCAAGTTTGGAGAAGAGCGCCACTCGCGCCGAATAGCGCGAGCGATTGTGAAGGCCCGTCCGATTCGATCGACCACCGAACTGGCGCAGGTGGTAATGCGAGCTATCCCCTCCCGGGCGGGCCTCCACCAGATTCACCCTGCAACGCGGACGTTCATGGCGTTGCGCCTGGTAGTCAACCGCGAACTCGAAAACTTGGAGGCGTTCCTCGCCGGATTTCCGGCAGTGCTGGCCCCTGAGGGCAGAGCGGTCGTGATCACCTTCCATTCACTCGAGGACCGCCTGGCGAAACATGCGCTGCTTGGGCTTCAGCGGGAAGGTCAGTTGCGCGTTTTGACCAAGCACGTGGTGCGGCCAACGCCCCAAGAAGTTCGAGACAATCCGCGATCCCGCAGCGCCAAGCTGAGAGCAGCGGAGAAGCTTCAATGCTCCTGAAACAGCACCTGGAGGCAGGGCGGTGCTCAATGGAGCGCATCACTGGTGGGAATACCCTTGCGGGACCGACGTGCACATTGCCAGTTGGCGATGCCAGTGTTTGGGTCCAGTGAGTCTACGGTTTGGATGTGCTTGAATGCTCCCAGATTGCGAGCCAGCGTTCGTCGGATGCCGAACGATTGCACGAGATGCGCTGTGCTGAAGGAGAAGCAAAATGGCAGAATTACTGAAGAGATTATGGCCTAAAGAGCAGGCTGAGGGCTTGTCCGAATACGCTTTGATTTTGCTTCTGGTCTCTTTGACAGCGTTTACTGCCGCGGGCGGCTTGGTGTCTGCGATCAACAATTACTGTTCCACTGCATCTACGGCGGTGGAAGCCGCCAGCCACGGTGGATCACTTGCAAAAAGTTCCCTGGGTTATGGAGTTCAAGTCCACACCGATGCAGTTCCCATTTTCAAGGACTTAAAGGGCCGGAATACGAAGTAAACAATCCCCGACTTGAAGAGGATGCCGTGCCGTTTCGGAGGCGAGGATTATGGCTACAGTTGCGGTAGGTCTTCCCGGAGCGAAACGTCGGCCGCGGAACCAGCATGACGCCGGTCGCGCCTCTTATCCGGAAATCTATTTCGTCAAGCATATCGACAACTCCCGCCTGCATCGAGAAGTTGACCGCAAGAAGAGCCGCGAGTGTTTCAAGCTGTTTGGCATGGTCGCGGTATTTTTTGTGTTCATCATCGCCGTTGCCTGCCAGCATTTCGAGTGTGTGCGTTACGGCTATCTGATTCAGCGGCTCAAGGCAGAACAGGCGGAGAAGGTGGAACAGAATCGCGCGTTGAGAGTGGAGTTCGCAGCTTTGAGCGATCCCCAGCGGATCGATTCCCTTGCGCGGTCTGAGCTAGGCCTTGTTCCGCCCAAGCCGGACCAGATCATCCAGATTGGGAACCGCGCGGCGCCTCGTTCCCAGCCCTCGGTGACAGAATTTGCCCGGAATTATGAAGTCCAGATCGCAATTCCTAGTGGGAGGTAAATGGCACGACGCGGAGGTGGCAACAATCTTCTTCAAGCATGAACGAGGTACATGCGAGGAGGTCCCTTTCCCTGGTCGGGTGCCTGGTGGTTTGGACAGGACTCATCATCGGCCGCTTGTATTACCTTCAAATTATCCAATACGTGCCGCTGATGGCCCGTGCCGACCACCAGCAGCAGCGCACAGTCGATATTGCTCCGAAGCGAGGAATCATCTATGACAGGAACATGCGCCCGCTGGCGGTGAGCCTGGCCGTAAATTCGGTGTACGCGGTTCCCGCGAACATCCCTGATCCTTCCATGGAGGCCAAGCTGCTCGCTCCAATTCTCAACCTCGACCTGAGGAACTTGGAAACCCGGTTCAAGACCTATCGTACCTTTTGCTGGGTCAAGCGAAAGATTACCTCGCAGCAGACTGACCGGATCAAAGCCTTGAACCTGCAAGGTATTTATTTCCAGAAGGAAATGAAGCGTTTCTACCCGGACGGCGACTTGGCCGCCACGGTTCTAGGTTACGTCGGGATGGATGATCAGGGGCTGGGTGGCATTGAGTATGGACTGAACAACAAGCTCGAGGGCCTTCCCGGCAAAGTCCTGCTGAGTACGGATGCCAAGCATCAATCATATCGTTCTACCGAATGGCGCGGAGCACCGGGCAAGAACGTGGTGCTGACGATTAACGAAGACATCCAGTACATTGCCCAGAAAGTGCTGGCGCAGACCGTCAAGAAGTTTCATGCCGCCGGCGGCACCGTCATCGTGCAAAACCCTCACACGGGCGCAATTCTGGCAATGGCCAACCAGCCGACCTTCAACCCCAATCATTATCAGAAATACCCTCCGGTCGACCGGATTAACCGGGCGATAGGATGGATTTACGAGCCGGGATCGACCTTCAAGCTGGTCACGATATCCGCAGCGATCCAGTCGCACGTGGTGACTCCGAATGAGGTGATCAATTGCCAGGACGGACACATCGTTCTTGCCGGACACCTCATTCATGATTGGCACCCGTTCGGCGACCTGACTGTGGCCCAGGTTCTGATGCACTCAAGTGACATTGGGACCATCAAGGTGGCGTTAAAGCTCGGCCAGGATCGCCTTTACAAGTATATTCAGCGTTTTGGTTTCGGAACAGCACCGGACGTTGATTTGCCGGGAGACGAATGCGGCCTGGTCCGGCCGCCGAATTCCTGGTCCGGGATCGGCGTCGCTGAAATATCAATTGGCCAGGGAGTTGGCGTGACTCCCCTCCAGATGGCCATGGCCTTCTCGGCAATTGCCAATGGCGGAGTCATGGTTCAGCCCAGAATTGTCAAAGACATTTTTCAGGGGTCTATGGAAAGTCCCGTTTCTCCAAGCCTTGGCCGCCGCATTGTTTCTGAGCAAACTGCCGATACGATGAAGCAGATGCTGGAAGGCGTTGTTGAGCATGGGACTGGCGTGCCTGCGCAACTGGTCGGATATACAGCAGGAGGCAAAACAGGGACAGCGCAGAAAGTCGGACCGAACGGTCGTTATTCACATAAGGACTACGTGGCTTCTTTTATAGGTTTCGCTCCTGTTGATAATCCGGCCATAACCGTTCTGGTGGTTATCGACACACCGGTTGGAGCAATCTATGGGGATCAAGTGGCAGCTCCGGCGTGGAAGTCTATCACACAGCAAACACTTCGTTATCTGAATGTTCCGCAAGACAGTCCCACCAGGACTTTGCAGATTGCTTCCCTCAGGTCCGCCAAATCTCTTTCCCAGAAAAGGAGAACCAAGGCGGCAAACCCTCTAATAGACTCTGAAACCGACGGGACTGCCACTCGCCCTGTAGAATCCGTTTCTTTTTCTCAGGCGTCCAATCCGCCGCCAGATGGGACGGTGCTGCTGGACGAAAGTCCCTTATTGGTTGTGCCAGATTTCAATGGGCAATCTGCCCGGCGCGTGACGGAGGAGTGCCAGTCCTTAGGGCTCGAGATGCAGATGGTGGGCTCAGGGCTTGCCGTTCAGCAGAACCCGCTACCCGGCACCAGTGTCCACGCAGGCAGCACCGTGTGGGTCCGGTTTGCGCCGCAGGCCTGTTGTGGCGTTTCGGGGAAATAGCGGTCTCGGAACTGATGAGGACCGACGCTGGGATGCGCCGGTGTTATAATGCGAGTGAAGCATGAAATTGGGCGAGCTCCTCGAAAGGGTCCAGCCTGTCGAAGCGGGGGTGGATCGGAACGTTGAAATCACCTCCCTGGCCTATGATTCCCGGCGGGTCGAGAGCGGCTGTATTTTCTTTGCCATAACAGGTGAGAAAACCGATGGGCATCTGTTTGTTGAGGAAGCAATCAGGCGGGGGGCCGTTGCAATTGTCAGTGAACGGGAGGCCCCGGCAGGGTTTGGTGGTCGGTGGGTTCGAGTTGGGAAAATCCGGCGGGCTTTATCGGCAGCGGCAAGATGTTTTTATGACGATCCTGACCTCAAACTGCAGTTGATTGGCATTACGGGAACGAACGGAAAGACTACCACTGCGTATCTCCTAAACAGCATATTCCAGGCTGCAGGGACCCGGACCGGAATGTTCGGCACCGTTGAATACCGGCTGGGCGCCCGCACTGTTTCAGCTTCCAATACAACGCCCGAATCTCTTGATCTGGTGACCTATTTCCATGAACTGGCTGCCAACGGAGCCCAAGTTGTGATTTTGGAAGTCTCCTCGCATGCCCTGGCCCAGGAACGAGTCTGGGGGCTGCATTTTTCCTCTGCGGTGTTCACCAATCTCACGCGTGACCACCTTGACTACCACCACGACTTCGAACACTACTTTGCGGCAAAGCAGCGACTCTTTGAAGGCTTGGGAAGCCCGCCTCCAGAACTGGCGGTTATTAATGTTGACGACGTGTGGGCCCGGCGGCTGCTGGCCTTACCGAACCCGCGCCGAATTACCTACGGATTGGAATTGAAGGCGGATGTTGGAGTGAAGCGATATTCGCAGACCCGTTCGGGGTTGTCGGCAATCCTGACAACTCCGCTGGGCGACCTTGAAGTTGAATCACCTCTGCTAGGGCGCGCCAACCTGCTCAACATGCTGGCCGCAACGGCGACGACCGTGGGTCTGGGCATTCCTGCTGAGAAAATTCAGAAGGGGCTGAGCGGCTTGACGGCTGTCCCGGGCCGCTTCGAGAAGATTGACGAAGGCCAGCCTTTTCTTGTGATCGTTGACTACGCTCACACGGACGACGCACTGCGAAATGTTCTTGAGGCGGCGCGCGATCTTACTGGAAACCGTTTGATTGTTGTCTTTGGATGTGGAGGCGAGCGCGACCGTACCAAGCGCCCCCTCATGGGAGAGGTTGCTGGCCGATTGAGTGATCTGCCGGTATTGACGTCTGACAATCCGCGCAGCGAAGACCCAATTCTGATCATGAATGACGTCCTGGTGGGGCTGCAAAGGACCGGGAAGCCGTACGTTGCAGAGGTCGACCGGGAGGCGGCTATTCAGGAGGCGATTGCGCAAGCACGTGAGGGCGACGTCGTGATCCTTGCGGGAAAAGGACACGAAACCTACCAGATTTTGAAGGACAAGACGGCTCCATTTGATGACCGCCAGGTGGCCCGCCGGATTCTGAATGGGCTGGGGTTTCATAAGAAGGAACTGAGCGACGCTAACGCCAGGCTGGACCTCCGATGAGGCCAGCGCATTTTCTTGTTTGAAAAGGGTATGAGGATTAGGAACGATGATTTTGCCCCTGGCAAAGGTGGCTGAAGTTCTGGGTTTCAGCGGGCCGGCTCCCGCCCGCGTTGCAAACGGGTGTTCCATCGATTCACGCCGAATCGACGCTGGCCAGCTCTTCTTTGCCATCCGCGGTCTGCATCACGACGGCCACCAATTTGTTGCTGCTGCGCTCGAACGTGGCGCCGCTGGTGCGGTGGTCGAGCGGAAATTCCGGGACGTGGCGCCTCCAGCGATTCGACCTTATCTGATTCCCGTTGTGGACACAGCGGATGCCATGCAGTTGCTTGCTCGTTACGTTCGGCGGCAATGGGGCGGGCGCGTGATCGCCATTACAGGCAGCATGGGTAAGACAACCACCAAGGAAATGGTGGCTGCGCTTTTGGCCACCCGGTTTTCGGTTCTGAAGTCCCAAGGAAATCTCAACAATCAATATGGCCTGCCACTGGCGCTGCTTGGCCTGGAGCCGTCACACGAGGTGGCTGTGGTCGAACTTGCGATGTCCGGGCCAGGGGAGATCGCGCGCCTGGCGCAGATCGCTGAACCGGACGTTGGAGTGGTGACCAACGTTGGACCAGTCCATCTGCAGTTTTTCGATTCGGTTGATTCGATTGCAGGGGCAAAGCGTGAATTGATCGAAAACCTCAGCAAACGCAATGGGAAACCGACGGCCGTCCTGAACTCTGATGACGCAAGGGTGAGGAAGTTTGCCGAAGGATTTAGCGGGCATGTTGTGACTTTTGGATTGGGCGAAGGTGCCCTGTTCAGGGGCACGAGGGTAAAACTGTGCGACGGCGAAAGTAACTTTTTCCTCTCCGGTCCGAACGTTGAGGGCGAAGTCATTGTTCCGTTGGCAGGTGCACATAACGTAGAGAACGCGCTGGCAGCTTTGGCGACAACGAACACGTTCGGAATCGACATTCGCCTGCTTCGGGACGCCCTTATGTCCTTTAGAAATTTGTCTCAGAGAAGTGAAATTTTTACACTGCCAGGGAATATCACGATTCTTAACGATTGCTACAACTCGAATCCACCAGCGATGGAACGCATGCTCGAAACGCTGGCAGGATGGAGTGGTGCAGAACGCAGGATCGTGGTTGCCGGCGAAATGCTGGAACTGGGATCGTCTTCCCCCGAGTGGCACCGCATGATTGGCCGAAAGGTCGTGAACTGCGGCATTGACAACCTTGTAGCCGTACAGGGAGACGCCCGATTCATCAGAGATGGTGCTCTGGAGGCTGGAATCAATCCTGATAAGGCGGTTTTCTTTCCGAACGCCTCTGAGGCCGCGGAGTACTGCAAGACTCTGCTTAAAGCGGGCGACACGGTGCTGGTCAAAGGCTCACGCGGGGTTCATCTTGAAAGGGTCACAGAATTGCTTGCGAACCCGATAAGCTATCCTTCCGGTGCCTTGCCCGAAGTGCCTGAGAGAATGGCCTGATAGGAATTCATGTTCTATTATCTTTATCTGAAATTTCACGCCCAGTTCCACCTCTTCAACCTTTTCCGATATGTCACTTTCCGAACCGCCTATGCGAGCCTGACCGCCCTGTTCCTTTCCGTGATGCTCGGGCCGTATGTGATCCGAAAGCTCAAGCAGTTCCAGATCGGCCAATATATTCGCGAGGATGGACCGAAAGCTCATCAAGCCAAGGCAGGCACTCCGACTATGGGCGGAGTCCTGATCAACCTGTGCATTGTTATTCCCACACTGCTTTGGGCTGATCTGAGCAATCCGTTCGTCTGGCTTGCGCTCGGCGTTACCATGGCCTTTGCTGCAATTGGCTTTTGGGATGACTATCAGAAGGTGCGAAAGCGAAATAATCTCGGGCTCAGGGCCCGGACGAAATTCATGCTTCAAATCCTGGTCAGTTTCGTCTTTGGCATGATCCTGGTGGCGATGACGGCCGGCGGCCTCTATTCTACATCTATCGTTTTTCCCTTCTTCAAGCGTATTCATCCCAGTTTTACGATCCCGGGCCTGCTGCACAGCTCCTGGAGCTATCCCATCGCGTTCCTGCCGTTTCTCGTTTTTGCCGTTCTGATCCTGGTGGGGTCATCCAACGCGGTGAACCTGACGGACGGCCTTGATGGCCTGGCTATTGGGTGCGTAGTTGTGGCGGCCTCGGCATTGACTGTCCTGACGTACGTATCTGGCCACGCCGTGTGGTCGGCGTACCTGGACATCGAACATCTGCCTGAGGCGGCGGAGCTTACGATTTTCTGTGGAGCGATGGTCGGCTCCAGCCTCGGATTTCTCTGGTATAACGCGTACCCGGCAGAGATTTTCATGGGCGATGTGGGTTCCCTTTCCCTTGGCGGTGCGGTCGCTGCAGTAGCCGTAATTATCAAACAGGAACTGCTGCTTCCTTTTATCGGTGGTATTTTCTTGATTGAGGCGCTTTCGGTCATTCTCCAGGTGGGCTCATATAAGCTCCGAAAGAAACGCATTTTCAGGATGGCACCTCTTCACCACCACTTCGAGCTGCAAGGGTGGAGGGAATCGAAGATTATCGCTCGTTTCTGGATCGCCGCGCTGGTCTGTGCTCTGTTTGCGCTGACAACACTGAAGCTCCGCTAAGGCATAAAAAACCGTTGACGGAGGGAATTTGTGCGCATAAAATGCGCGTAAATAACTGATGGGCAGACCAAAATCCTTTCGCAACCCGACACGAGTCAGCCTGACGCTGGACCGCAAGCCTTTAGAGTCAGCCCGGCGGCTGGCACAACGAACCGGAAGGTCTCTTTCGGTTGTGATTTCCGAAATCCTTGCGACCCACTTCCGCCGTAACGGTCGCGACCGGCAAGGGAGGCTTTCTTGATGGATATTCGCGGAAAGAAAGTGCTGGTGGTGGGATTGGCGCGAAGCGGGTTGGCTGCGGCTCGTTGGCTGAGCGAGCACGGAGCGGTGGTCACCGTGACGGACCTGCGGTCGCCAAGCGACTTTCCGAAGGAGATTCCTGAGCTGCTCAATTGTAAGGTTGGCCTGGAGCTAGGGCTGCATCAGGAATCGACATTCCTTCGGCATGATTTTATTGTCATCAGCCCGGGCGTGCGGCCGGACTTGCCGGTACTGAATCTTGCGAGGCAAAAGGGAATCTCCGTAGTTCCCGAAGTCGAAGTCGCAGGATGGTTCCTGGAGGGACGCCTCGTCGGTATTACGGGGACCAACGGGAAGACCACGACCACATCGCTGCTGGGCAAGATTCTGTCTGCGTCGGGTTTTTCCACCTTTGTTGGCGGGAATATCGGCGTGCCGCTGCTTACGGCGGTGGATCAGGATTCTCCTGCATCGATCGTCGTCTCGGAGTTGAGCAGTTTTCAGCTCGAAACGATCGACAGGTTCCGCCCTCACGTAGCAGTGCTATTGAACCTCAGTCCAAACCACATGGACCGCCATCCGAACTTCGACGCATATATTGCGGCGAAGGCGCGCATCTTCCGCAATCAGATGCCGGATGACTACGCGATCCTGAACGCCGACGACGATAACGTGATGAAGCTCGCACCCTCTATTCGGAGCCGGAAAATACTTTTCAGCCGACGGAAGGAGCTCGCTAACGGAGTTTTCGTGTCCCGTGCGACCTTCCTGTATCGGGTCCAGAATCTGGAAGTGGCCTTGTTGAGGACGTCTGACGTTCGCCTGCGTGGCGAATTCAATCTCGAGAACGTTCTGGCTGCCTCGGCGGCCGCGTGCGCGCTGGGAGCGGAATTCTCCTCCATTCGGCGGGCAATCCTTGGGTTTGCCGGCGTGGAGCACCGGCTGGAGTTCGTGAGGGAAATTCGTGGAGTGGACTTCTACAATGACTCCAAGGCAACGAGTGTCGACGCGGCGGCAAAAGCGCTCTCCACTTTTGAAAGTGGCGTCCACCTGATTCTGGGAGGCAAGGATAAGGGGGCACCCTATGCACCCCTCCGTAGCCTGCTGAAGGACCGTGTGCGTGAAGTGCTCGTGATAGGCGCTGCTCAGAAACGGATAGTCAGCGAATTGTCGGGAGCGGCAGAAATTGTGGAAGCAGGCAACCTGCAAACTGCTTTGAAAACGGCGGCCGAGCGGGCGGCGCCTGGCGATGTAGTATTGCTTGCTCCAGCTTGCTCCAGCTTCGACCAGTTTGAGGACTTTGAACACCGCGGTCGAGTATTCAAGGATTTGGTCGCACGGCTGGCAGAAGAGAATCACGGCAGGGGCAGATTCCAAGGATTCGATCCGACACCGGAAGTTCGAGTTTCGGCTGCCGGGGCCGCCAACGAGCCTGCTTCGTCGACACACGAGCATCGGGATTCGCCGGGACCGGAAGGTTCCCCGACTGAGCGGATTACTGGTCAGGATTACGCCCGGCCGGCGACACCCCAGCCTGAGCCATTAGTGCTCACGAACCCCCCTGAACTGGAATACGTTTATGAGGTGAGTGCGGAGGAAGCACGCACGCAGAGTAACGCTGACTTCGTGGACGAGGCAGATGAATACCTCGTGGATGAAGATGATCTTGCAGTGCCTGAGAAGGTCGACGACGAACCGCTAGCCTATGAAGTTCGGGCTGCGTCAGTTCCAGTGAGGCAAAGGACGGGTCCCGGGCGAGTTGCCCTCTCAGAGATCGATATCAGAAGGCATCGGCCGGCTCACAAGGAGAATGGCGGCTAATGGCGCGGCAGCTCCAGACTGACAAGGTGTTGTTCGGGACGATAGTTGTTCTGCTTCTGTTCGGGCTCGTCATGGTGTACAGCGCTTCTGCCGTGATGGCCCAGGAACAGTTCCATTCAAGCTATTACTTTCTCTTCCGGCAGGGGATGTGGGCGATTATAGGACTCGCGCTGATGACGGTCATGATGAACTTCGATTACCGTCGCCTGGCCAAGCCTACCATCATCTTTCCGGCTGTTGCCATCCAGCTCATATTGCTGGTTCTGACTTTGTTCCTGAATCCAATCCATAATGCCCATCGGTGGCTGCAAATCGGGCCAGCAAGATTTCAGCCTTCGGAACTGTCGAAAGTCATCATCGTTGTTTTCCTCGCATACTTCCTCGCCATGCGCAAAGGAGAAGTCGAGGATTGGAAGCGCACGCTGTTGCCAATTGGAATGGTGGCTGGGACTGATGCCTTGCTGGTCTTGAAAGAGCCCGACTTTGGAACCACGTTGGCCCTTTGCATGATCGTGGCTGCCATGTTGTTCGTGTCGGGGCTCCCGCTGGTCTACTATGGGTATGGGCTGGTGGCGGCGTTTCCGGTAATCTTTCTGCTGATTTTCGATGCCAGCTACCGGATGAAGCGGATTACGGCCTTCCTGCACCCCTATGCTGATCCGCTGGGCGCTGGATTCCAGATCATCCAATCGTTCATAGCGGTTGGAACTGGAGGAATCACCGGGCTTGGCCTGATGGAAGGCAAGGAGAAACTCTTTTTCCTGCCGGATCCCCAGAATGATTTCATATTTGCAGTGATCAGCGAAGAACTGGGTTTCATCGGAGCGGTCATTGTTATTGGGGCTTTCCTTGTACTCTTATGGAGGGGTTTGCGGGTGGCCGCGCGCTGTTCCGACGACTTTGGAAGACTTCTGGCTATTGGGATTACTGTCATGGTCGTTGGCCAGGCGCTGGTGAACATCAGCGTCGTTATTGGGCTTCTGCCAACCAAGGGGCTTCCTCTACCGCTGATCAGCTATGGAGGGTCATCGCTGGTGATGACGCTGTTTGCTTTGGGAATACTTCTGAACATATCCCAAAATACAAGTTAGCTGTCTGAAAGTGTTTCTGTGGATGGACAGTCAGGGCGAGTTAATCCTGGAAAAGGAACGGCGATTGGCGTCTTCATTGGTGCCACAGGGGCAACGCCTGATACGTATCCTCATGGCAGCCGGTGGCACTGGTGGCCACATCTTTCCTGCGCTGGCAGTGGCCGATGAGATGCGTCGACGGTCTGAGATTTCAGGCGCAGGCGCGCCTAAATACGAAACGGTATTTCTTGGTAGTGGAAGGGGGCTTGAGACTCGCGTGATCCCGCGGTCCGGCTACAGACTGGAAACGATCCAGGCAGCCGGTCTGAAGGGGATTTCGGGTTGGAACAGGGCTCGCAACGCGGCCAAGCTGCCCCGGAGCGCTTTTGAGGCCGCAAGGCTTCTCTACCGGCTGCGCCCCGGTGTTGTGGTTGGCATCGGAGGCTATATATCCGGCCCAGTGATGTTGGAAGCTGCGCTCGCTGGGATTCCAACCTTACTATACGAGCCAAACGCGATTCCGGGATTCACCAACCGCGTGCTGTCGCCATTCGTGCGGTTGGCTGCTGTAGGGTTTGAGCAGGCCCTCCGGACTTATGGGTCGAAGGGGCGGCTAACCGGGCATCCCGTACGCCAGGAGTTTTATGAGTTGCCGCCTAAAGCCCACACGTCTTCACTCGCGGTTCTCGTCGTGGGCGGGAGCCAGGGGGCAAGAGCGCTGAATCAGTGCATTGTGGAGAGTCTCCCACTTTTGAGGTCGCGGGCACATGGAACTCTCAGATTTATCCATCAGACGGGAGAGGCAGACTATAATGCTGTGGAGGTAGCGTACGGCAACGAATGGCCAGGGTCTGAGGTATGCGCATTTATTGATAACATTGCAGAAGCGTTTTCGCAGGCCGATCTGGTCATTTGCCGGGCCGGAGCCGCAACGGTAGCTGAATTGGCGGCCGCTGGAAAGGCCTCGGTTCTGGTTCCTTATCCTTCTGCGACGGATCAGCACCAGTTGCACAACGCCCGAGCTCTTGAGTACGCCGGAGGAGCATGCGTGATTGAGCAGAAGGACCTGAATCCGGATCGACTGGTGGATGAGGTCATGGATTTGCTCGGTGATACCAGCAAACTGGAGCAGATGGAGCAACGGGCAAGGAGGCTGGCGAGTCCTCAGGCTGCATCCCGCATCGCGGATTTGGTTGAAGAGTTGTGCCGGGAGAATTGAAACGCCAGAACGCCATTGAAACGCGGAGGGGAGATCGAGAGAATTGGCTATGCTTGGGAAGGTTCGGAGAATCCATTTTGTCGGCATTGGCGGCATCGGGATGAGCGGTCTGGCCGAAGTGTTGCTCAACCTGGGGTACAGCGTTTCCGGTTCGGACCTTCACCGGACGCCCGTGACAGAGCGGTTAAGCCGGCTGGGGGCGCGAGTCTTTGACCACCATGCAGTGGAGAATATCGGTGAGGCCGAGGTTGTTGTCGTATCGTCGGCCGTGCCTCTGATGAACCCTGAAATCGCCGAGGCGGCACACAGAAAAATCCCGGTGATTCCCCGCGCTGAAATGTTGGCGGAACTGATGCGCCTGAAGTTTTGTGTAGCTGTCGCAGGCTCGCACGGAAAGACCACCGTGACTTCAATGGTGGCAGTCATGTTGTCGGAAGGCGGCTTGGATCCCACTGCTGTCATCGGTGGACGCCTGGACGTTTTTGGTTCCAGCGCCAGGTTGGGGAAAAGCGAGTTGATGGTGGTGGAAGCTGATGAGAGCGACCGCTCATTCCTCTATCTGCTGCCAACAGTTGCCGTAGTCACGAATATTGATCGAGAGCATCTTGACCATTACGGTGACCTCGGAGAGATTCAGGAATCCTTTGTTTCTTTTATGAACAAGGTCCCTTTCTACGGAGCCGTTATTGCTTGCATGGATCCTCCCTGGAGAAGCATGATGCAGGCAGTGTTTCCGCGCTTGCGCAGGCGAGTTATAACTTATGGAATCCAATCCGGAGCTGACATAACGGCACGCAATCTGGAGTTGCGGCCAGGAGGTTCAAGCTTTGATGTCGCCGTGGACGGGAAATTCGCCGGGACATTTAAAGTTAACATTCCGGGGCGGCACAATGTGCAGAATGCCCTCGCCTCCATAGCCGTGGGACGCGAACTCGATCTCGACCAGAAACAAATTCAAGAAGGGTTGGAGTTTTTCCGCGGGGCCGACAGGCGTTTTCAGGTGAGGGCCGAAGTCGACGGAATCACGATTATTGACGATTACGGCCACCATCCGACAGAGATCAAGGCGACTCTCGACGCGGCGAGGTTGAGGGGAGCGCGGCGGATTCGCGCCATCTTTCAACCCCACCGCTATACCCGAACCAAATTTCTGATGGACGAATTCGCCCAATGCTTCGAGGCCTGCGACCGAGTTTACGTGCTCGATATCTACGCCGCAAGCGAACCGCCCATTCCGGGCATTACCTCACAACGGCTGGTGGCAAGAATGAACGAGCTTGGTTTTACGCGCGCCCGCTATGCCGCTTCCGACTCAAATGTGATCAATGAGATTTTGACTGACCTTCGCGACGGTGACTTAGTGCTGACCATCGGGGCGGGGAACGTATGGAAGATTGCCGAAGCTCTGGCGAGGGCGGTCAACGATCGTGTGGAAAAATCTGGGCAGGTAAAGGCCTGAC
>JAKAWN010000132.1 GCA_021827245.1 Acidobacteriota bacterium | reverse complement strand
CCGCGCCAAGCCTGTGGCGCGGGCCACGGTCGAAATGCCCCCGCGTCCAAGGGCCAGGCTCTCGGCCGCTGCGACCAAACGGCGAGAACGTTCATCCAGCGCTCCCCGCAGGGAAGCGAACCGCTGCTGAATTCCCGCTGGCTCACGCATCCGCCCCAGAATACATCAAGCGTCGGCAAATGGAAACAGTATTTCGTGACATCTCCTAAGGACAGAGACCCGGGTCTCTGTTGCGGCCTTATGGGACAATGACACACGAGTGCCGCTTAGTCATTGACCCATTATGTGGGGCGGGAATGCAGTGGTATTATAGGAAGGAAGGGGAAACCTATATGCCCATCATTTTGAGGCCGGAACACGAACGGCTCGTCTCCGAGGCATTGCGTTCCGGCGCCTACCAAAGTCCAGAGGAAGTTATTAAGCGGGCGCTCGAATTGCTCCACGACCGAGACGCGTGGCTTGCCGAGAATCGCGCCAAGATCGAAAAAGGCTACGCCACCGCGCAACGAGGCGAGTTGATTGACGACGACCAAGTTCGCGCCCAAATGGACAAGAGAAAGCATGGCTGGCTCACAGAACAGCGGAAGGCATGAGCCACTATCAATTCACGCCACAGGCTGTTGGTGACCTATTTGAAATCTGGACTTACATCGCCCGCGACAATCTTGAAGCGGCTAACCGAGTCGAGGATGCTGTTTACAAGACTTGCGATCTCTTGGTCGAAGGGCCTCTGCGCGGCAAGATCCGCGAGGATTTGACGAAGCTTCCGCTTCGATTTTGGACGGTCCAATCGTTTCCGAACTACATCATCGTTTACGATCCCGCGACTAGACCCCTGCAAATCATCCGTATCCTTCACGGGAGCCGGGACATTCTTGCAATTCTCGGCGAGGGCAATCCATAACCGTCGAAGCGCCATCACCCGAAAAAGCGGGCACGTCGAGGTCCGAATCCGAACGAGATGAATCGTGTATGGAGAACTGCCCAATAGGCTGCGTAACCAATTGCATGCCAATCACTTAGACCTTAGTTCCCGCCAGCCCCGCTAAGTGCCCCGAAAATTTGACAAGAATTCACTTCTGGATTATTCAAGAAGGAGGTTTCTCGTATCTCGCCTCGCCGGGTGCGCGGTGCTCTTTGGGCACTAGCACTCCGGTCAGTTTTTCCAACAAACTCAAAAGTTTTGCTGAAAGCACCGGCTGTCACAGAAAGGAGCCAGCCGTGGATTCTCAAGTCTTGGACAAAATCGCTCACGACTACTTTGGCCTGTTTGTAAACCGGCGGGCCTATACCCTGCAGGCGTCGCGCCCGAGCCCGGAAACCGGTCGGCACTATTACTACCGACCCAGGGTAAAGGGAACCGACCAGCCACTGACGGTGACCCACGAAACGATCCGGGAGCATCTCGAAGGCCGACTGACCATCGCTCTGTACGCGATCAATCCAACGAGTCAGTGCTGCAAGTGGATCGCGATTGACGCTGATTACAAGGACGCGCTCGAAGATCTTCTGAAGCTGAACTACTACCTGGGCCGGGATGGCGTCTCCGGGGCGCTTGAGAAGAGCCGGCGCGGAGGGCATTTATGGGTTTTCTTCGATACGCCGCAGCCGGCTCGATCCTGCCGGATCTACGTCTATGACCTGGCGCTTCGGCTGGTGGTTCCGGTAAAGGGAAACGGTTTGCCGGAAGGCATCGAAATCTTTCCCAAGCACGATGCGCTGAAGCGGGGGGAGTTTGGGAACGCCATCCGCGGGCCGCTCGGAATCCACCGAGCAACGAACCGCAGGTATTGGTTGTATGGGGCGGACTACGAACTCGAAAAGCAAATCGCTTATCTGGTCCAACTCCCGAAGGTGTCGAGCAGCCAGCTTGAAGCGTTGATCGCCGGCAAGGAAGGTCCCCCGCAGCCTTCGGCGAGAGAAGTCCGGGACGAGGTGACTTGCAGGAGTTCCGGGAACAGTGGCCGCCGCGAGTTTCGGATTTTGGAGCACATCACCACGAAGCTGCGAAAAGTGGGACGCAATTATGTGACCCAGTGCCCATCGTGCGCGGCGTCGGGGCATGACCACAGTGGCGACAATTTGGCCGTCTCGATTGAGGAGCCGCAGAAATACCTTTGCTGGGCTGATCGCACGAAGGAAATGATTCGCGCGGCGATCGGTTGTCCAGTGCCAGCAACACGGATGGCTTAGGGGCTTTGCTTGAATAGGGTGGAGTTTGACAAACCGAATTGGGCGCCGCTTGAAGCGGTCGGCGGACCCGAACTGTGTGGGGAATTCATGTGGATGATGCGGCAGTGTGGAATCGAGTTCTTCAAACACATTCGCACGGGACGGTACTTGCTCCTGGATTCCGATAGCCAGTGCTATCGGAGGACTGCGATTGGATTTGAGGTGGCGAATCTGGACAGGGAGCTCAAACGCGCAAGAGGAGAGTAATGATGGACTCAAATACGAAATCCCGGGCACATCGCGGACTGGTACTGCCCCAGCGGGCGTTGCGGCGACTCACAGAGGCCGGAATCTATGCCCAGCCATCGGTGAGCCTGGAGTACCAGCAATTGGCGAAGCGTTATGTAGTCCGCGGTGTTGAATCGGGCGGCGCGGTTGAGAGCTTGGGAAGGTACGTCACCTTCTGCGGCAACGAGGGCGAGCCGCTACCGTGGCTTCATCCGCTCGACAGCATCGGCGTCAACGGCGTTCACGCACTTGTGATCGCTCCCTCGCTCGTGCGAGTCGAAATGTTTCGCCGCGGACAGACCTATGACCTCTCCATTTCGCTGATGGCGCCTGGAACAACTAGCACCGCGAAACGTCCGGCTTTGGAGTGCACGACGATCTTCCACGCTCAGGAGGGATACCTTCCGGAAGAGCTGGCGAAAGGCGCACACACGAACAAAAAAACGATGATCCCCACGTTTTACTCACGCGCCGGCGAACCTATGGCAATCCCTGCCCAGTTCGAGACGGTGACCAGGGCGGTCACGGTTGCTACGCGCTGTAGCTGTTGTACGCATTCCCATTTCTTGAGAGACCCCCAAGCATCGGCCTCGCGGACCAATGATCTGCCAATCGCAGAAGGGACTCTCGCCGGAACGGGTTCCGGCAAGGGAAGGACGCAGCCATAAAACGATTCTTTCTGGGCACAATTGTGTCGCTCGTCGCTGTCACAGTTTTCGCGACGCTGGCTGCACGCTGGCCCGCCCTCTTCTGGGTGCTGATCGTCGGCGTGGGCTTCTATGTGCTCTTTGGCCGCAAGGCGGATGTGGAATTTCGCATTGGTCTTGGGGGAGCCGAAGAAAGGCGGCTTTACGGGGCCTTGGTTTGGAGGCATCGGGATCGAGTGTTGGAAAGTGCCAATGGGCAGGAGTCAGACGAGTATGAAACAGGTGCTGATGGGAGGGATGGGTGATAGCGGTGGGAGATGTGCGGATAGAGATAGCGCTGCGAATGCATTTGCGCGGCACGGTCAAAGAACTCGCCGCGTTCATGGAAACGGTGAACTCATCTCCGGTCGTAGTCGGAATCGGCGACGAGTTACGGTGTGAGGGTGAAAAGTGCGAAAAGGCGCAAGAGCTTTGTGAACGTCTAGCAGGGTGCTGCAAAACTGGCCATTTGGAACCTTGAATGCACGTGATTACGCACGAAGCTCGAACGCCGCGATATTGGCGGCGAATTTCTGAGAAACAGGAGAACTTCGTGCGGGGAAATACCAGATTGCAGAACCCGATGTTTTTTGTTGCCAACAGCGAAGAGCGATTGCCGAAGAATCATCCGCTGCGCGCGATCAAACGGCGCGCCGACGAGGTGTTGAAATCGATGGCGCGCGCATTCGACGACGCCTACAGCGAAACCGGACGTCCGGGCGTTCCGCCCGAAGTGCTGCTGAAGGCGCTGTTGCTCCAGGCGCTCTACTCGATTCCTTCCGAGCGCCGCCTGGTGGAGGCCATCAGTTGGAATCTGCTCTATCGGTGGTTCTGCGACCTCGAGCCAGACGCCGACAGGTGGGACGCCACCGCGTTCACACACAACCGGGAGCGCTTCGAGCGGCATGGGCTGGTGCAGAAGTTTTTCGAGCGCGTGGTGGCCTCGGCGCTGGTCGAGCCGTACGCCTCGAACGACCACTTCACCGTGGGCGGCACGCTGATCCAATCGTGGGCTTCGCTGAAGAGTTTTCGCCCCAAGGACGAGCCGCCCGACCAGCGGCCGAGCGACGGGGGCAGCAATCCTTCGGTGAATTTTCGCGGCGAGCGACGCACGAATGAGACGCATCGCTCGACGACCGATCCCGAAGCGCGGCTGGCGCGCAAGGGCCAGGGCCAACCGGCGCTGCTCTCGCACAGCGGACAGGCCTTGATCGAGAATCGGCACGGGCTGTGTTTGGACATTGCCGTGGCCGAGGCCAACGGACACGCTGAGCGCCAGACCGCCCAGCAACTGCTCACGCGCTTTCGACGGCGGCATCGCATCCAGCCGGAAACCGTCGCCGCGGACCGCGGCTACGAGGCGGGCGAATTCCTGCGCACGCTGGAAGAGGATCTTTCGATCACGCCCCACGTGCCCATCACCCGAGACCGCGTGACTGGCCAAGGGCCGGAGGCCGACGCGCGACGACGCATGTTGCGGCGCATGAAGACCAAGGCTTATGCGCTCAGCCAGCGAGCGCGGAAGAAAGTTGAGCAGTTGTTCGGATGGATGAAACAACCGGGCGGCTTGCGCAAAGTGCGGCACCTGGGCCGCTGGAAGATTCAGCAGGTGGCTTACCTGTGGGCCGCGGCGTTCAACCTGTTGCGGCTGGCGCACCTGGAGACCCCCGCGTAGACCGAGTGGAAAGGCGGACGCGATGCGAAATGGCAAAGCACAGATTCCAGAAGAGCGACACCCCACTCGCCAACCATCTTTTCTTGCGCTTAATCGCATTCGCGTCTCAAAAATCATC
This sequence comes from Acidobacteriota bacterium, assembly GCA_021827245.1. The sequence goes on along the minus strand of JAKAWN010000132.1, from coordinate 10,392 downwards.
GGTTTTGCAGCGCCCTGCTAAGCCTGTCCATTGCCAGAGTCTCTGGGAGTAGCTTTTGTGTTCGACTATCGATGTTCGCAGGCAGTAGTTCTCAACAGTACCTGCATCAACACTGTCATACCGGGGAAAGAGCATATTTGTGTCTTGGTACATGCCGAGGAATTGGCCATCGGTGCTTTCGTAGTCGCATACGTTGGCTTCGCCATTGTTCATAATCTTGATACTGGCGTAGATTGTCCCCTGTGCCCCGTTGGAGAATCTTTCTTCCGAAAACGTAAACTTGAACACGTTGCGAGCATAAGCCGCTGCTCCGAACAGCAGAATGATGGAAGCAAATGTCAGTATTCTTTTAGTCGTGCTGCACCCCCGTGTGGTTGAATTGGGCGCTCGTAATCGAGCTTCTGTAGGAATTCTATTGGTTGAATCTGACAGAGTTGTCAGGACAACGTCAACGAGCCGCAAAGAGTCCGTCACATAGCAAGCAGTCATCTGAGCTTCGTCCTGGTCATTCTATGGAAGCTGCTACAAACTCTTCCACAAGTGTCCTGGACGAATCTTTCCTGGAGCATTCGTGACGGAAGTCGGGGAAAAAGCTCGGAGGCTCAGAAACCAATTTCAGACTATACCAGGCATCGCCATCAGGATCTTCATTCCGCCCGCCAGGGCGAGTACCAGCGCTTGAGCCAATCCGTAGCCCAGCCGTTGGTTTTGTGTTGGTGGCAGGAGATACAAGCGTTCGGGATGCCGTATTTGACCGTCATAGCTGGCGAAGTGAAGGCAAAGGTATGGGAGTGGACGTATTGTCCAGCCACGCCTTCCGTTTCGATTTTTGGCATGTGGCAGGCAATACAACTGCTGCCGGGGCTTCCGGGCCTGTGGTGAGTGTGAGCTTCGATCGTGGCCGTGTAAGGGCCATTTTCCGAGTTTGGAGCGTGGCACTCGGCGCACATCTCATCCGGAGAATTTTTCAGCTCGAAGGGGTAACTCGTGCCGTGCACGTCGTGGCAGTCATAGCAGGTGACGCCGTGCCGGTACATCAGGCTCTGCACAAAGTCGTTGCCCTGCATCCGGTTCTTGTGTGCGGTTCCGTCAGCATAGTAGTAGAAGTTCGCCTCGCCAAGTTTGTGGGGCTCGAGTTTCCAATAATCTTCAAGGTTGTCCAGGGCAGCCGCGAACCCTACTTGCCCGATCGCATCGTGAAACCCAGGAGGCCAGTCGTAATATTGCCCCCGGATCGGACTCTGTGCCGGACGCGCCTGCACATGGCACTGCATGCAAACGTTGTTGCCGGCAATATAATCCAGATCTGCGGGGTTGACGATGTCCCCGGGTGTGGGATTCTTGACGTGTTTGCTGCCCGGTCCATGACAGTCCTCGCAACCAACATTCCACTCCGTAACGGCCTTCGTCCGGATGTTGTAGTTGACGGAGTGGCAGCCGTTACATGTGGGTCCTGTCGGATGCTCGCTGTCATGTGGAGGGTAATACGACGCCCACCAATCTTCTTTCACAAGGTACGGGATCCATTTGCGGTTGTTGATGTCCCACTTTGCAGGCAAGGGATAATATTCGTTCCCCACTTTGGAAAAGAAATTCTGCTTCCAGATGCTGCCATAGACGAAGGCGACCTGGTCCTTTGTGAAGTTCACGAATGCGGGCGGATGGGAGAAATCTGCCAGGACGGCGTGGGGATGTTCCCGCGGGTCTCGCACCACGTTAGCCATCGGTGTCTTCTTCCATCGAGCATAGATTGAGGCGTGGCACGGCTGGCATGATTTCGACCCGACGTATTGCAAAGAAGACGCAGTCGTTGTTGGACCTGACTTTGTTAACGCCGGAGCTCTCCTTATTGATCCGTTCACGCCGAACCCATAACGGCCAACCATTTCGGCCCCGCGGTCAGTTCCGAGGATCATGAAAACCGAGAGCGCCAGCAGCCCTGCCAGCAGAGCCGTTCGCCAGTAAAAGGATCGACGGCCCGCGAACAATGCCAGAACTGAAAGCCCGAGGGCAATAGCGTAACTGATAAGCATGAGCTCCTTGTGAGCATGGAGAAGGTCTCCCACTCCGCTCGGAACTTTGCCCGCGGCGCCAAGTCCCGTAACGACAGCGAATGTTGCGGCTATCGTACCGAGCCACAGCAACCACATGGCGACGCGGTGAACGGAATCGTTCCGGCGCCGGAGAGCAACCACCTCAAAGAAAAGAGCAGCAAGCCAGAATGCGATTGGAAAGTGAACGAACGCTGTGTGATGGTTGAGTGCTGTATTCCAGCCAGGAAGGATTCTCGCTATAAGTCCCTTCCCGAGAGAGTAAATGGAGAAGTTGTATGTCCCTGGGGACATTCGCGCCCCTGTCTTCGCGGTTTGCTTAGGAAATATCTCTGAGCCTGTTGATGTTCAGGCCGATGAAACATCCCTCAACTGGCATTGCGGCCCCATGTCTTGGAAACTACCTTGCGTCGTTCAAAATGCCCCCACCCCCAGCCCGTTCTCAATATCTCGAAGTATATCCGGCATTCCTGAGCCGTGCCTAAAAACAACTTAGGTTTTCGCCAGCTTCGTCTCGCTGTGAGGCGCCAATTCTCCCGGATGACGAAGTAGAGCAATAGAGCATCTCCAGGTTGGTGGAAAAAGATCGCCATTCGTGTCGCTTCAAGGGCAACGAGCCATCTCGCTGTGTAATCACAAAACTCACACGGTCTCTTATGGCCTGATGCTTCGAGACATGATACACGAGGCGAGTTTTCCAGATCCCTTTAAGATGGGGTTAGTTGTTTCCCGGAGCACGCGTGGACGCAAATCGCCTTGAAACAGAATGTGCCGGACCACGGCGGAAAATTCGTCCCGAAAGTGCTGATCTGTGAATCTTAGAGCTGAAGCTCGGACGAGTTTTGGATCAAAAGACATTTTGTCAACGCAGTCCAACGCTTGCAGAAGTGAATCCACCGACTCCTCTTTGAACAAGACCCCGGTCACGTTGTCCTCGACAATTTCCAGCGCTCCACCCTTTCCCAGCGCGACCACTGGCGTGCCGCATGCCTGAGCTTCAGCCATGACGATGCCGAAATCCTCTTCACCCCCAAACACAAAAGCTTTAGACCGTTGCATAGCCTTGATCACTTCCGCCTGTGGCAATGATCCTTCGAACCGAATGTTCCCTGCGGCTTGCCGCTCAAGCTTAGAGCGTTCCGGCCCATCGCCGATAATGACCAACGGGCGCTTGCACATGTTAAAAGCTTTGACGACCAGATCAATTCGCTTGTAGGGAACCAGTTGAGAAGCGACGAGGAAGAAGTTCTCACGGATGGGCCGCGGACCTATAACAAACCGCCGACCATCAACAGGCGGGTAGATTACAATGCTGTCTCGGCTGTAAAAGTTTCGAATCCGGTTCTTAACGTTTTCGGAATTCGCAATGAAATAATCCACCCGCTCGGCGGCATCGTAGTCCCAATGGCAAAGGCGATTCCGAACGGCTGAAAGGGCAAAACGAGTGACCCACCCAGCGGACTGGCGATAGGTTTCATAGCCGCCCCAGAGGCATCGCATCGGCGTGTGGCAATAGCAGATATGTGTCGCACTTGCATCGGTGCGAATACCTTTCATCATGGCTGCATCCGAAGTGATGACAAGGTCGTAGCCACGGAGATCAAGTTGTCGGGTTGCAAAAGGAAATAAGGGAAGATAGTAGCGATACCAGCGAGTGGCTCGCGGCAATCTCTGCAAAAACGAACAACGGATTCGAAGCCGATTGAGAGTTGACGGCAAAATCCCCCGGTCACAAACAAGCGTGAAGAGATCAGCCGAGGGAAACAGGCCCGCCAGGCTTTCGAGAACTCGCTCGCCGCCTCGCATCGTGACCAGCCAGTGATGGACGAGCGCGACTCGCATGCCGGAAAAATGAAGGGGCCCTAAGCGGCCGGTTCTTCGCGAATAGCTTCGGGAAGAGGCAATTGTCGCATCCTGCAAAGTTTCCATATCAGTCCGTGAATCCTTGATTTAAAGTTTTCAGGCGAAAAGCGCTCGTCTAAACTCGACTGTGCGCCAGAACGGAGGCGCGCGCGAAGTGAGGCGTCTTGGAGGAAACGTTCCAAAGTTCTGGCAAGCGCAACTTCATTTCCGGGGGGAACCAGGAGTCCATTCGATCCGTGACAAACAATTTCCGGGATGCCTCCAGTCCAGGAGGCAATCACCGGGACCCCATGTTGCAAAGCTTCCAATACCGCAAGGGGCATCGATTCTCCTGAATCTGAGAGCGAAGGATGGATGAGCACATCCATAGCACGATAGAAGGGCCCCACGGTCGGCTGATAACCTGCCCAGTGAACTTTTTCGCGTAAGTTGAACTGAGTTACACAGTCCCCGAGGCGTTCGTTGTAGGTCACATCTTCATTGTTATCTGGCGAAGGGGCGCCTATAAATATGACTCGAATCCTGGCCTTGAGCATCGGACCAAGTCTCCCGAGTGCGTTCAGCAGCACCCTCTGTCCTTTGGGTTTTGTAATTCGTCCAACTACGCCAAGGGTCAGAATTGAAGGGTTGACTGTCGGCCACTCTAGTTTTGCTGCGTCAGGCGTTACATGATCGTGCCTGTCAACAGGGTTATAGAGGATGCGAGTTTTCCCAACCAGACGGCGATTGGCGCTGACTATGCCCGCAGCCGCGGCCTGTGAGCACGACACGATGGTTGAAACCCAGCGCGCTAGATTGGCGACCAGAAGAATCTCTGGTTTTCGTACTAAGGTTAAATGCAAGTGAAACAGCGTCGGGAGTCCCGTCATGCGAGCGGCCAGGACCCCTGCGGGCAGGCATCGCGGCCCATTGATATAAACGAGCCGTATATCCTGACTTCGAATTATCCTCGTGAGTTTGAACGCACAAAGCACGCTCTGTAGGGCAAACCGCAGCATTTCGGATCGTGACTTGTTTCCGGTTTGATAGAGTCCCAGAGGATACGTGAGGGTCTGGACCTTAAGCTCTTCAAGCTTCCTGCGGAATGAGCCGTCATTCGGAAACGCCACAATCGGATCATAATCTTCGGCGGTCGCATCCAGAACGGATTGGAGCACACGTTGAGCGCCGCTCAGCCAGCTCTGTTGCTCAAGAAAGAGGATCTTTCCTTTCACTTACACCTCCCGGGGAAATAACTCGTCCTCATCGCGCGGTTCAACGTGAAAGCTGCCAGAGCTGTAAAGATCACCATGTTGCGCCAGTAGGTATATGCATCCACAGCAAACAGTTGAATCAGTTGCCCGCACCAGAAGGAAAAAAGCACCGCCGACCAGAACGCTGCCGCCTGGTCCCTGGCGTGCGAGAGTTTGAAAAATGTTTTCAGGATCGCCCACGAAAAGAATAGAAAGCCAGCGAGGCCAGCAAGGCCTGTTTCGAGCAAAAGGCTGAGATAGCCATTATCGACGATGATTTCTCCATGGAAAAGCCGGGTGAATGCAAGTGTCTTATAGCCGATCCCGAAGACCAGATATTTTGGGTTGTCACTAATGATAGAAAGGACGTGGCTCCAGGCGTCGAACCTGCCACTGCTAGCAACGTTAGGCCTGACAAAGATCTCGGCTAGCCTCCCAATCCGTGCGTTGACGAGATATGACCAAAGGCCGGGTGAAAGTTTCCAAAGCAAGAAGAGAGGGACCGCGAGGACCAGCAAGAAAATCGCGCCGCGTCGAATCTTCACGCTTCCTGTGATAGAAGCGAAGACAAGTAGCGCTACAAGAACACTCGCCCACGTGCTTCGTGAAAACGCCACCAGAACCGCAAAACTGAGAATTATTACCGATGCCAGGAGTACTGACCGCCGAATACAGAGAACCTGCTCTTTCCGTCCCAGCAGGGCCGCGGAGGTTATGACCAGAAAAAAGCCGCAGAAGTTGCCGAAATTTGAGGATTCGTAGAACACCCCCTGTGCCCGGCGTAAGACCACGGTTCCCAGCCAGATGAATTGATCCGCAGCCGGATGTGAGAAAGGGATGGGCCAGACGAAATCGACGATGCCGTATGCCGCTGAAACCACTGCTCCCACCAGAAGCAGCCGAAATGCCCAACGCTCGCAACCAGCCTCTGTCGCCCGGGCGCCGCCACGAATCAGGCAATAAACGAATGCCATTTGTGAAAGCAGCAGCCAGCGCGAAAGGCTGCCTGCTCCGGGCCCGGCTCCCGAGAGCCACCAGGCAAAAGGAAGTGAAAACGCAATAGACCCAAGAAAGATAGCCAGCCCGCTTGCGATGGAGTCCCCGCCGAAGTGGAGGTCTTGAAGGCGGCAAACGACAATCGCGGCCCCAATGGGGAGGAGGAAGAAAGGGAGAAAAACAGGTGTGTGGCCCGTTTGAGGAAAGAAGAATGGTGGAAAGATCTCCAGCACCACAAGGAACGTGACAGCGAAAATCAAAGGCTCTTTAACAGAGACTGCTGCGAACAACAAATATGCAATGGTTCCTACAAGCAACAGCACCCATGGCGATGCAGATCCCAGGATCATCAGCGAACATCCCACAACGAAAGCCGCCACTATATAGTGGATCAGGCTGCGGACTGACTGTGCCGGAATGTATTGGGACTGGCTGCTCATAAGCTATCGTCCATAAGAAGTTCATACTCAGTGCGTCTTGGAGACCCCAGTGTCGCGAGAGTCCCTGCGAGCACCAGCACCACCCAGGCAGCGGACCATCGGCCTCCGTATTTGGCGGAATTGGTGGCCACCATACCCAGCACAATGAGCAGGCTCGAAGCCAGGAAAATCTTCAGAAGGGCAATTCCTGCGATGGGCGCATGATTTTCTTTGATCAGGAAGTAGAAATAGACAGAACACATCGTGAACTCCCTGACCACGTCTGCTAATGCACAGCCTGTGACTCCAAATTGAGCCGTCAGGAATAAACTTAGGCCGAAGCCTAACGAAACCCCAAGGCCAAGGATGCCCATATAAACTCGCCGGCGCCCTGCAGCAATGAACACGTAGAACAACACGGTGTTTAAGAAGACCAATGGAGCCATGGGAGCCAGCAGCCGGAGCGTTGGTGCCGCAGGTGCCAGGGCCTCTCCAAAGACCCAGACCATAAGTGCAGGAGCGCCAAACCACAAAACGAGTGCGCCCAAAGTGGTGGCCAGCAGACCATTCTTCAAGAGGCCTGTCACATAGGCACTGCCGTGAGTCGAATCTCTTCGGAAAAGACGAGAGAGCTTGGGGAACAAAACGCTCATTAGAAGTGAAGTAGCCAGAAAAATCCCGACCGGAAACCAGGCTACCGCTTGAAATTGGCCGAGGACTTGATTCGAAACATAGCGGCCTAATACCAGAACATCGACCCGCAGGTTTAGCGCTTGCAACATCGCGGTAATCCCGAGCGGAAAGCTAGAGATTGCAATCGTCGAGAGCAGTTTGCGGTTCCACCTGGCAAGATGCCCCGGAGAGAACTTTGTCCGTATGAACTGCCAGCCAAGACAGGTCTCTGCCACCTGGCCGGCGATGAGCGCGGCAACCACCATCCAGACATTGGCATGCAATGCCAGGGCCGCTGCAGCCCATACCACAACCACAAACGAATTGATGCTTTGCTGATAGGCAACAAAATGCATGCGTTCGAAGGCCCTGAAAACCGCCATGGAAGCCTGGGAGTACGTTTGAAGGAGCGCCCGCGCCGCCAATAGATAGAAAAGAAGGCGGCTTCCTGGATCTGGTATTAGCCATCTACTGCCTAGAACGATGAAAATGACGAGGACGCCTGTAATGAAGAGCTTCAGCCAGTGAACATTCCAAAAGATACCTGGCAGCCCTGCTGAGCCGTTCGAAAGTTCCCTTACCGCAAAAAGATGCATCCCAAAGTCAGGAATGAGCAGCAGGACGCTGGCAAATGCCAGTGCGTACCCATATTCTCCCAATGCGATCGGTCCGAACCGGCGGGCGACGATTACGGCCATGAGGAGCGTTGCAGAACGTGACACGGCCTCGCCGCCAAAAATCGCTCCGCCGTTCAAGAACAACCGCCTTGGGAACGCTTGAGGGACAGCAGACATGGATGTCCTTTAATCTTTCTGGGCGGCTACTTGCTCGACCTCTTCAACAGAAAGAAAGTCCGAGTGACGCATTTCGTGAATGTTTTCAATGAGCAATGCCAATGACGCAAGCAACATCGCGCCCAATAAGAATCCAAGGATTGTATTCAGGATGATCTTGGGCCGGATCGGGCGTTCAGGGACAATGGCAGGAGCTACCTGCTTCAGGTCCTGGGATTTCGAAGTAACGGTAACTGAGGCGTTCTGGTATTCATGGCTCGCTGTCTTGACTGCTTCGTATGCTAGTTTGTAGTTTTGGTCGGCTTGTTCCACCGCGTTCCGCAATGTCGTGACGCGATCAAGAAGACTTGAGATTTGTTTGCTCACCTGGCCGAGCCTCGCTTCTGCTGCCTGCGACCCCGCGTCTTCAGCGGAGGCGTCAACGCTCGCCTTCACAAGGTCCCTCTGGATCCTTTCACGCGTCGTGTTGAGCGACTCCTCAGTCACGGACAATGGCGCGCCCGATGGGTCGATCTTTTCCACAGCTCGTTCAAGAAATCGATCTGCGATTACACTCTTCTTTAGCTCGTACGTTCGCGGTTGGGCGGCCAGAGCCTGCTTCAACGTTCTTTTCCTGCCCTGGTCCTGAGCTAGGGCAAGTCGCAACTGTTCAAGGTGTGTTGACAGCCGCTCTTTTTCTGCCAGCAGAATGCTAAGTTCTTTTTCCCGATCTTCCATGTGGGCTTCCTGCTGGATCTTAAGCCGCTGAGCGGCGGCTTTCGTCAGTCGCTCGGTGGCTTCTTCAAGTTGCCCTTTCAGGAAATTTCGCGTCGCAAGAGTATCCGCCGCGTTCATCCGGTCGTTGAACTGGACGGCTCGCCTGGCAAGATCATTGGCAAGGTCGGCAGCCATCTTCGCATTTGGGAATTCGATATCGATCTCAAGGAGCCGGGTAGATTTTGGAATTTGAACGTCCACGTAGTCTTTCCGTCGGAATCTATAGACTGTAAGGTTGTAAGGGGGACGGTCCAGATGGAATTTCTCGAGCGATTCCCGGATGAGCATGTCATTGTCGACAAAGGGAATAAAGGTAGGCAGTGTGGCCAATTGCTGCCATGGGGTGTCACCAGAGCCGGAGCCGATCTTCGATTCGGAAACCATAATGTAGGTTGTCGCCCGATACATTTTGGGCAAGAAAAGGCTCACGAGCAGAGCGGCGCCAGCGCATGCGGCGGCGCCCTCGACGATCCAGCGCCAATGACGCTGCAATTTACCGACCCTCGTGATTAAGCGTCGGTCTGCGTTAGAATCCATCATGGAGTTAACCTTTCGATTACTTCTTTCAATAAGCGTTCCGGTGGAAGAAAGTGCGAGTCAGTGTTAGCAGAAGAATCTTGATGTCAAGCCCCATGGCCCAGTTTCGGATGTAGTAAAGATCGTGCGCAACGCGTTGGGCGATCGAAGTGTCGCCTCGCCACCCATTAACCTGTGCCCAGCCTGTGATGCCACTCTTAACGTAGTGGCGCGACATATATTCGGGTACCTCCTCTCGAAACCGTTCCAGATAAAACCGCCGCTCGGGCCGCGGCCCGACAACGCTCATATCGCCCTTGAGTACGTTCAGGAACTGGGGGAGTTCGTCCAGATTGCTGCGGCGTAACCACCGCCCAAGCGGGGTCACGTATGGGTCATCACGCGATGTCCAGTGGCTGCTGGAGTTGAGCGTGGGGTCTTGGCGCATGGTACGGAATTTCAACATCCTGAAAGGCTTGCCATTCAGCCCTACGCGTTCCTGAGTGAAAAATACGGGGCCGGCAGATGTGACCTTGATCAAGATGGCTATCAGCAAAGACAGCGGTGAAAAAAAGACGAGCGTTGCAAGGGACAGCGCAATGTCGAAGAGGCGTTTCAGCACGGCATATCTGAAATTTTCGGTCGGGTAATGGCGCACATTGACAAGGGGAATTCCGTCAAGGTTGTGGACCTGGGTATCAGTTTGTATCAGGGGGAAAAGGTCTGGGACGATCCGGACATTGATCCCCTGATTTTCACACTCCAGGACCAGTCGTGTTGCAAGGTCATTGGCCTGTGGTGACAGGGCAATGATCACGTCATCGACAGGACTTTGCTGAAGGTAACCGCGCACCGCAAGGACAAGGGACTTCTCTTCGTCTTGCCCGTGTGCAAAGTACAGGAAGTGGCGCACGACCCGGTATCCGTAGTAGGCATGCTGCTCAATCTTTGAGGTCAACCTGTGTCCAATCTGGGGAGAAGCGATGAGAACCTGGGGTTGTCCCCTGGGCTGAGACAAACAGTTAAGACACTGCCTGCCGTTCGCTGGAATTCGATTGTACTGCAAACGGCTTTTCCTGCAAGATGGTCCCCG
>JAKAWN010000673.1 GCA_021827245.1 Acidobacteriota bacterium | reverse complement strand
TCTGCTGGCGAAGGGCACAGCATCCACGTGCTGACAAGAAGCGAGGCGGGACAGAACACCGTCAGTTTTGAAGATGATGTCTGGGTCCACCGCCTGGCTTTGGATCAGATCGAACCTCCGCCCCCGACGGGCATGCAAGCCCCTGCCAGGATCTGGCAGTGGTCATCCCGGCTGCTGCGCGAAGTCCGCCGGATTCACAGCATGCATCCCGTTGACGTCGTCGAGGGGCCGGTATGGGACGCCGAAGGTCTGGCCACTGTCGTCGACGGCTCCTTCACAACCGTCACCCGCCTCGAAGCACCGCTGAAGATGGCGCTCGAAACCAACCCCGGCTGGACTGATGGTTCTCTTTCCCATCGCCGGCTCTACGAAGAACTCATTGCCGCAGAAACAATCGTGGTGAATAAATCGACGGCCGTAAGGGCCATCAGCCATGCCATTGCTGATACCATGCGCGGCCTTTATGGCATCCAGTTCACACCCGGCAAGTTGTCGATCACCCCGCTTGGTATGCGCGATCGCTCTGTCGGGTTAGAAGCAGAAAAGAACAATGAGTTTGTGGATGTCTTGTTCGCCGGGCGTTTCGAAAACCGCAAGGGCATCGATGTTCTGTTTCAAGTCATTCCATCGTTGTGCTCAAAGTTTGAGCGTGCGCGTTTTATTTTGGCGGGCGCTGACAAACCGCAGTCCGACGGTCAAACGCTTGCCATGAAGTTCCGGCAGCACCACTCGCTCGCACCATTTATCGACCGCGTGATCTTCACCGGTAAAATCCCCGATGCCGAACTCGAACGTCGACTGGCGCAATGCGACATCCTTGTCGCGCCTTCGCGCTACGATTCTTTCGGGCTGGTGTTTCTGGAAGGCATGATGTTTGGCAAGCCTGTCGTAGGTACAACAGCGGGCGGGGTTCCTGAGATCGTCCAGGACGGCGTGAACGGCATTCTGGCAAGCCCCGGAGATGCGGGCAGTCTCCATGCCGCGTTGGCTACTCTGCTGCCCAACCGCACACTGCGTCAGGATTACGGGAAAGCAGGAAGAGAAATATATCTCAAGCACTTCACGCGGGAAAAGTTCGTTGAGCGAACGCTGGCCCTATACCGCCGCCTGCTGAGCTGCGGCAATCAGCCGGTGGCTCAACCCTTGCTTAACCAGCCAGTGCGATCGGGATCGACAAGTCAACGAGGATTATGAACGCGAGACGCCTGTGAGGTGCGTTTCGACTTCGGCCAGCGCCCCCTGCAACTTACTGGCATCAGGAAAGTGGTCCAGTCCCTGCCGCAGCAATGTGATGACCTGCGGCCACTGGCGCAGTTGCGCGCGCAAGCTTGCGGCGCGCAGGTAAGAGTCAGGGTGGGGCCCAATCTCGCAGAGCTTTTGTTCAGCAACCTGGGCCGCATCATCCAGCCGTCCCAGCAAAATGAAGGCACCCACCATCCTGTCATAAACTTCGGCAGATTTTGGCCCCTCTTCGACTGCCCGCTGCAGCCGCGCCAGGCCTTCCTGGAGGCGCCCGAAGCGAACTTCAGCAAGTCCCAGCTTGCTCGCGATTTGCGGCGAATTGCCCAGCCGTTCGACGGCGTTCTTATAGAAACGGCAGGCAGATTCAAAATTATTCTGCCGATATTCCTCGTCCCCTTTGGCTTCCGTTTCAGCAATAATCATTTGCCGCTCGGCCTCTGCCAGAGCTTCCTGCAACTTGCCGGATTCAGGAAATCGGCTGAGCCCCTGACTCAGCAGACTCGTGACACGCGGCCAATCTTGCAATTGCGCGCGCAAGCTTGCCGCCCGCACATAGTCCTCAGGCTGAGGATTGGTCCGGGCGAGCCTCGCTGTTGCCGCGTCTGCGGCTTCCGGCACACGGCCCAGCCACGCGCAAGCGGCGATCAGCCGGTCATGGAGTTCACCGGCCTGCGGCTCCAGTTCGACGGCTCCCCGCAGGTGAGCAAGACCTTTTTCTAGCAGCCCCAGCCGGACTTCCGTAAAACCCAGTTTGCTCTTAATGTGCGGCGCATCGCCCACCAGCAGCTTAAGGGCCTGCTCGTAGGACTCGCGGGCCGAGTTAAACTCTCCCAGGCTGTAGAATGAGTCGGCCCTGCTTTCGTGGACCACTTCCATCTTGCCGTCAGTTGCCTCAGCGCGACCGAAACTCTCAAGCGCCTCGCGGTGGTTTCCTGCGCGTGCCAGCGCAAGACCGTGGAAGAGCCAGGCGACGCCCAGGCGAGGATTCAGTTCGCAGGCGCGCGCGAAGAGTTTCACGGCCTCATCGTCATTGTGAAAGTGGTCGAACTCTTCGACGCCGAGCTCGAAATACGCATTGGCATCGTCCGGTCTGTCGCGGAGCTTTTCCCTGCCGAGCTCGCGGTAGAATTCCCATTTTCGAGCCAGGGTCTGGTCATCTGCAATAAATCCCATGTGGTGGATCAGGAAATTCGCCGGCCCAATCTTCATTCCCTGCTCCAGAATGCGGCAACCCACGGTTTCATGAACACGCCCGACAAAATACACATCCGGATGGCGCCTGAACAGGCGCACATTTTCGTGTTGCACATAGGCCGGGTACTGTCGCGCGAAAGGCGGAGCAGATGTATTCAATTTCGCCTTCTGATCCCACAGATGGCAGTTCAATTCCAGCAGATAGTTCCGGATCTGGACCATGTACCCCATCACGGTGGGATGGGCCAGCAGCGGCGGAATCAATTCTTTCGC
>JAKAWN010000672.1 GCA_021827245.1 Acidobacteriota bacterium | reverse complement strand
AGAGACAACGGCCATTTCCATAGTGTTCGAGTCAGGGTTGTCGGGCGCGGCCTGATGGGAGTGCAAGCTCCGCCTGGCTATTATGCAAAGGGGACCGTATCGCAGATTACCAGATCATCATTTCGTGACAGGCATTCGAGGCACCTCCGAAAATGACAGTCTGATATGCTGAGTCCTGCCTGCTCTGACGCCGCCGCTGCTCGACGCTCCCTGCTTCGCTGGTACCGAGAACGGTCTCGCGCTCTGCCCTGGCGACAGTCCAAGTCACCTTACACGGTTTGGGTTTCGGAGGTGATGCTCCAGCAAACCCAGATTGAGACCGTTATTCCTTATTACCAGCGCTTCCTTCAGGAATTTCCGACCGCCGAACACCTGGCGAGGGCGCCGCTCGAACGGGTCTTGGAACTGTGGTCGGGTCTGGGCTATTACCGCCGTGCCCGCAATCTGCACCAGGCGGCGAAGGCACTAATGGAAAAACACGGCGGGAGGTTTCCCGTCGATATGAAAGAGGCGCTTTCTCTTCCTGGCGTGGGCGACTATACGGCCCGGGCGGTGCTGAGTATTGCTTATAACCAATCCTTAACGGTTCTCGATGGAAACGTGGCTCGGGTAATGGCCAGGTTTCTGGCGCTGCGCGGCAGCCTTCCCCAGCCCCACTTTCGCCGGACCGTCGAAGAAAGCCTTGGTCTTCTTCTCTCCCGGCGGACACCGGGCAATTTCAATCAGGCTTTGATGGAACTGGGGCAAACGATTTGTTTGCCGCACTTGCCTCAATGCCCATCGTGCCCGCTGCGGCGCTGGTGCCGGGCCTTCCAACTTCACCAACCTGAAGGCTATCCCGAGACGCGGCCCCGCCGCCAGTCGGAAGAATGGTATATGGCAACCGCGGTCCTCCGCAGGAGTCACCGAATTCTCATGGTCCGGGGCCTCGACGATGGATTGCTCGACGATCTCTGGAATTTCCCTTCGGCACTGGGTCTGTCCCGCAGTGAAGCCCTGGCGAAATTGCAGGTGAAACTCCGGTCCGCGCTGAAGACTCCACCCACTTTGAATGAACTGGAACACCAGCTTCGCCACAACATTACCTATCGGGCCATCCAGGTCCAGGTCTACGCTGGCAAATTCTGCGGAAGGATACAAAGCAATGGCTTCCGCTGGTTTCCGGCACAAACGATTGAGCAGGCGGCGGTATCCCAGTTGGCACGCAAGATCGCCAGGAAGCTGGTTAAGGCAGGCTTTGCCGCGTAAGCCATTAGCCCAGTATGCCTCTCGCCATCAGCTTAGGCTGATACCCTTTCGCGTTTCAATATCGATGCGCCGGGAGGCCGGCCAGCGCTCTTCCGCAAGGTAAGCATTCAACAGATACTGTGAAACCATGCGCTGCGTGTTGAAAAATGAACCGTTCAGCGCTATCGAAGACCGCATGACTGCGGCGAAGGCGGCAGGGCGCCCATAGAACATCGGGACGATAGTAAGCTCCAGCTTGTCGTAAAGAGAGGCGATCTCCGCCTGATGGTCCTCAGCTTGATCCTTTTCACGGCCGATCGCCCAACCGGTTGCTCCTTCAACGCATCCTTCCACCCACCATCCGTCCAGTACGCTCAGGCTTGGCACGCCGTTCAGGGCAGCTTTCATGCCGCTCGTTCCCGAGGCCTCATAAGGCCTGTGCGGCGTGTTGAGCCAGAGATCGACGCCTCCCGTCATCAGTTGTCCCCAGCGCATGTCATAATCCTCAAGGTAAACGATCCGAACAGAGTCCTTGAGCAGACGAGCGGCTTCAAATACATGCCGGATCATCGCCTTGCCATCTTCATCCCGAGGATGGGCCTTGCCGGCATAGACGACCTGCAAGGGCCCAATGTGAGTGGCAATCGACCTTAGCCGCTCTGGGTTTGAAAACAACAGGTCGGCACGTTTGTAAGAGGTAGAGCGCCGTCCAAAACCAAGCGTGATGACGTTCGGGTCCAACTGGACATTCGTGGCTTTCTTCACCTCATCCAGCAGAGTACGCTTGGCCCCAGCATGGGCATCCCGAATTTCTTCAAGAGGAATTCCCACCGCGTAACGGAGATAGAGGTTGTCGAGGCGCCATTCAGGAATCTGCCGGTCATAGAGTTCCTGAAAGGGAGCCGTTGTCCAGGTGACAGCATGGACGCCGTTGGTAATGGCTCTGACCGGGTAGTTGGGAAACATGCCGTGGGATACTTCGCCGTGCCGCATTCCGACTCCGTTGACGTAATGTGAAAACCGCAATGCCAGGTAAGTCATGTTCAGCGTGTTACCTACACAACAACCCGAAACTTCAAGCATGGCAACGTATTCCTGGCCCAAAACGGAGCAGACCAAGTCTTTGGAAAACTTGTCGTGGCCGGCCGGCACAGGAGTGTGGGTGGTAAAAATGCATTGGCGCCGCACCAATTCAATTTCCGCTTCAGTGGTGGAAACCAGGCCGGAGTTCTGCAATCGGCGGTTCAGCAAGGCCATGGATAACAGGGCTGAATGTCCCTCATTCATATGGTAGCTTTCGATGCCGGTATAACCCAGCGCTTCCAACATCTTCACGCCACCCATGCCCAGAACGACTTCCTGGCACAACCGGTAGCGGTCATCACCTCCATAGAGCGAATCTGTCAGGGTACGGTCCCACGAACTGTTCTCGGGCAAGTCGGTGTCGAGCAAATAGACCGGAACGAGGTGGCTGTTGATTCCAGAT
>JAKAWN010000671.1 GCA_021827245.1 Acidobacteriota bacterium | reverse complement strand
AAAGCCATCGGAAATTCTGCACAAAAGATGGCCTGCACTTCAAGCTGCTCTCCGACACAGGCAAGAACGTTGTAAAAGAGTATGGCTCGCTCGGCGATTACATGGGCTTCAAAATTGCCAAGCGCAATACCTTTCTGATCGATCCCCAGGGAAAGATCGTAAAGGAGTGGATTGGCGTAGACCCCAGCCACCACAGCACGGAAGTGCTGGACGCCATCCAATCCATGCAGAAAAAGAACAGCTAAAGATTTTTTACTGCGGAACTATGGAGGTTTAAGATACCGTCAAGGACAGGCGTGACATGCATACTTTTTACGAATTCTTCGCGGGTGGAGGCATGGCGCGGGATCTGAGAATGGAGAGCCGCACCTCAGCGCCGCCTCGGCTGTCTGGGCGGATAAAAGGATCGTCGCCATCTTTACAAGGCGCTGGTTTGCGGCTCGGCGAGGCAGATTTTTTATGAAGCCACATAGCGTCAGCAGGATGCCAATGCACGGAGCAAACCGCGAGGAATCTGGCGTTGATTATAAAGTCGGAGAGCGGGAGCTCGGCGAGCACGCCGTCACAAATTATTATGTCTGCCCCAACGAAGGCTGGATGTGGACTGACGATAGGAACTGTCAATTCAGTGATCGCTGCCCGAGATGCGGACTTGAGGTAGACCCGTGCGCCAGTCGGATCAACTGGGGAGGTGCCTTGGTGGTTCGCGAGAGGGAAGATTACGAGAGGATGGAGGCGGCTAACTTTGGGTACCCCGATTAATGAACAAACTCATAGAATTTCGGGTCGGCGAAACCTATACTAACGACCAAATCCGCTTTTCGCTCAATCTCGAGAATCTGGGTGGAATTCGGCCTTCCCTGGACGCAAGTCGGAACGTGAGACACGTCGCGATCCTGACCGCCGAAGAGGGGTCGGGGAAGCTATTGGCCGAGAATCCGTACCGGGATCGGATCGAGGGAAATATCCTCTTGTACACCGCCCAAGGGCGGAAGGGTGATCAGGCCCTCGCCGGTCGCAACAAGAGACTCATCGAGCAATACACGGTTCCTACGCCGTTCTTCGGATTTGTGAATGTCGGCCGTCAGACTTACAGGTTCCTTGGTCTGCTTGAACTCTTGCGGCACTACCAGGAAAATCAGGCCGACACGCGCGGCAGTCTCCGTAAAGTATGGGTGTTTGAATTTCGGATTCACGACCATCCTGATGTGGTTCCAATCGAGCAAGCTGTGGCTATTTCTGCGGCACTCCTCGCTGAGTCGCGGCGCAGTAATGCTCTGGGGAGTTTGGAGCGTGAAGTGGAACCTATTACGCTCGACCCTTCTGAGGAAGACACGGGGACGATGGCTGACATCGAAATTGTTCGTGCACGGATTCTCACATTCGACCCGTATGACTTTGAACATTTCATTAAGACGGTGCTGGAGAGGAGCGGCTTTGTGAATGTTTCCGTTACGCCAGCTTCAGGAGATGGTGGAATCGATGTCAACGCGTACGTGGACGAAAGTAACGACTTTTTTCAAGGAACCCACATGCAAGCCCAGGTAAAGCGATGGCGGCACGCAGTCGGAAGCCCAGAGATCAATAGTTTCAGAGGAGCACTGAGTAACACTGCGAAGGGGGTCTTCGTCACGACGAGCCACTTCACACGCGCCGCTTTGGGCGAAGCGCGGCATTCGGCAAAGACGTCCATCGCCGTCATCGATGGAGAGAGGCTCGCGGGGATGGTCATCCGAAAGGGCGTTCCCATGGCATAGGGCGGACTCGTTCTGGGACATGGTCTGCGGAACGATAGGCTGTCCCTGTCCCAAGATCGCCAGTGCGCCGGAGCGTCTCACCGCCGTCTCCCACTACATGCTGCCCCCTCCGTGCATCTATGTGCTGCCGGGAACAATCCCGAGCCCACGGAACAATCCTCACCCGGTCGCTCAGTCCCTCGACGAAGTGCATCTCCTGAAGGCATTCCATGAATGTTTCGGCGGCAAGGACGAAGAAGTAAACTACGTCGATTTCGAGGTCGAGCATCAGGGTCCCGATACGCTGCGAACGACACGGATTCGCCGCGCCGGAACAATAGCGCGTGAATCGAAATCCACTCCTATCCGCAGGGCATGATGGAGTCGCCAGAGGCCAGACGGCGAACCATGCAGGCGGTGAAAAGCAAGAACACCTCTATCGAGATACGCGTTCGTCGACTGTTGTATGCGCAAGGCTATCGTTATCGCCTGCACAAGAACGAGCTTCCTGGTTGCCCCGATCTCGTTTTCACCAGATTCAGAAAGATAATTTTTATTCACGGTTGCTTCTGGCATGGCCATCGGTGCGCACGCGGTAAACGTGTCCCGAAATCGAATACGGACTACTGGAGGCCAAAATATCCCGCAACAGGTCTCGTGATGCGGCAACGCTTGATCAGCTTCACGAGTTGGGATGGCAGACGTTGGTTATCTGGGAATGCGAAACGAAGAACCAGGATATGCTGCGGGTCCGCCTGAAAGCATTTTTGGGCGCGTAATTCGGCGGTTGTTTCCTTCCCAAATGGTTGCACTCGCTTGCGGTGTCTGCTTATGGTGTTGCACCCAGCGATTCGCAAGAGATCGTCCGCTGCTGCTGGCTGCTCTCCAGCGCCAGTTCCAGCAGGCGGATAGTGCGCCAGCCCTGTTCCGCGGGGACGGCCAGCGCGGCTTTCCCCCAGATTGCGTCGCGAACATTTTCG
>JAKAWN010000131.1 GCA_021827245.1 Acidobacteriota bacterium | reverse complement strand
CG
The DNA here is from genome assembly GCA_021827245.1 of Acidobacteriota bacterium. The sequence continues at coordinate 15,528 of JAKAWN010000131.1, read as the reverse complement.
ATATGGATGATTGAAAGATAATCTGAAAGAACGCCGTTATATTCGTAAATGTCGTAACGCCCATCTATGAAGACCTTGCGAGAGGGGCCCAGGGTAAAGTCCAGGTACGAACCCCAGTTCGCTTCATTAAACATTCGTCTGAGTTCTGTATGCTCTCTTAGAAAAGGCACTGCTCGGACAGGAACTTCGTACTGCAATTGATTGCTTATTCGCCGGCTTGAGGGAAAGGATTTCGTGATCCCAAAGGCGATTATCGCCATTAGCGCAAAGTTTAAAACAGGGTGGTCTTTGGCTGGCTCGTATTTCGGAACCCACTTTGCGAGCATCTGTGCCGCCATGGGCGCGAAAACCGGGACAAAGAGAAGCATAAACCGGGCGTGCACAAAAGTTTCAAAAGTGGCAAATGCTAACAGAAGACAATCTTCGAGACGGTATCTCAAGTCGGAAGTTGCAAGCCCTATAAAGAAGAGCATCAATAAGACAAGAAAGAACTTCCCGTAAAATTGCGAGAGATCAAGCGGCTGCCACTCCTGCACAGCCTGCATGATCTCGTGCTGCGATAAAAACATCTTGAGTGGGTAGGCGGCCAGGCGTGTTCCATAAGGTGTAAGGACGGATGCTGCGAGGCAGAGTAGAAATGCGAGCTCCAACTGCCGCCGCTGAGCGCCACTCCAACGCTTTGCATAGATTCTCCCGTACTGAAAGTCTCGAAATCCGCTCGCCCAATAGATGCCCAGGATCAGAAACCCGAGCACAAAGGTCCCGTGCGTATTGACCCATAACCAAAAGACAAGTGGTAATAGCCAAATGGCGTTTGCGTGGCCTTGCCGGAATTTCTCAAGGCAGATCAGTGTTACGATCAGGAAAACGTAGCCCAGCAACTGCGGGCGGGTACTGAATTGCAGCGAGGCCAGCATCAGCACCAAGGCGCTGGCGACGAATGCCGCCTTGCAGTTTCCGCTGCGAATTGAGGCGTAATAATAAAGGAGAATCATGACAGTGCCGCCAAGCAAAATGATGAAAATCATCAGGCTCTGCAATCCGCCATGTCTCCAGAAAAGATCCAGAACAATATCGCCAAGCCATTCGTAGTCGATCCATGGAGAGCCGAAAGCAGTAAAAGAGTAGATGTCGTGGGTGGGCCACACATGTGTTCTCAGGATACGTGCAGCCACTGCCAAATGCCACCAGGTGTCGCCCTCCAGCCAGAAGATAGAAGAATGTGAGGATGGGGCCTGGTCCAGGTTCCCCAGCCTTCCGATATAAGCTCCTGCCAGCAGCAGTGCAGCTAGAAAAACCGGGAAGGAAAAGAACTTGCGAGCCGGATCTTTGACCGATCCTCTTTTTGAAGTTTGAACCGTATCCGTGATTGAAGACGTTTTCATGGCTATCGCAAAAAACACTTCGGATGCTTGGCCGGGTCAGGTCTCTCATTCCTGAAACGACTATGAAGCCGTGCCAAACCTGCAGTTTCTTTGGGGGCAGTGGAAGGGACGGATTCGTGAACGTAAAGGACAGCCAGCTTGTCTGTATGCACTCGATGCCAGTCGGGCAAGGAGGCAAGGAGCGTTCCAAGAGGCGCTCCTCGCATCAACAGGCAACTTCTAATGGAGTACTTGCGGAGGAGGAACATTGTTTGAGGTGCGACTTCCATCATACTGATGTAATCGGAATAAACTCCGGCGTGTTCGTACAGGTCCGCTCGACCATCGATAAAGACTTTGTGTGGAGCCCCGAGCGACCATATCAGGTACCCCCCCCAGTTGTCCTCGTTGAACATTGGATTGAGATCCGGGTGGTCCCGGATATATTGGACAGCGCTATGAGGATAGACCTGGTTAACTGAGCATTCAATTTTCTTCCTGGAGGGAAAGAACCAAATCATTCCTGCCACTGCCAGTCCCATGAGGCATGCATTCAGGACGTAATGATCTTCATTGGGCTTATATGGGGGCGTCCATCGGGCTAACATTGAGGCGAGCAAGGGGGTGACGATCAACGCAAAAACGACGAACATCCGCCGGTGAATGCAGCAGGTGGATATTGCGAAAAAGAGGAGGATGAATTCCTCTACCCGATAGACAGGGCGAAGAACTGCCAAACCGACGAAAAGGAGTAAGAATAAAACCAAGACTTCTTTTCCCCATATTTCCCCAAAACCTATGGGTCTCCATTCGGCTATGTTGGAGAAAACTAGTGGTTGAGAAAAAAGCATTTCGAGCGGGTAAGTTGCCAGTTGTGTTCCATAGGGTGTTAACAGCAGCGCCACCTCAGAAAGCAAGATTATCAGGCTAAGGTGCCGGCGTTGGCCAGGAGACCAGCGGTCCATGCGAAGGTGTCCAAGTTCCCAGTTCCAGAGCCCTCCGACCCAGTAGACACCCAGCACCAGAAATCCCAATACGAAGCTTCCGTGAGTATTGACCCAGAGCAAGAAAACAAATGGAAGTATCCATAGGGACTTCTGCTGGCCCTGCCGATATCTCTCTACAAAAATAAGCACAAGGAGGAGAAAAACGTAGCCTATTAACTGCGGGCGCATCCAGAAGAATCCATAACTCAGCCAGAACATCAGAGCAGTAGCAGCAAACGCAGCCTTGGAGTTCCGGCACCGCAAATGAGCGTAATAATAGAGGAGCAAGCCGAGTATTGCGGCAATTCCAATCCGCAAGGCCGCAAGTCCGGCTAGCCCTCCCGCCCGTTCCGCCAGTGCCATGACAACCTCGCCTAACCACTCGTAGGCGATCCAGGGATTGCCGTGCGCCGTGAACGAATAAGGGTCGGCACTTGGCCAGGAGTGTGTGTTGAGGATGCGAGACCCCACAACAACATGCCACCAGACATCCGGGTCGTGCGGATAAAGGGCAAGAGTACTCCAAGCTTCTAATATGAGTATCGTTCCCAATAGCCCAGGAAAGGAAAAGACTTTCCGCAAGGTCGCTAGCGTTTTCGAGACTCCGTGCGGCGATGTTTGCAGATCCTCCATGGTCGGTGTCGCTACGGATTTGCAGTTCTCTGATTTCGCGTCGCCGGGATAGCTTTGATCGGTCATCACTTCAAAGGGCAGAGTTAGTCTGCAAATCATCCAATCGCAAGGTTCATTCCGGCACAGAAATCCGGGATTGGCTGGGTCGGCGAACAAAAATGACCGCCAGCTTGTCTGAATACACTTCTCTCCAGTCAGGCGATGAAGCTAACAGTGTCCTGAGCGGCTCCTTTCGAGAAATCAAACACAGTCGGATATCATATCTGCGCATCAAAGTTGTTGCATTCGGCTTAAGTTCAAAAATGTGAAGATAGTCGGAAAATACTCCGGCGTATTCATAGAAGTCGGCCCGCCCATCGATGAAAACTCTGTGGTGGGAGCGACCGGACCAGATCAGATAACCACCCCAGTTGTATTCGTTCAACATTCTTCCTGGGTACGGATGATGTGACAAATACTCAACGGCCTTGACAGGGTAGTGTTGCGAGATGACATTTTCCAATGTCCGTCGGGAAGGGAAAGCCATTACCAGTCCGGCGGCAACCAAAGCCATCAGGACTGCATTGAGCGGGTGGCGGTCTTTGGACGGTTCGTATCGGGGTATCCACCTCGCAATCAGTTCTGCCAGCAGCGGAGCGAACGTCAGCACGAGGAATGGAACGAAGCGCAGATGCACGAAACAAGCATAGGTGGCGAAAAGAAGCAGAACCACGTTCTCCAGTCGAAAGCTCGACTTCAGTGGTATATTGGCCAGCCAGAAAACCAGCACCAAGGCGAGGAGAAGCTTAGCCTCCCAGGAACCAAACGTAAGCGACTGCCATTCCGCGACGTGCGAGACATTCAACGGCTGGAAAAACGCCATCTGCATAGGGTAAGCAGCTTGGCGGGTTCCGTAAGGGCTAACGGTCAGGGCCAGTACGCAAAGCAGTAAGATGATCTCCATATGGCGCCGCTGCCAATCGGTCCACCGCCTGGCAATGATTCCTCCCGCCTCAAACTCTGTCAGGCCGCATGCCCAATAGACGCCGAAGACTACGAGGCCGAGAGCAAACGAACCGTGGGTGTTAACCCAAACGAGAAACAACGGCGGAAGAACCCACAAGCTCCTTTGCTTTCCCTGGCGGAAGCGCTCAAGGAGAATAAGCGTTAAGATGAGGAACGCGTAACCGATCAGTTGGGGCCGTGCCGTAAAGAATCTTGGTGTGATCGGCACGAAAAGCGTGCAGGCTATCAATGCAGCTTTCGAGTTCCTGCTAACCAGGGTGGCATATGCGAAGAGCAGTGCCGTGAATGCTGCGGCACACGCCACCACAAAGAATGCGATTCCACGCAATGCACCCAACTTAGCGGCCATCGCCATGGCGACCTCGCCAAGCCATTCATATGCAATCCAAGGTGCTCCGGGAGCCGTGAACGAATAAGAATCCGATCTGGGCAACGTGCGCGTGGCCAAAATCTGTTTTCCCATGGCGAGATGCCACCAGGTGTCCGGATCCGGAAGATTTAGACGTGAGCACAGGACAACCGTGGCGACAAGTAGCGTCCCCATGAGAACTGGAAAGGAAAAGATCTTCTGCGTGACGGCACGCAAGCTATTCTCATGCTGGGCAGGAAGGGCGGGCTGTGCTCCATCTGCCATCGGGGTGGTAGCGTTGTCCTTTTGTTCAACGAATGTCGATGTTTCCCCCGGATTCGTCATCGTGTAAATCCGCTTCACAGAGCCCTCAGGGAGGAAAGCCACTTACGCGGCTCTTGACTTCCCCATGCCAGAGCATGCTTTATGCCAATTAGACGAGCGCCTCATTTGCTCGTCGGGCTGGCCGGTCCGGATCGTGATTTTTCCAGCCGGGCCTGTTGCAGAAGGCCTTGCGGTGGTGATTCCGGACGGGCTGGAAGACTGCTTCGGACGGCGAATAAAGATAGCCGCCAGCTTGTCCCTGTAAACCTCTTTCCAGCCCGGCGATGCAGCCAACATTGTTGCTAACGCACCGTCCCGATGAATCAAGCACGATTGGATATTGTATTTCTGCAATAAGAACAACGTGTCTGGCTTGAGCTCTGTAATGTCCAGATAATCCTCTAGGACTCCCGCGTATTCATAGAAATCGGCCCGGCCATCGATAAAAACCTTTCGGTGATAATCAGGGGAATAGATCAGATATCCGCCCCACTTATACTGATTTAGCGTTGGCGTGGGCTGAGGGTGCTGGTTCAGGTATGCGATTGCCTTGAGCGGAAAACTCTTTGCCACCACATCTTCGAGCTTCCGCCGAGAAGGCAGGGTTATAACCAGCCCGGCGGCGATCAAAGCCATGAGGATAGCGTTGAATGCAAAATGGTCGATCGACGGGTCATAAGCAGGCGCCCATCTTGCGATTAACTTTGCAAGCAGCGGGATCAAGAGAATCAGAAGGAAGGGAGTGAATCTGCGATGGACAAAGGCGGCGTACGTGGCAAACAGCAACAGGGCAATGGATTCCAGGCGGAAATTCTCCCGCAATGGGATCAGAGCAAGCCAGAACATAAGGACCAAGCCTAGCAGCAATTTGATCTGCCAAAATTGAAAGGGGAGCGACTGCCACTCTATGACGTGCGCCACATTGACAGGCTCGAAGAATGCCATTTGCAAAGGATAAGCTGCTTGGCGAGTTCCATAAGGACTTACCGTCAAGGCTACAACGCACAGCAGAAAGACGATTTCCATGTGTCGGCGCTGCCAGTCGGCCCATCGTTTGGCAATAATTCCTCCTGCCTCAAACTCCGTGAGACCGCACCCCCAGTAGATTGCGAACGCCACGAGACCCAAAACGAAGGAGCCATGAGTGTTTAGCCAGATCAGGAACAACGGGGGAAGTGCCCAAAGAGTCTTCTGCTTTCCCTGGCGGAATCGTTCGAGACAGATCAATGTGATAATGAGGAAGATGTAGCCGATGAGTTGGGGACGCAAGGTAAAGAAGATTTGCAGGATCGGCAAAGCAATCGCGCAGGGTATCAGTGCCGCCTTGGAGCTTCCGCTGATCAGAGTCGCGTAACCGTAAAACAGTGCTATGAAAATTGCGGTAAGCAGCAAAAGAAGCGCTGTCATTCCGCGCAGGCCGCCAAGCTCTGCCGCCGCGCCGGTCGCGATATCGCCCAGCCACTCGTATGCCATCCATGGCGCGCCCTGGGCGGTAAATGAATGCCAGTCGGAAGTGGGAACAGTGTGAGTGGCCAGAATCTGCTTGCCCACCGCCGCACTCCACCAGACGTCAGGATCGGGAAGATTATAGCGAGCAGAAACGACCGCGCACCCCACCAACAGCGCTCCCATCAGCACCGGAAAGGAGAAAAGCCTTCGAAATATAGGGGCCGGTCCATGTCCTGAAACAGAAGGCCTGGCGCTGGCGGCTTTCGCGGTTGCTGTATCAAGCATTCTTATGTTCTCAGTCTGCGCGGGGCATTACAAGAAACAGGCACCAAACATGAACCGATTTTTGCCATTGCATCCGGCAAGATACTCACGTCTGACGGAACGATGGGGCACTCAGGTTCTGCGGCTCGCCTTTCCTTTCGCAACGGTGTCCACCGTGCCCTTTGATCGGCGCGCGTAGATCACGCTGATGCGGTCGGAATAGACACGCCGCCAACCTGGCAACTGGGCCAGCAATGTTGCTAACGGGGAATGGGGCTCAATCAGGCACGACCGCACGTGATATTTCCGAAGCAGAAAACTTGTGTCGGGAGCAAGCGACATAATCCTGATGTAGTCGGAAAGGACTCCGGCGGATTCATAAAGATCGGCCCGCCCGTCGATAAAGACTTTCTGCTCAGGCTCGAGCTCCTCGATCAGGTATCCTCCCCAAAACTCATCATTGAACACCGGTCCCACGGATGGGTGTTCCCGGATATATTCCACAGCGCCGCTGGGGAAACCATGGCTCACCACCTTTTCCAGCGTTGGGCGGGAAGGGAAGAATCTCACGCATCCGAAAACAACCAGCGCGACCAAGGCGAGATTCAAGACAGGCTTATCGCTGCTCGCCCGATAAGGGGGTGTCCAGCGAGCAAGCAACGTTGCCAAGAAGGGCGCAAAAATCATCGCAAATATAATCACAAACCTCATATGAACACAGGCTGCATATATCCCAAAAAGCAGTAGCCCCGCTTCCTCCACCCGATATTGAAGCCGGAAAAAAAGCGGAAGCAGCACGAAAAGCAGTATCATCGCCAGCAGCAGTTCCCCATACGTTGCGCCGAAATCCGGAACCCTCCATTCCTGGAAGGAGGCGATATTCACCGGCTGGAAAAATGCCATGTTCACTGGGTATGCAGCAAGTTGCGTGCCATACGGCGTGATGATCAGCGCTAGGAGCGAAAATAGTGTGATAACGGCAAGGTGCCGCCGCTGTTTTTCAGTCCAGCGTTCGGCCCTGATCTGCCCAATTCTGAAATCGGTGAGGCCGCTAGCCCAGTAGAGGCCCAGCGCAGCAAGGCCGAACGCGAATGATCCGTGGACGTTGACCCAAACCAGAAATAACGGTGGCAGCAGCCAGAGGTTCTTCTGCTTTCCCTGGCGAAACTTCTCCAGCCAGATCAATGTCAAGAGGAGGAAAATGTATCCGAGAAGTTGCGGTCGAAGCGTAAAGGAGATAAATACCAGCGGCAGGAGCAACGCACAGGCGACAAAAGCTGCTTTGGTATTTCGACTCCTGAGACAGGCGTAACGGTACATAAGGAGAACAATAACCGCGGCAAGACCCACCAGCAGGACCGCCATGCCCGTCAAACCCATAATCCTGTGGGCAACGGCAATCATCACGTCACCGAGCCATTCGTAAGCGATCCACGAATCACCGTGCGCGGTGAATGAGTACTGGTCAGTTGTAGGCCAGCGATGCGTGGTGAGGATGTGGTCGCCGACGGCAAGGTGCCACCACGTGTCGCCTTCAAAGATGATGTGTCCGGCATCCGAGACCGATGACTCGGCCGCGTTCCTAACGTTCAGATAGACTGTCCCCGCGACCACGCCAAGCAGCAGAAAGACCAGAACAGTGTTGAAGGAAAACACCCTGCGGAATAAGGAAGAAAGGGCAAACCCTGAACGTGCTGCAGGTAATGAATTCTCTGGCACGGTGGAGAGTTCTGTGCCACGCCGCAGGCTGTCTGTCGCAGCGTGTTCTGCGGGTTCGTTCTTGGCGATCTTCCCCTTCTCCACCATCGACTTATTGGTGGATCAGACGCACGGGGACATAAGAACCGGTGTCTGAAACGACGGGCCCCCCGCTTCCGTTGTTGGAGTTAGCGCCTGATCCTCCCGAGCCGCAGCCGGAGATGCCGAGAACATAAGCATAGACAGTTCCCTTCGGATTTCCCGTTGCGGTCACATCACGGATGAAGAGCTGGACGAAGCCGGCGACCTGGACGGTGTTCTGGCCAGACGCTATGTTGCCATCGAAGATCGGCGCCACGACTACCGAATTAGAGGCAGCGTAGGGGATCGAACTATTTCCACCAGGGTTATAAGGGTCATTCGCTCCAGGCATGATTGAGGGGGGAATCGCTGGCAGGCTCGGCAGATCGCTCGCTAGCTGGCTTCCGGGATCAGTGCAGTTGTCTGTTAAGCCCTCAATGTAGTCCTGGCCACAACTTGCGCCATTGGCTCCGGCAGCCGTTTCATCCTGGTGAATCAGGCAATCAACCCCCTGGTAGGTTGGGCCGGCCATATTGCCAGCGTTGCTCTGAAGAGTGTTCTCGAGGTCGACGGCGCCCCCGCAGATAAGGGGTGTTGAATTACAGCATTCGATGTTGGCGCGGTACAGGGCGCCGCTGCCCGAACCTCCGGTGGATACTTGCGTCGCACATGCAGGACACTCGCTGGGCACAGCGGTGTTGCTCGGTATGTAGGCAGCGTAATATTGACCCGGAGCCGGGGTGGATCCGGGGGAGGCCGGTTTAATCACGTAGGGTTCCCCGATTGCCCCGTTAGGATAGTTTACCGGGCGGGCAACGGTATAGCCTCCGCTTCCGTCTGGCTCAACGAAAGGCCCAACACCCCCTGAGCAGTATGGGTAATTGGGATCAACGGTTGTGTTGAACTGGTCGCAGTTGGGAAACATCCAGGGCTTAACACAAGTCGTGCCGGCATTGGTGGACGAGCCGGAGGGATTATACGCTTCCGCAGTTGCCACCGCTGAAACGCTGGCCGTCGTGATGCCGAATATTTTCATGAAGAAGGTCGGCATTGGGTTGCCATGGTCGGCACCGTCATAAGTTCCGCGTCCGGCAATAACCTGAACCTGAGGATCACTGCTTGAGGTGCTAGGAAAGCTGATATCATTGTCTGTAATGTCCGGGCTCACCCCGGCGATCAGGTTGTTGTTTCCAACCGCTTCGGCCCGCTGCCTGGCAAGCGCCATACAGCCGCCGCTGAGGGGCGTTCCCGTGGACCCGGTAACGCAGCTATCATCGACAAGAGCCGTGGCACCCGCCAGTGCTGCCGCATCAGCCGCGCGCTGAGCCTGGCTTCGCCCGACATAAAGCGAGGCGAGGTCAATGCCTAACCCTGCCATCCCCAGGACAAAGACCATGCCCACGGCAATAATAAGAATACTGACGCCACTTTCATTGGAAGACTTTGCTCTCGATCGCCTCTCTGCTGTCATGCTTTCCTGCTCCTCCCGACCAAGCCATGCTTTCACGGTGTTCGTTGTGAATTCCAAGGGCACCCAACTGCACTGCCTCTGTTCATTAGAGCTGTGGCATCGCGGCGTCCACCGTGATCGTCATGTTGCCGGGGACGCTCGCCGATGGAATCAGAAGTTTGATGACATTGTTAAAACCATAGGTCCAGTCATACGGACAAATCAACGTGACTTGGTTTGCCAAGACAGGAGGATCGATAGGAGTGCCGTCGGGGTTGGTTGTAATATAATATTGTCTATTGATTATCAGCCCGTAAGTGTTGCCCCCGCTGGTCGTATAGTAAGTCGCAGTTCCAGTTGAGGTGTTATAGGACATACTCGAACCGATAAACGAGGTGTTGACGCCGGCATCCTGCAGGTAGGTTGTCACATCCTCATAGACGGCCTGAACGGACCCGGGGCTCGATTGGCTCTCGTCTATAATAGGTTCTGAAGCTGCCAGCCTCGCGCCTTCCCGTGCTGCGTTGGCAAGTATCTGCTTCAGGTGGTAAGCGCTCGCAAAATCCAGAACACCAACCAACATCACCAGGATGAGCGGAAGCGCCAGGGCAAATTCAAGGAGCTCCGCGGCTTCGCTGCGCCGGAACAGTCCAAGTGCCTTGAACAGGCCTTTACGTCTCTCATTCTTAAGAAACTTACGCAGATCCCCTTTGATCATGGCACAGCTTCTCCAACTAGAGTCGAACAGTTCGTCGGCTGGTTCTCCATGCGCATCTGAACCGTTGTCGAAAGATTGATTGTTGAGAGATTCACGGTAGTGAACGGAAGCGCAAGCTGATACGGGTATTGAAAAGAAATCTGAACTCCGCAGATGTTGGGAGTTGGGTCGTTGGGATCGAGAAAGACGTAGATGGTGCTGTAGTTCTTAATCTTACTGGGATCGAGGCCGACGGCCGTCAGGGCAGGGTCGACAAAGTTCGTCTGTACGTCGGAGGCAGAATAGACAGTGCTGCCCGTTTCCGCGCTGCTTGACAGCACGAGTTCCCGGGCGCCTTCTCTCGCCGCCCTGGTAATCGTCTGATAAATGTTGTAGGCCCTGCCGAAGGTCACAATCCCCAGCAAGAGCATGAGAAGAAGGGGAATTACCAGCGCCGCCTCAAACAGCTCGGCACCTGACTCTTCCCGCCACCTTGTAACCACTCGGACACAGATTCGCTTTGAGAGTGTCCTCGTGTATTGACACATGCGTCCCCGTTCCACCCCTCCTGCGTAGAGCATCATACAAGAATCCCCCAGAATATTACACTTAAGCTGCCTACGCCTCCAAAGGGAGGAGCAGCTTCCTTGCCAAACTTTGGTCTTTTCAAATATTCGGCCGGTTCAGAACTTCGGCTGCCTTCACTGCCACCGGCACTCCCGCCTTTTGCCCGTGCAGCGGCACGCCGGCTGACTGGCATAGAGTCTGGGGACGTAAATTGTTTCTGGATACGGCTTTTCATCTGCCATTTCACAATCTCTTTTTCGGACACATTACCGAATGTCCTGAAAAACCTCTCATATCAGTACTAGGAATGTACCTTATTGTCAATCAGGTAAATACCTCATCTTCCCATTACGACCGAATTCCTCCTGGGCGGAGCGCGCCAAGAACTTGCGGCGCCACCTCTGGTTGCGGCGACGTACGGAGCATAGTAGCAACCCTGTTCAAGCCATGTGAATTCATATGGTTACAGAAAGCACGTTCCGCGTTGGTCATCTTATGCTCGCAGCCGCTGGAAGGCCGGCAAGAGCTCAAAAGGCGTCTGCACGGACGCTATGCTTTCACCCACCTGCTCGACCTTTTCTTCCTGCATATTTCCAAGCAGCAGTGCGGCGCGTTTGATGTAGTCAATCTTGTCTGGAACTAGCCCCATGATCCTGGCGCAGGTGGCGTCCACCGCAACCGGATCATTGCCGACCACCAAAACCCTGGAGTTCTTGGGCGTTCCCTGGATCGGGCCGTTTCCTTCCATGCCCACTATGCCATCCACAATGGCGAAGTCCGGGCGTACTGTCCCGTTAATGTCCAGAATGGATTTACTGATTCCTGCCCAATGAAGGACGTTTTTCGGCCACCCGTAGCAGTTTCCAGGAACTATGCCAAACATGTTCTTCAGGGCCAGAGTGACACCAACCCAGTGGTGGGTCTTCATCTTGGGCATAGAAACTACAAAATCGGCTGCCAGCACGGTCTTCGGCAAGAACAGAGCTTTCAGTTTGGAGGCTTGGGTGCGTGTAGCGACTTCCGCGACGTCGCCGGTGTTCAGATCGACGAAGGTGCGTTCCAGCGGCCCTACGTATTCCCGCAGCCTTAGCACTTCCAGGATGCCTTCCGTGTCGCGTTCATGGCCTGGCCCCTCGGCGATAGTTACGGAATCTGCGCCCAGCCTCAGGAACACTTCCCGTGCACCCCTTATCACAATCGGATGAGTATTGATTATCCCCTGCATCTCGGGTTCGACAAAGTTCGGCTTGAGGAGGACCGACTTACCCCGAACGGGAAGCCGGAATTCCTGCAAAGCTTCCCAGAGGATCGCCTCGATGTCAGCCTCATAGTCCGACACCGCTCTAATTGCCACTCTGGAGGGCGGACGCTTGAAGGAAGGGACCAGGAGCGTATCAGAATAACTCATACCTTGCATTTGTCCTGAAATGAACTTTCGAGCCAGCCGGGAATGCCGTTGACGGCCAATGATGCCCATGCCACAACCGGGACACTCTGGAGGAACTGGTTGCGCTGATAAAACCTATAGAGTTCCGTCTCGATGGGAGGTGCCGAGCGGCCGTAAGCTTTAAGGCATAGATGAGCCAGGGCCAGGGAGCTGGGACTGCAGATATTGTCATAGGTGCGTTCCAGCCATTCAACACTCTGCCGGTTTATAGAACGGTCTTTGTCGCGCCGCAGAGCCAGGAGGGCCCAAACGGTGGGTCCAATCCTGGGGACTCCGGGAACTCCGTAGACGAGGGGATTGCCCGCATTCCAACCTCCGCCAGGGCACACCCGGTCATAGAGCATCCTTTCGGCCATGCGGATGCGCTCCTTGGCCTCTGGCGGGCAGAATTGTTCAGGGGCATTTTGAAGCAGGATCAGGACATAGGCCGTGGGTTCAACCCAGCTTGCCGTGTTCGGCGTCCAACTCCAACCGCGAAGGGAATAATTCTGCCGAACAACATCCTGGGATTTCCGCATCCATGTCTGCCGGATACGCCAGATCAGGCTCCCCTCCGCCGGCCAGGTTGCGCATAGCCATTTGAGTCCCCGGGCGATGGCGTCATGTGAAGGGGGGTTGAGCTTAAGAAGAGCCAGACATGCCAGGGCTGTTGTCCAGCATCCGGGATCCTTGCCGGTGCTTGTTGGCCATGCCCCCTGTGCCAATTGTGTACGTTGCACGTAATTTGACGCGGCAGAAAGGGCTTTGTCGTGGCCCGGCTCATCAACTCTCAATGCGAGTATTGACCACGCGGTAGGTTCAACGCTGCTCGGCAGCCCCGGGCGGTAACCCCATCCGCCGTCAGAGTTCTGTGCCTGGCGCAGCAAATCGACGAGGAAATCTTCGGAGAAGGAAAGAACCTTGTGTCCCTCCGCGGGAAGGTTATCTGGCTTGGACCCTACGTTCATTGCAAACGTGTGCGGTCGGACATGTCACATAATGTGTTCCTGAGAAGCAGGCCCCTCAGCCTCGACAGGTTCAAGCTCGTCGTCATCAATCTGTATCTGCAATTGATTGATCAGGCGATGGAGATATCCACGCGCCACTCCCAGGGCGCGCGCAGCATCCACCTTGCGCCCGCCGCACTCTCTGAGCGTTCGCATGATCAACCGGCGTTTGAATTCGCGGACTTCGTCCTCATAGGAGCGGCCGACGGACGTCTGCTCGACGTCTCCGCGAAGGCTATTTGGCAAATGCCAAGTTTCAATTGCCGGGCCTTCTGCCATGACGACAGCATGTTGAATGGCGTTTTCCAGTTCCCGGACATTTCCAGGCCAGTTATATTCTTCCAGGGCGTGGATGGTCAGGGGAGAAAAGCGGGTAGCGGTCTTGCCAAACTGCTCTGCAAACTCTTGCAGGAAATGCTGCGCCAGAACCGGGATTTCGTCCCTGCGCTCGCGCAACGCCGGGATCTGGATTGGCACAACGTTGAGCCGGTAATAAAGATCCTGCCGGAATCTTCCTTCTTCTACCATCGCTTCGAGGTTCCGATGGGTTGCGCAGATGACTCGTACATCGGCGGCAATAGGTGTATTGCTGCCGAGACGTTCGAAAGACCGCTCCTGCAAAACTCGCAGCAGCTTGGACTGTAATCCCAGGGGCAGGTCACCGATCTCGTCCAGGAGCAAAGTTCCGCCATGGGCTGCTTCAAAGCGCCCGCGTCTTGTTGAGATAGCGCCCGTAAAAGCACCCTTCTCATGACCAAAAAGTTCGTCGTCCACGAGGGTTTCCGGCAGGTTAGCGCAGGAAAAAGCCACCAGCGGGCCGGCAGCGCGAGGACTGAGCCGATGTATGGCTCGCGCCAGAAGCTCTTTCCCTGTTCCGGTCTCACCCGAAATGAGTACGCTTACATCACAAGAGGCTACTTTGCGCGAGGTCTCAAACACCTGATGCATGGCCTCAGAAGTGCCAAGCATGTCACCCAGCCGGCCTGCCGACAGGTCCCGGGAGCGAAGTTCAGCCAATTCTCTTTCTATTCTACGAAAACGGTATGCTCGCCGGAGCAACAACCGAAGCTCGGCCATGTTGGGAGGGGTTGAGAGGGTATCGTACGCGCCGTTCTCGATGACGGTCCGGGCGACGCTATCGTCGGAATCCCCCACAATTGCGATCATGGGAGTTGTCCCGTCCACCTTCTTGATCTCATCCATCAGGTGGAGCGTTGCTTCCGCATCGGAATCTTCTCCGGAATCGTGCATGTCCAGCAAAACCACGTCGCACCACTGCCGCTCGGGGCCTGAACTGTCAAAGTCAAGTGGCTCACATATCCTGACTTCGTAGCCCGGTCCAAGAGCCCTTATAACCACTTCCGCAAAAGCACCGTCTGAACTGTAAAATAGGACCCGAATCGCTTGCTCACACATTGCTGTAACCCCGCTCTCCTGGCAACCTTCATCTGCCACATGCGCATTTCATGCAAGCGTACTTATGCGCGACCCATTGTGTAGTTCGTAATTTTTTATTTCCCCCTCCTTCTCAACCAATCTTTTACAGTATCTTTCATGTGATGACAATGGTACTAAAGTATGATGGGTTGCAGTATGCGAGGCTCATTGCTCTGGGTTGATGGTCGGACTCCCTTCCTGCGGAAATCCGAGGTTAAACGGCTGCCCTTCCAGATGAACGTCCAATTGGGCTACTGATGTAAAATTTCCCATAAGACGCCAATCAAGTCAAGCCCTTGTATCACGGTGGCAGAATGCACTGCAAGTAAATGGATCCGACTTGAAGTCGCCTGTCCGAGGAAGAGACGCTTAACACCCTTCGTCACGGCGCAATCAAGCAATCGAGTAACGTGACGATCCAGTCCCCTTCGGTTCCAATTCTTTTGTTGGAACTAACTCTGATATTTAGCCCAATGGAATGCTTGAAGGGTTCAGTTAGCGGTGCCTGTTACTCCATGAGCCAGCACAGCGAGTGTATGTTGTTGATTTCGCGGGACAGTTGGCGGCGAATGCCAATGAAAAGTCATTCTGGGGGCACCATATGAGGCGGTCATAGAATTCAAGCCGCAGGCATCAATGACGTTGACGTTCGGCGAGTGCTCTAGGGCATTTATGGCGCATAGACTCTTGCCTGCACGCGCACATCTCGCTGTCTTTCCGGCAAATTGTCTATTTGTCACACTAGGGCAGCATTGGTGTACAAACAATTTCCTGCTGCCGCTTGAACCAGT
>JAKAWN010000670.1 GCA_021827245.1 Acidobacteriota bacterium | reverse complement strand
GGAGGATAATTACTTGGCAGTGGAGTGTCGACGACGAGGCCCCGGCTGGTGGCGTAGCGGTAGAGCCCACGCAGGGCATCGTATTTCCGGCGCCAATAACGAGTGATGGGGCCGGTTCCGGTGAGGAAGCCCTGTACCTGCTTGGCTCGGACGTTCCTCAAGTCGATCTCTACCCCCATCCTCCGGCAAAAAGTGTTCAGCAAGCTTTCGGCGCTTTCAAAATCCTCTCCCATCGATTTGCGAAATGCCACGTACTGGTCGATCAGTTCCTGGAGTTTCATAAGAGGCCTCCCAGGTTGAAGTCGGCTACTTGCCGCAGGCCTGCGAGGTCCACTTTGGCGTATACACGGGTGGTGTCCATTTTGCGGTGCCCGAGATGGTCGCCGATCTCTTTCATCGACAGGCCCTCCGCGAGAAGACGTGTGGCACAGGCATGACGTAAGGAGTGCGGCCCACGGTGCTTCAAAGACACGCCCAGAGCCTGCAGGCGATCACTCACAACGTCATAGAGCGAACCGCAACTGGGGGGTCGGAAAGGCGCTTTCAGAGTCAGAAAGACTTCACGATGGGGAACGCGCGGCCGCACCTTCTTCAGGTAATGGAGAATCGCTTCCCCCACGGTGTACGAGAGTGGATAACGCTGCTGGCGTCGTGGCTTGGGACGAGTCACATAGATTAGTTCCTTCTCCCAGTCCAAGTCCTCCAGTCTCAGAGCGTGGATTTCACCCACCCGCATCCCGTAAACAGCGAACAGCATGATGATGGCGCGATCGCGGATGTTCTTGGGTTGATTGCCTTCAGTGCTAGTGAGCAAGCGCTGCACGTCGGGCCAGGACGGACCTTTGGGTAAACCCTCATCCGCGAACAGGCGCGGCGACATGATCGCTGCGGCTAGACCGGGAGTGCACCACCCGCGTTGCTCGGCGTAACGGAAGAAAGCTCGTAGGGCGCCAGTGTAACCTTTGATCGATGTGCGTGCATAGCCATCCTGGTCGCCCTTGCGCGCAATAGCAGCATCGATGTCGGCGATGGAGATCTCGCGAAAGGATCGATGCTCCTGCCAGAAGCGACCAAGGAATTGTTCCAGGTACCAGCAGTGAGTGCGAACGGTGTAGGGGGACAAGCCCCTTTCGCAAAGCACATAATCCGCATAGTCGTCGATCAGGTGGGTGTAGGGACGTCGCGGGACTTCGGGCCAGCGCAGACGACCGAGGAAGCTGAGCCATTGCTTGGCGTCAGAGATGAAGCGCATCCTCCCGTACCGGAAATCTGTCACATTGTGACTGTAAGGTTGAGGTTGACGGCCGGCCCACAAATCGGCAGCCGCATGGATCTGCTCGACAGTGACCGATTCGACCGTTTGCAAGTGCAGATAATCGACGAGACATAGCTGATGTTGTGCGATAAGACGGAGAGAGCTCCTCGTGCTCCCCTGCGTGGCGCAATGAGCAAGGTAGCGGAGCCGCTCTTCCAAAAGCGGGCCGCCGGAATAACGCTTCAGCGCCCGCGGAGACGTGAAAAGTTGATCGAACATAGTCGGACCTCCAAATGGATTGGAATGAAACTACGGTCTGACTATAGGTGGGAAACTAATGTGGTGTAAAAAATGCGTGTAGCACCAATTTCAGGGCCCGGCGCCATTCGACGCCACATTTCTATCAAGGTGACATTACGGCTCAAATGTTCTTAACAACATTTGAGCCGGAAAATCGGCTCGTGGCCCGCGGCCTGGAAACGGAATGGGAAAAACGGCTGCGCGAACTCGCCGCTGCGGAAGCGGAACTTGAGCGGCGGGAACGACAGCGACCACGCACACTGAGCCCGGAAGAGAAAAAGAAACTTCGTTCCCTGGGCTCCGATCTCGACAAAGTTTGGGCGGCGCCCACCACCACGGATCGAGATCGCAAAGAGCTCTTGCGCGCGCTGTTGGAAGAGGTGATCGTGACCGTGAATAAGCCCAACTGCTCCGCGCATCTGACGCTGCGCTGGAAAGGTGGAACGCTCACGGAAATCGATCTTGCTTTGCCGCGCATGAAGCCTCGGGGTCTCCACACTGACGAAGATACGATCTCCCTGCTGCGTCGTCTGGCCGTTCATTACCCCGACGACGTCATCGCCGGCGTTCTCAATCGGCAGGGACGCCGAACGGCGAGCGGGGAACGCTTTACCGCGAATCATGTCAGCAGCCTGCGCCACTATCGTCATATTCCGCGCTACGAGCCGCCGGCGGCACCACCCACGGGCGAGGTGGTGCCGATTCGCAAGGCAGCGGAGATTCTGGGCATCTGCCCTTCCACCGTTCATCGCTGGCTGAATGATGGCTTCATCGCCGGCGAGCAGGTCACGCCTGGTGCGCCGTGGCAGATTCGAATCACCGATGAGCTGCGGGCACGCTTCGTGGAGCAAACCCCGCCGGGGTATCTGCCCATGCTGGAAGCCACAATGAAACTTGGCGTCACGCGCCAGACCGTGTTGCAGCGTGTAAAGCGTGGCGAACTGGAAGCCGTGGTGGTCACTCGCGGACGCCGCAAAGGCTTGCGAATCAAAGCCGTAGATAACCAACCAGGGTTATTCTGTTAACAAGGGGGCATTATGAAGATGGATCCAAGCAGCCCTTAATGTCTCCTTCAAGAATCCATTCCGGAGCATCCCGCCCTGACAGAGCGGTGAAGCACTGTTCGATGGCGTCTGCCGTGGAACGGCCTCGTCGGAAGCCATAAGAGTTGTAG
>JAKAWN010000130.1 GCA_021827245.1 Acidobacteriota bacterium | reverse complement strand
GTCAGCACTACGTCATCCTACTTGCACGAGCCCGTGGAAGCTGAGACGGAGCGTTCTGTTCTGGAAGACGGTGAAGTTGCTATTCCGGTGGGGGCCATCATCAGCGGCCGAATTGCATTGCTGATTCCGAGTTCCAGTCCCACGGACCGGGCCGAACTTCGGCTGCAGTTTGATTCGCTGAAGCTCCCGGGCCAAGCCTCTGTTCCGGTGGTCTGCCATGTCAACAACGTGGATAACGCCCGCGAGAAAGTTCTTGCCGACGGCACCATCCAGGGCGTCCTGGCAAGCGAGTTGCCGGTCACGCTTCTGAACTCGGCGATCGAAAAGATTCAGAAGAAAACCGGCACAACCCAGCAGACAGGAGGAACCTGGTTTGGGAGCCCCGACACTTCCATCAACTACCCGGCGGGCACGGAATTTTCCGTAGTTCTGGACAAGCCGCTGGAAGTTTCAGGCTATTTTAAACCCGAGTTTGCCAGTCAGATTCCTGCTACATTGAAAGACGATGTCATGCGGATGCTGGCGCAGGCGCCGCGCCGGGTGGTCAGCAAAAAAGGGAATCAGGGTGGTCCGGTGAACCTGGTTTTGATTGGAAGCAAAGAGGAGATCCGGACAGCTTTTGAGAAGGCTGGTTGGACCGCCGCTCAGGACGAGAACGCCAATTCCTTGTGGAAAACTTTTGAGGCGGTGGTGCAGGGCAAAGGCTATGACGCCGCGCCGATGTCTACGCTCTATCTCTACGGGAAGCCCCAGGAGATGGAGTTTGAAAAGATGCTGAATACGTTTACAATGCGCCACCACTTGCGGATCTGGAAAGCGCCGGCGACGAGTCCGAACGGGCGGCAGATCTGGCTGGTCGTCGCGGACCATGATAACGGGTTCGACATCCGGCCGGGCGTGATTTCCCATTCAGTTGATCCACACGTCGATCTGGAACGGGCCAAAGTGGGGGCCGACCTTGGCATGACCGGCATGGTTGCCGCTGAAGAACTGGTGAGCGTTTCAAATCCGGCACTCTCCGGGTTGACGGCGACCGGTGGAAAATGGGAGAGCGACGGAAAGATCCTGGTGGTTGATTTGAAGCCGCAATCAAAGCCACCGGCCACTTGAGTTCGAAGGGAATGGCCGTTTCCCCGATGAGATGATTTTCAATGCCCGGCAGGCGGGCGGTGGCATATGCCCAGGCCCCTGCTGATGGGGGCGGGCCAGGGAAAGTCACAGGGAATGAGATAACGGTTGCCGCTTGACTCGAGAACGGGCTTTGGGTAGTTTGACCAACGGTACAAGAAACGAGTGCCTTGTGAAGAAGAAAAGCTTGCGGCGATGGATCTGGATGGTTGTCGGCGCCGCGGTCCTGGTTCTGATCATCTACAACCTCCGCCACAATCCTGAATGGCGCCAATTCAACTGGAACCGGTTGTGGGCCTCGCTGGTGAACGCCAGGCCGGGACTTCTGATTCTGGCGCTAGCGGCCGTTTATGTCACTTACCTTGTGCGCGCCCTGCGCTGGCAGTTCCTGATGCACCCCATCAAGAAAGGCTCGCTCTGGATCCTGTTCGTAGGGCAGTTGCTGGGCTTCAGTTCCATCTATCTTGTGGGCCGGCCGGGAGAATTTGTGCGGCCGGCATACATCGCAAAGAAAGAATCTCTTCCGATTACTTCCATGGTGGCCATATGGCTGATGGAGCGAATCTTTGATTCGATTTGCCTGGTTTTGCTGTTTTCGGTGGTGCTCTACCTTGCTCCAATGGAGATGAGCGCAGCAGGAAGTCACGTGCTTTCGGTCATGCACCGAGCCGGTGACGCGATGCTGGCGATTACGGTGGTTGTTGTGGCGGGGCTGGTGGCCTACCGGCTGAAAACCCAGGCGCTGATGGATTGGGTGATGCGGAAGGCAAGGTTTCTTCCGGAAAAATACCGGCGGCACATTCATCATTTTCTCAACTCGTTCGCCGAAGGGCTCCAGGTGGTGCGGAGCATGCCGGACTTTATTGGCACCGTGGTGCTGTCGGTGGCTTTGTGGTGCATGAACGCGACCATTTTCTGGCTGACCCTGAAAAGCCTCGGAGGGACTCTCGCAACTTTTGTATGGCTGGCGGCGGCGCTGGTGATGTTCTGCGCATCGCTGGGACTGGTGGTACAATTCCCGGGCATTGGCGGCGGGTATCAGGTGGGTATTATTCTGGCCCTGACGGAAGTTTTCAGAATCAGTGCCGATGTTTCCACTGGAGCAGCCATTCTGCTTTGGCTTATGATGTCGGTTCCTGTGATGGCGCTGAGCCTGGGTCTGCTGGTTCATGAGGGGCTCAGCATTAAGCGGCTTGAAGCCATTACCGAGGAAGAGGCGATGGCGCAGGAGGCCGCTGTCGAAAAGACTGAGTAAGCGAGCCCGTTCGATTCTACTTTTGACGGAGGAACACAGACGTGTTCTGCCGAGCGAGAGGAGGGAGCGGCCCGAGCTATGCGATGCCCATTCTGCGGTCATACAGAAGATAAAGTCGTTGATTCGCGGGCGGGAAGGGTGGAGGATACCATCCGCCGGCGGCGCGAGTGCATGAAGTGCGGCCGCCGGTTTACCACCTATGAACGGATTGACGAGATCCCGCATATGGTGGTGAAGAAAGATGGCAGCCGGGAAAAGTTCGACCGCCAGAAAATCCTGGCAGGATTGCTCAAGGCATGCGAAAAACGGCCCGTATCCATGAGCAAGCTGGAAGAGATTGTCGATGAGGCAGAAGCCTACGTGGCTGAATCGCCCGACCGGGAACGGCCAAGCTCAGAACTGGGCGAGCTGGTGATGGACAGGCTGCGGAAACTGGACAAGGTGGCCTATGTGCGGTTTGCCTCAGTCTATCTGGATTTTAAGGACGTACGGGAATTCATGGATGAGCTCAAAGACCTGCTGAAGGCGAAGACATCCTGATGTAAAAATCCTGCCTCACGACCGGTTCCAGACGAAGGCGCCAAACTCCCGGAACGTGCGGAATCCCATGCGCTCGTAGAACCTGACTGCCCCGCTGTTCAGGGTGGTTACGGTGAGCGATACCTCAGAAAATCCCTCCCGGGCCAGCTTTTCGAAAGAAGATCTCAGCATGGCACCGCCCAGGCCGAGTCCCTGAAAGCCGGTTGCGACAGCGACCTGGGGAATATGCGCCGTTGCGGGCCGTACGGCGGTGATGCCGAGGATTCCTGCCAGTTTCCCGGTCGGTCGGTGGATGGCGGCGATCGAGGCGTGCTGCAGGTAATCCCCGCATCCCCGGTGCTGGACGATGCTTTCGACAAGGCGCATTGTGCCTGCGACGGTGCAATACTGGTCGTTGACTGCAGCGTCGATGTGGTTTCGATAGACGTGGTAGAGGAGTTGGGCCGCCTCGCGGTCATATTTGCGGTCCCAGGGGAGGAAAAGGAAATCGTTCGGGCCCATCGTCCCTTGCCGGGAGGACTCGGGATGAGTTGGCGGGTGATTTTCCGGCACTTCCCCTAAACGAAAAGCCATGAACTGGCGAAGATAAATCTGGAACGCCCGAGAACGGAAATAAGGGCCGATCTGGTCAAGGCTGAAATGGGGGAGTTGAGCTTCAATGCGGCGAACAGCGAGTATACCGGTCAACACGTCAATTGTTTTGCCCAGTAGAGCGACTGCGTGGAGCGCCATGGAATCAACCGGTTCGACAAAGAGGGTGCCGATCAGTCCCTTCGATCCTTCGCGGAAATAGAGGCAATAGCCCGTTGCGCTACCTTCTACGACCAGCGCGAATCCTGTCAGGCGTTTCTCCTCAAGGTAGGCGGAGATCAGCTCGGCCGAGGATGCGTAGTCCCAATGGAGATCTTCCAGCCAGGTTTGGGACTCGGCGTGCAAGAGCCGCTGAAACTGGTTTGCGCGCAATTGCCGGACGTCTACAATCCTGGACTCCAAGTTTTTCCAAGTCCTCCTGCCAACTGATGCGAAAGTCAATCCAGTATAGCCCAGATTATGATGGATGCCAGAAGCAAGGCGGAAGTCATCGTCCTCTCAACCGGCCTTGCCATCTTCATGGACTGCCGGAGCACGGAGCTTGTTTTCCAGGCATTTTGCGGGCTGCGGTCACCGATTCCACATGGGTACGGTTGGGGGCGAGAAAGTTCTTAGAAACCGGGAAATGGACTATGCTACGATTCGCTTTCTCGATTTCGGGCCGGACACAGTCTTTTGCTGATGTTCTGATGCTTGAAAGTGCAACCCGGAAGACTTACGAGAACGCGCTCCAGCGGAAATGGCTGGCGGCATGACAGGTGGAGGATTGTGCTCAATCATGGCACGATTGTGTAGCGCCGTTGACGGCGGGGATGAAGACGGCGGTGGCGATAAGCGTGCTGTAACGTGGATTTCCGCTGCCATTTGCAAAACTCAGCAAGAGCATGGTGCAAGCGCGGGGGCTTGAGAAGTCTGTTGAATCAAAATCACCCATCCCGGAAACTGCTGTTTCGCCATCGCATTGAGTACTTTGTTGCCCGAAAAATCCTGGAATTTCTGGGTTGGCTGCCGCACCGCATGGCGCGAGGCGTGTGCGCGGTGCTGGCGGCGTTGAGCTACTTGTTCTGGCCCCGCCTTCGGCAGGTGGGTATGTTCAACCTTCGCATCGCGTTTCCTGACTGGATGGACAGGCAGCGGCGAAGAGTGCTTTTTGGCGAGTTCCTCAATTTAGGACGAATGCTCGCAGATTTCGCGCATTTTCCAGACCTGAATCGCGAGAATATCGAACGGCTGATTATTTATGACGGGTTTGAGAATTACGACGAGGCTCGGAAGAAAGGCAAGGGCGTCATCTTTCTCACTGCGCACTTTGGGAACTGGGAACTGGGTTCATTTGCGCACGGAGTTTACGGGTATCCATGCAATTTTGTCGTTCGGGAAATGGATAATGCCCTGATGGACGAACTCATCAACCGCTACCGGTGTGGGAGCGGCGGACGGGCGATCGAAAAGAAGGAATTCGGGCGCCAGGTTCTGCGCGCGTTCGAACGCAATGAAGCAGTTGGCATCCTGATGGACCAGAACATGCTGGCCGGCGAAGGGACCTTCGTGGACTTTTTTGGCCTTCCAGCTTCAACCACTACGGGGCCGGCCCGAGTGGCGCGAAGGACCGGAGCGCCTGTCATCCTGGGCCTCGTAATCTGGGATTCGAAACTGAAGAAATACCGGCTTCGGTTTGACCGGATCGACTGGATCAAGTGCCTGGACCCTGAGGAGGAGATCGTGGCGAACACAGCAAATTTCACCCGGCACATCGAGGGATATATCCGCCGTTACCCAGACCAATGGCTCTGGGTCCATCGCCGTTGGAAAACCCGTCCGCCCGATGAACCGCCTCTTTATCCGTTTTGAGATCCTGAAAAGCGCGGGCAGGGAATTCAAAGGCCGTGGCGTGAACGGAATCCGGGAGGTTGCATGAAAGTCAGTGAAATCGCGCGCCTGGTGGGCGGCGACATCGAAGGCGAAGGAGAACGGGAGATCCGCGGGGTGGCGGCGCTCGAAACCGCGACGGAGCAGGAACTGGCTTTTGCGGAGGGCGAGCGCTCGCTGAATCGCGCGGCGGGCTGCCGCGCCGGCTGCATTCTGGTGGGGAAGGGGGTGAAGATCGCGGATCACACTACGGTTGCCGTACAAAATCCCCGGCTGGAGTTTATCCATGCCGCTGAAGCTTTACATCCTCCCGGCGTCGTGCGGACCGGGATCCATCCGACCGCCGTGATTGCCGACAATACGAGGCTAGGACCGGAGGTCAGCGCGGGTCCGTACGTGGTGATTGAGCCGGGCGCCAGCGTGGGAGCCGGAACGGTTCTGGGCGCCGGCGTTTACGTGGGCGAGGGCGTCACGATTGGCTCGCACTGCGTGCTCCATCCCCGGGTCAGCATTTATCCGGGCGTCCGGGTGGGCGACCGGGTGGTTCTTCACGCGGGAGTGGTGCTGGGGTCGGACGGGTTCGGTTACCTCTTTGCCGAAGGCCGCCACCAGAAGTTTCCGCAACTGGGTGGATTGATCATTGAGGACGATGTCGAGATCGGTTCCAACAGCACGATTGACCGCGGTTCACTGGGAACCACGCGAATCGGAGCAGGGACCAAGATCGACAACCTCGTGCAGGTTGCGCACAACGTCAGAATCGGGCGCCACTCGATCATTGCGGCGCAGACCGGAATCTCCGGAAGCGTCGAGATCGGCGATTACGTGACACTGGCCGGGCAGGTCGGCGTGGCCGATCATGTCCGCATCGAAGACGGAGCGGTGATCGGCGCCCAGGCGGGAATTCCAACTGGCAAGGCTGTGCGCAAGGGAAGCGTGATGTGGGGCACGCCAGCGCGCCCATTGTCAGAGTTCAAGAAAATGTATGCGCATCTCAGCCGCCTGCCGGAGCTCGCCCGCAAAGTCAGAGAAATTTCCACCAAGTTGCCGGGCGCCGAAGAGTGAGCTCAGCCTTCAATGTGCGGGTTGGATCCGGATGGAAACTCCGGTTAGCTGGGTGTGGTGAAAAAAGCATTGGCTTCAATCGGGATGGTTTTTTCACATAACACTTGACATCTGACATTCATGTTGTATCGTGTGGATTTGCCGCTGGGGCCTTCCGTTTACTGGTGGAAAGCAAGATGGAGCTTCGATTTTCGAGGATGAGTGGGGCAGAATCCCGTTATCCTGTTGCAACCCAAAGCAGTGAGATTTGCATCAATCTAGCATCTGGTACTGTGTTCCTGCGGCGCCTTCCTCAGGAGCCGGGCCAGATGGGATTGAGGGCAGACGTCAGTTCTCGGACATAATATCTTGTTCAGATCTGCAAAACGTCGTTCGTGGTGCACAGCAACCACCTGGTTGCTGGCCGTAATGCAACTGCACCTGCTGGTTGTGCTGGTGTTGCACGACCACTGTGTGCCGGAAATCGCGCTGGAATTTTCCAGGACCACGCCGACAGCGGAGATCAGCCAGACCAACAAGCAGTCTCAGCCCGCCAGCGGCGAACGGGGTTGCTGTCCCGGCTGCCAGATCGTCCGGCACGGCGCTGTGCGGCTAGTCTTGGGCAATCCCACGGTCCATTTCTCTTTGGCTACCCAGATCCCTGGACTTTGCGCTGTGACCGTCGTTCCCTCGGCTCAACCTGCCGCATGGTATGGGCGTGCGCCTCCTCTTGCCTGACCCTTCTCTCTAAGTCCGGCTTTCTTCGGGTTCGCGAAATCCATTATTTATTGCGAAACCCGCTCTCAGTGTATTGATACCGATGGATTCCTAGAAATGGCTGACTTAATTTTCTGCACCCTTCGTAAGAAACTGAGCTTGTTGATAATCCTGGCGGCGGTAGCATTTCTCTTGCTGGGTACAGGGGCTGGCGATGCGCACGCCCAACAGCCTCCGCCGACTGTAAAAATCACTCTTGATCGCGCTATCCATTTGGCGCTTGAGCACAATCACGCTCTGCTGGCGGCCAAAACTCAGGTCACAGAAAGCAGAGCCAACGAGATAACAGCTTCCTTGAAGCCCAATCCCGTTTTTACCTGGAATGGACTGTTCTGGCCGTTCTTCACGCCTAGCCAATTGAACGGGGACTATATCAACAACGCGACTGAATTTGACATGCTGTTCTCGTACACCTTTGAGCGCGGGCACAAGCGCAAGTGGCGAATGCAGACGGCACGGGATGACACGGCAGTGGTCCAGTCCCAGATCCAGAACAACGAGCGCGCGCTGGTTTTCAATGTCGCCCGGCAGTTCGTCAACGTTTTGCTGGCCGAATCTTCCCTCGCTTTCGCTCAGCGGAACCTCGCGAGCTTTCAGCAGACTTTGAAGGTGAGCGAAGAGCGCTATAAGAAGGGGGCGATCAGCGAAGGCGACCTGCTGAAGATCAAGCTCCAGATGCTGCAATTTCAAAAGGATGTGGCCTCAGCGAAGCTGGCGCGGATGCAATCGCTGGAGTCGCTGCGTGATCTGATGGGGTATGGGTCAGTTCCGGAGAATTATGATGTGATCGGCAGCCTCGCCTACAAGCCCATCCAGGGCAATGTGGAAGACTTTCAGGCGCAGGCGCTCAAGCTGCGGCCGGACTTGCATGCTGCAGATCAGGCTGTGATTACAGCCAAGAGCCGCTACATGCTGGCGAGGGCTAACGGCAAGCGGGATTTGACGCTCACCTCAGGATACAGCCACGTTGCACTTGCCAATGACGCCAGCTTTTCCGTGAATATTGAGATCCCGATTTATAACCGCAATCAGGGAGAAATCGCGCGTACCCACGCGGCCATCACCCGTTACGAAGAGGAAAAGGACGCCACACAGCAGGCGGTTCTGACGGACGTTGCCACAGCTTATCAAGCCGTCAAGACCGGCCAGCGAATTGTTAATCTTTATCAATCGGGTTATCTGAATGAAGCAAAGGAGTCTCTGGACATCAGCCGGTACGCGTACCGGCAAGGCGCCGTCAGCCTGCTGAACTTCCTGGACGCCGAGCGCAGTTACCGCTCGATTGAACTTACTTACCGGGAAACGCTGGCGACTTATATGCTGGCCGTCGAGCAACTGAATGAAGCGGTCGGCACGAGGCAATTGCCATGAAAACAAAAACAAAGACAAAAATAATGAGCGCCAGGAAACTTGAGCTGCCTGTACTGGTGGCTGCAATTTTCTCTCTCGCCCTGCTTTCAGCCTGTGGGAACAGCGGCTCCGGACCGAGTGCCGCGCATACCATCGCTTACGGTTCGGCGGGAACCGCCAAGGCGGAGCTCTTTAGCGTGCCGCAGGACCAGATGTCGCACGTGCAAATTGTCACGGCCGAGCAGCAGACATTCCCGGTAGTTCTGCGTCTGCCCGGTTCCGTAGCCTTTAACGCTTTTCAAACGACCCCGGTCATCACTCAGGTTAGCGGCCCTGTTTTGCGGGTATTGGTTTACCCCGGCCAATATGTTCGAGCGGGGCAGTCGATGCTCTATGTCAGCAGCCCTGACTTCGCCCAATTGCGGTCGAATTTCCTGAAAGCTGACGCCAGCTATCGACTTGCTAAGAGCAATCTTGAACGGGACCAGGCCCTTTATGCCCACCACGCCATCGCCCAGATGGAGCTGCTCTCGGCCCAATCTGCCCACAACCAGGCTCTGGCTGAACTGCAGGCTGTTGAGCAGTCTTTGCAGGTTTTGGGTGTCAGCGATCTCGCCAAGCTCTCCGACGGTCCGGCCAGCCCCGAGATTCCGGTGCTGGCGCCGATCGGTGGTGAGGTGGTTGAACGCATGGTGCAGCCCGGGCAAGTTGTGCAAGCCGGAGCAACACGGGTATTCACGATCTCAAACGTGGGCGCCGTTTGGGTGTGGGTGAATGTTTATCAGAGCGATCTCGCGCACATTCACCTGGGTGATCCGGTGACGGTGGAAACCGACGCCTACTCGCGAGTTTTCCGCGGACGAATCTCTTACATCGCCCCGGCGCTCGACCCCAACACGCGGACTTTGAAGGTGCGCATTGTGACAGACAACCCTGGCGGAATGCTCAAGAAGGACATGTATGTCACGGCCATTGTGCAGGCAGGGAAGACCAAGTCGCTTACCGTCCCGGATGCGGCTGTTCTGAGAAATTCCGTAAACGAAACGTTCGTTTATGTCCTGGTGGGAAAAAATCAATTCGCCCAGCGGCTGGTGACAATCGGTCGCAGCGAGAATGGGCAGACACAAATCCTTAGCGGACTCAAAGACGGTGAAAAGGTGGTTGGGAATGGAGCTCTGTTCGTGCAGTTCGCCCAGTCGCTTTCGTAAGTCCGGAAGCGTCCATTTGGCACACCGTCCTTCACTTTGGGGTTTAAAGTAATATGATCCATCGTATTGTTCACTTTGCTCTGAATCAGCGATTTTTCGTCATCATTCTTGTGTGTTTCATCGTGATCGGGGGGATCTTATCCTTTGAACGGATGCCCGTCGACGCCTATCCTGACCTTGCCCCGCCGATGGTTGAGGTTATTACACAATGGCCCGGGCATGCTGCCGAAGAAGTCGAGCGCCTGATCACTGTTCCCATCGAAATCCAGATGAATGGAATCCCCGGTCTCCAGACGATGCGTTCAATCTCCCTCTACGGCCTCTCAGACCTCATCATGACTTTCCGGTACGGCACCGGCAACTACTTCTGCCGCGAAGTCGCGTTCAGGCGACTTGCAGGGGTCAGCCTGCCGAGCGGAGTAACCCCCACCCTGGCTCCGCTCTCCAGCCCCTACGACCTGATTTACCGCTATGTGCTTGAGAGCCCTGACCGCACTCCACAGGAACTGAAGACCATTCAGGATTGGATTTTGAATCATGCTTACCGCTCGGTTCGTGGCGTAGCCGATGACTCTGGCTTCGGCGGGACCGTGATGCAGTACCAGGTGCTGCTGAACCCCACACAGCTTTACAGTTACCACGTGACCGTTCCGCAGGTGCTGAACGCCCTGTCAGCGAACAATGCCAACACGGGCGGCGGCTTCTATTCGCGAGGAGGGCAGTTTTATTACGTTCGGGGTCTTGGGCTGATTCGAGACAGGAAAAACATCGACAACATTGTTGTGACCAGCCATAACGGCGACCCAGTCTATGTCCGCAATATCGGCAAAGTGGTGATTGGCCACGCCCCGCGCCTGGGCGAATTTGGATACATGAACAAGAATGATGCCGTCGAGGGCGTGATCATGATGCGCACCGGAGATCAGACGCAGTACGTGCTCGGGCGGGTTGAAAAAGAGACCAGTTATCTGAATAGCCACGTTCTGCCCAAAGACGTCAAAATCCATCCTTTCTACGACCGCACCGGCCTGGTGGAATTGACGACATCGACAGTGGAACATAACCTGCTGCGTGGAATGATTCTGGTCCTGATCGTTCTGATCTTTTTCCTGGTGAGCGTTCGTGCGGCTATTATTACCGCACTGACAATCCCGCTCTGCCTGTTGTTTTCCTTCATCCTTCTCCACCTGAAGGGCGTGTCCGCTAACCTGTTATCGATTGGAGCCATCGACTTCGGCATTCTCATTGACGGTACCGTAGTCATGATGGAAAACATCTACCGCGAGCTCGGCCTGCGGGCAGGGCAGCAATATGATTTGAAGGACGCTATTCTTGCCGGAGCACGCGACGTGGACCGTCCGGTTTTCTACTCTGTTGCCGTCATCATTGCGGGTTACCTGCCCATTTACGCCCTGGGCGGGCCTTCTGGCATGCTCTTTCATCCCATGGCCGACACGATGTCTTTTGCGTTGATTGGGGCCTTGCTGCTTTCATTGACGCTGGTTCCGGTTCTTATTTCCTATTGGTTCAAAGCGGGCGTTAAGGAAAAGGTTAACAGGCCCTATGAGTGGGTCAAAAGGGTTTATGGCCGGCACTTGGACTGGGCGCTCGACCATCGCGCAGTGACGCTGGCGCTTGCCTTTGCGATCTTTGGCGGTGCCATGCTGCTGGTTCCAATGATTGGTGCGGAGTTTATGCCGCAACTTGATGAGGGAGCTTTGTGGGTCCGCGCGACCATGCCTTACACGATTTCCTGGCGGGCTGCCGCCCAGATTGCGCCTCAAGTCCGCCACATTCTCATGTCCTATCCCCAGGTAACCGATGTTGGATCAGAATTGGGGCGTCCGGACGACGGAACGGACTCTACCGGTTTCTTCAACTGCGAGTTTTATGTCGGACTTAAGCCTTACAACAACAAGGTCTGGAGGACGGGCCCTATCCGAACCAAGAAGGAACTCATCGCATCCATTAACAGCAGACTCACCACTTTCCCTGGCATTATCTTCAATTACACCCAGCCTGCCGAAGATGCCGTCGACGAGGCCCTGACCGGACTTAAGAGCGCATTGGACGTCAAAGTGTATGGCCAGAACCTGCAGATTCTCCAGAATGCCGCTCTCAAGATAAAGACGACTCTCGAAAAGGTGCCGGGTTTTACCGACCTCGTAGTCGTGCGCGAATTAGGACAACCCAGCCTGTTGATCAAAATGGACCGGAGTAAGATTGCCCGCTACGGCATCAATGTTTCCAACGTCGAGGACGTCGTCGCGGCGGCGATCGGCGGCGAACCCGCTACACAGGTGATCCAGGGTGAAAAGGAATTCGATCTAATCGTGCGAATGGAACCGCAGTTCCGGCGCAGTCCACAGGCCATCGGGGATCTTCTTGTGGGTACGCCAAGCGGCCAGCAGATCCCGCTCAAGGAGTTGACCAATATCAGCATCGGGAACGGCGCTGCCTTCATCTACCGGCAGAACAACTCCCGGTACATTGGCGTTCAGTACAGCATCCAGGGCCGGAACTTGGCAGGCGCAGTCGCGGCCGGCCAGCGCGCCATCGCGCCGATAGTCAAGTCCCTGCCTCAGGGTTATCAAGTCACTTGGGGTGGCGAATATAACGAATATCTTGCTGCCAGGAAACAGCTTGATGTGATCGGCCCGCTCACTGTTTTGATCATTTTCCTGATCCTTTTTGCTCTTTATGGAAACTTCAAGTTTCCCGTGGCCATTGCCATCGGTGTGGTGACGACTGAGCCCGTCGGAGCACTGCTGGCGCTGAAGTTCAGCCATACGCCTTTCAGCGTTTCGTCGGTTCTCGGCTTGCTCGTGCTGATGGGTGTGTCGACGGAAATGGCCGTGGTGCTTTATTCTTATATCAATAAATTGCGTCTGGAAGGGAAAGGCATCCGGGAGGCGACTCATGAAGCTGCCTTGCTCCGATTGCGGCCGATTATGATGACGGCCATGGTGGCGTGCCTCGGTCTTCTGCCCGCTGCCCTATCGACCGGCATCGGGTCATCCACCCAGAGGCCGTTTGCGATTGTCATCGTGGGCGGGCTGATTTCGCCTCTGCTGCTGGGCTTCTTCGTCAACCCGATCCTCTACAGCCTGGTGGCGCGCGATGGCGACGTCTTGCAGGTCTAGATTCGTGAGCCGCTTTCGTTTCGGGAAATCTTCGGTTTTCTGCGGGACAGGTGCACGGTCAACCGAAAAGCTGGTTGACCGGGGCTACCGGTCACCGCTGCCACCTACTGTACCGTCAATGTAAGCTGGCTGGTCTGGGTCAGGCTGCCGGAGGTGGCCGTCACCGTCAGCGTGTAAGTGCCGGCCGGGGTTGAGTTGCTGCTGGTGGTTGTGCTCGATATGCCGGAGCTGCCTCCGCCGCAACCCGCGAAGAGCGCCGCCAGCAGAGCCAGCGTGGCCCATGGAGCCGCACGCCGCACACCCCCTCCTTTCGGGCTCAGTTTCACCAGCGCCATCAAGCCGGCCAGACCGAAGATCGCCAGCCACGCCGCCAGCGGCAGTGTGCCCAAAGGCGGTGGCCCGAAGTTCCCCGGACCCGGCCCCACCATGGCGCTCCCTGCGGTGCTGACCTTTACGCTGACCGAGGCATTACTGGTTCCGTTCAGCATGACCGACGCGGGACTCACTGTGCAGGTGGCGTAGGCCGGAGCGCCCGAACAGGCAAGGCTCACCGCCTGATTGAAGCCGCCCTCCGGGGTCAGCGCCAGTGCATAGTTGGCGCTGCCTCCCGCCGATACGGTAGCACTCGACGACGAACCGGAACCCACGCCAAGTGTGAAATCCTCACCCTCACCCCAGAGCGCCACGGTCTGCGGGCTGCTGCCGGCGTTGTCGTTGATGGTAACCGTGCCGGTGTTTGTTCCTGCGCCATCGGGTGTGAAGGTCAGGGCGATGGTGCAGGAACTGGAAGGAGCCAGCGGCGTGCCGGCCGAGCAGGTCGTCCCGGCTGGAGCGACGGCGAATTCGCCGCTCACCGAAATGCCCGAAATCGTCAGGCTGCTGGTGCCGTTGTTGGTCAAGGTGACGGATTGGGCGGAGGAGGTGCTGCCAACCTCCGTGCCGCTGAACGTCAGGCTGGAAGGACTGAGCGTGACGCCCGGCGCCGTCCCTGCACCCGTCAGGGCCACGGTGCCAGAGCCGCCGGTGGACGCAACATTCAGGCTGCCGGTGTGCGTCCCGGTGGCTGTGGGCGCGAAGGTGACGTCAATGACGCAACTGCTCGTCCCTCCGCCCGCAACAGCCAGCACGGTTGAGCTGGTGCAGGTCGTCCCCGAGCCGATGGCGAAATCGCCGCTGATGGTGATTCCGGAAAGGCTCAGGCTGCTGGTGCCCGTGTTCGAGACGGTCACGGCCTCTACCACGCTGGTGGTACCCACGGCCTGGCTGCCAAAGGTCAGGCTGGCAGGATTCAGCGTGAGCGTCGGGGCGGTCCCCGTCCCGCTCAGAGAGACGGACTGCGGACTCGATGCTGCGCTGTCCGATAGCACCAGCGTTCCGGAAAGCACGCCCGTCGTCGTCGGAGCGAATTTGATGGCAATGACACAGGTGTTCGAGCCCGCCACGGGCGAGACGCCCGTGCCACCAACGGTGCAGGTGGTCGTTGCGGCATCAACCACAAAATTGGTGCCGACGTTGACACCTGTGAAGGCCAAGTTGGCGCTGCCGGTGTTGGTGACGGTGACCGTCTGATCGGAGCCCTGCGTCCCCACCGTCTGGCTGCCGAAACTGAGGCTGGCTGTCGAAAGGCTGAGCGTGGTGCCCGCGCCGGTGCCCGAGAGCGCCACCGTCTGGGTTGAGTTGGCCGTGCCGCCGGAATCGTCGGTGACGGTCAGGGTGGCCGATTCCGCCGCGCTCACCGAAGGCGTGAAGGTCACGCTGATGGTGCAACTGGAATTTGCCGCCAGAGAGCCGCCGCAGTCGTTCACCTGGGTGAAGTCCGAAGCGTTTGTGCCGCTGAGGGCGACGCCGGAAATCGTGAGCGCCCCGCTGCTACTGTTGGAAAGCGCCACGGTCTTCGCCGCCGTGGGCGTACCTACCGTCTGGGTGCCGAAATCGAGCGAGGTGGGCGAAACCGCCGCCGTGCCCGGCGGCTGGGTGATTGTGCCGTTGATGGTGAGGCCGCCACTGGTGACGAGCGTCGCGCCGGCTTCGAGCGTCACGTTGCCGTTGATGGTGCCCGTGCCGCCCAGCGTCGCGCCGCTGTCAACAGTGACCATAGGGGTTGTGGAGGTGATTGTTGCACCGGAATAAAGAGTTCCGTCCACGTCGAGCGTGCCGCTTGCGACCGTGGTCGCGCCGGCGTAAGTGTCGTTGCCTTCCAGCACCAGTTTGCCTGAACCGGACATGGTCAGACCGCCCGAGTTCGTGTCCGAGCTGACGGAGCCGTGCTCGTCGGCGATGCCGTCGGACACTGTTTGGGTTACGCCCGAAGCGGGCGCAAAGGTGATGCTGCAACTGCCTTGAATGAAGATACCGCTGCCGAAGGCGGAGCCGTTGCCGGCCCCGCTGCCGCCGGCAAGTCCCGCCGTCACCGTGTTGCCGCTCTCAGAGAGCGTCCCGGTGAAGGTCAGCGAGCCGCATGGAGACGTGCCAACAGGGCCCTGGACAAAGACCGCGCCGCCCGCGCCGAGGCCTCCGCCGCCAGGCGCTGGGGTGCTTCCCGAGCTGGCCGCACCCGCGCCGCCGCCAAATCCTGCCTCGCCCGCCGTGCCCATAAAGCTCCCGCCGCCACCGCCGCCAAACCCGCCAGAGCCGCCCGCCCCGCTGTCGACGCCATTTCCCCCGCCGCCACCGCCGCCAAACCCGCCGTTGCCACCAGTCGAAGGGGATCCGCCCGCGCCGCCCCCGAAGCCGCCCGCGCCGCCCAAGCCGTAATAATAGCCGCCGCTGACGTTGTAGCCGCCTGTTCCGTTGCCGCAGCCTACTCCGCCGCCCGAGGCGCCGCCAGGGCCGCTAGCGCCGCGTG
>JAKAWN010000129.1 GCA_021827245.1 Acidobacteriota bacterium | reverse complement strand
GCTGGGCGCCGAGGCCGGAAGCGGGCTCTGATTGCGGTGGGACACTCGATGTTGGTGATCTTCTACCATATGCTGAAAGAGCGTACGACCTACGCCGAGTTGGGCGGAGACTTTTTTGACCGCCTCGAACCCGAACGTCTCACTCGCTATTACGTCAAGCGCCTCGAAGCTCTCGGTCATAAGGTCACGCTCGAAACCTGCGTCCCTGCTTGAACGAAATTTTCAGGGCAGGTTGCTGAAAAACAAATTAGAGGGGGTGTAGCGGCGGGTTCATCCCGCCATAAGCCTATTGCTTTCAGCACGGGCTGGCGGCGTAAAGCCGCCGCTACAGCTTTTTTCAGCAACCTGCTAGACGGCAGATCACGAAAATGATCGCTGCGACACCAATGGAAATTGCGGTTCTAGCACGCTGACTTCCTAAAGGCTCCGACATAGCGCGTCGTTTTCGAAATATAGAATGTGTGAACGTGCTGCGCTGGGTTCCCGGAGTTCGCTAAAGCCCCTTTCGCCCAGTAATTTCTCCACCTGATTAGCAAGCAATGGAGAATGATATTCGAGGGCGATTCTCCGGACCCTGGCAAGTTGGTCGCCTGCTCCGCTAAGGGCCCCGACTTCAGAACCCTCAACGTCTATCTTCAGCAGGTCGATTCTTGGAATTCGGAACTCGTTCATTAAATCGGCCAATGTGATCTGATCCACCTCTGTAATATCACCGTCTGGTTCCCTCGCTTCAACGACGCACCCTGTGCCGCTGGTAGGACCTTTTCTGAAAAAAGCTCGGCCGGTTCGTTGGCCTATACACTTAGGGACCACCGTTACGTTGGCAACGTGATTCAACTCAAGGTTCGCCTTCAGCCAGCCCAAGTTGTCGCTATCGGGCTCAACGGCATACACTCGCCCGCAAGGCGCACGTTTCGCCGCATAGCAAGTGAATATGCCCTCATTAGCACCAAGGTCCACAACGATATCATCGTTGCAAGGAACAAATCCCCGGAAAAAGGTATACGCGCGAGCCCCGAAAACCTCATAGTACACGGATACTGTGACATTGTCGCAATAAAACGAGATGTCGAAATTCACGACGTCCCACTTCTTAGCCCCAATCCTTCTTCGCCATCCCAGCCGCTCCACGCAGAGTTCGTCCTCCATTTTCACTAGCAAAGCTTTACAGAGACTTTTCGCGTCCCGGGCACTCAACATCGTCTTGCTATAAAGGCCCACTTTCTGTAGGAGTCCACAAAGGCTGCCAGACATTTCCATATTATTAGCTCGAGTAAGTTAGCGGCTTTTCGTCGGCACCATAGAACAGGTCTGAAAATGACCGTTTCCCGTCTGTTAAGGTTTAGTGCGAATGCCGTTAAGGCTACGCTTCAAATTAATCAACTCGTGACCGAAGAGACATTACTCTGCCTTGGTCAGAATACAATTCAGGCTATGTCCGAGGTTCCATCCGGTGATGTGGAAAGTGGATCGGATCACCGGCCAATACGCAAATCGCTTGGCCAAATCAAAAAAACTTCCGCGATCGCTATAGGCTTCCACATCAGAGGGCTCGCAACGGGTCATCTTCAACCCACAGCGTTCAGCAAGCATCAGGATGTTCGGAGGTCCAAAGATCTGAACGTGTTCAATGGGATTGACATACGTAATCCGGTCACCAAAAAAAGGGTGCAATAGCCAGCGTTTGATTATTTGGCCTTGCCTGTTTGGAGTCCGGAGAAAAATAGATCCGCCAGGCCGCAAAAACTCTGTAAGGTTGCGACAGAATTCAATTGGCTGATCGATATGCTCGATGACATCCCATAACGTGATGATGTCAAATGATGTGACGTCCAGTCCCTCCACCGCAGACCTCATGTCAGAGTCAACCAAAGCAAAGCGCTTGCCGAAACGACTCCTTGCGTACTCCACAAACACCGGGACCATATCGATCCCATAGGCATCGTATCCACGCTTCAAAGCCAGGCCGACAAACTCTCCCCGGCAACAACCGACATCCAGCAGGCGGGGATGCGAACCGTCGGGCGGTATATAATTGAACAACCGTTTGTACTTATGCAAGTTGCGCGAACACACATCAATCTGGTGAGAGTCAACGTTACTGATGGCATTAAAAATCCGCTGCTTCAGACGCGGATTGCTCACAAGCAAACCGCACTTGCGGCATTCCAATATCAGGAAGTGAAACCCTTCAGACTTGTCATGGAAGACAAAGCGAAACTCACCGCTTCCACAAAGAGGACAATATGCGTAAGTAGCGGGCATCGCCTGTGCCGTCATAGTTTTTTCACTCTTCACCCGCGACGGATCTGCTTTGACAGGTGGAATTTCATTTCACCAGCCAGGATGCGTATCCCTTGAGCATGGTTGGCCTTTTCAGCGGCCGCCGATACCGTCTCGATTCTTATTCGGCTCGCATGGCGATTATGATTAAGATCCCCTACATCTTTGTCGGCCTGCTGCCAGAAAACGTCGTGGTAATTTCTTGAGCTCATCGTCTGCCCTATGGCTACTAAGGTTCCGGCCGCTGATCAGCCGCACGGCATACTGACCAGCTTTCCGAAGAAGCATGCGAACGCTGGCAGACTTTATCTATGCCATCAGCCCAGTTACGATTTTAGACGGCCAATATCCCTAAGCACATGTGGCTCACGCTTGTTATCTCCGCCCATGTTTCGCTTGCCGAGCCGGCCAAGCATACCGTCGAAAGCTGCTCGGCAAAGGACCTTACACCTTGGAAAAGGATGATCGTAGAACAATAACGCTATTGCGGTATGCCTTGCCAACAGTAACGGTGCAACGAACGGGGCGAGCCATGGTTTCGCATACTTTGTCCTGACGTAGGTTTCGTTTCGAACATAGTAATAGAGCTTCCAGATTTGTGCATAAGGTATCCCCGCCCCCAGCTTCGCAAATCCTAAAACCTTGCGAGGAGATCGCAGGTACACGCCTTGCCCATGAACAACTCTGCTGGAAGGAACCAGGAAAACCTTAAAGCGTCTGGAGATCCGATAGATAAACTCCGTATCGTCCCAGTAGATATAGAGTTCTTTAAGTGGAAGTCCCACCTCGCCAATAGCACCCCGCTGGATCATAACGCCAAGAAAACCTGCGGCTTCGATGGGGATCAGGGGAGATGCCAGAGACTCCTGGCTAACAACCAGTTGAAAACCCATGATCGCGTTAAATCGTTTGTAATGTCCGAAAGAGACAGGTCGCCATCCTGTACCGTCCGGATTCGTGACCACGACCTCGCCGGACTGCACGGAATGCGGAGTCCCATTTGGGGGCATGGGATCAAGCACAAGTGACGCTAAAAGCCCAACGGCAGGGTCACCAAACGCTGGAGACTCCACCAAGCCTTTGAGCGCATCAGCGGCGGGTTCAACATCGTCGTCCATCACCCAAATCCAATCGTAACCCTTTTCGTACGCTAACCGGATCCCTTCATAGAAGCCTCCGGATGCTCCCATGTTTTCTTTCAGCCGGACGTGAGTAATTCTTCCGTCATACCTCTGCTCTAACATATCCTGCGTGCCATCGGTGGAGGCATTGTCGATCACTAAGATTTCATCTGGCGGACGAACCTGACTGATGAGCGCCTTAAGACACCGATCCAGCAGCGTACGTCGGTTGTAGGTAACCACCACGGCTGCAATTCGGGCTGGCTTGTCAGGAGTCGGCATCGACAATTCTTTCTCGTTATCCGGTTGATAGAAGATTAACGGCCATTCGAAAAGACCCGATTTTTCATGGTCCTCGTCCCTTGGAAGTTTCCTTGCTTTATAGAAAACTTCACAACGCGCGTCGTCGGCTTGGCAACATGATGGTACCGATCCTCAATTTCAGTCTGTAGAACGCCCGGTTCCCGTGCATAGAACGAAAAGGGCGGAAATCAGGTTTCCCACGATTCTGCCTGGTCGAGGCACCGGGAAAGCCACGACTGCAGACCTCCACTCTCCCTAATCAACTTCAGGTGGACAAGAGTGTTCTCAAGCTTTGTTGACGTCTCTTCAAAGAAAGCAATGCAATCGATATAGAATCACACCAGCAAAACCTCCGAGTCATGGAAATCGAGACGCCCAGATCCAACGTCCATTCTACCCAGAAGCTTACGCCTGCTGCAATTACACGCAGAGCACGAGCCGCGGAAACCCGATACACTCTTGAGTCAGCTTTGCACCATAGGAGCAAAATAAGCTCGCTATTCGGTACAAAATCCGGGGCGATTCAATCGCCCTTATGATGCCAAACTACCTAACTTCCTCGTTTGGATTCCGGAGGCGCCCCGGAAAAGGTTTCCACAAACCTATTGAATCTCGAAAAGTGCGCCAGCCCCTGGCGCCAGCCAATCCATCTCGCCGTGGGATAGCTCCTCTTTCCCGGTGTAGGGGGAGATTTGGAATAAGCGTCTGTACGGCGCCTTTAGGCGAATCGAGTACCGAAAAGAATGCTCGAGATCCTTGTTGACGATCATCAGAAACGGGTGGCGGTCAGGGCCCACAAACTCGCCAATCAGGTAGCGAGGTTGGACAGAAGGATTCGGGTAAGAGCTGGCCAGCACTTCCTTGACGAGGCGGCTTTGGGAGAGGGGTTTTTCTCCAGGGGAGACCGGGGCAGAGTGATAAACGCCGGTGCTGCACAGCCGGGCAAGCCAAGGAGCAAGTTCTCGAATCTGGCTATTGAGGCGCCGCAGCTTATTCCAAGTAGGCGTCCGGTGTCCAAACTGGTCAACTGGCGCCAGACGGTAGTTCCCAACTTCAGGCGCAAAGTAAGTGAAATATTCAATTCCTCTTCCACCGTAGGCGATGGTGCTGTAGGCCTGGAGGCGCAGAGTTGCACTGTTCGGCTTCATATAGGTGAAAGAGGTGCTGGAAAGGATCACATTCCAGAATGGTATTCCCGCGTTTATCGATAAACGCCGGACGATACCCAGGTTGGTGTAAAAGCGGTCAAGCATTTCACCGTTGAACAGCGAATAATTGTCGTAACTCAGAAACGACGGGTGAACCTGCTCGATCATTTTTTCCACGTAGGCCTCGTAAGTGGGAACCCCGAGCTGTGAGACCCTCGTGTAGTTGGGCAATAGATTGACGTAGGTCCACTTGTTTGGTGCGATTTGCCTCAACAGCGATGCGACTTCGCCAAGGCCCGGCAACTGGGAGGCGTTGGGCTCGTCGATGAGGAAGAAGCCCAGGGCCGCGGGGCGGTTTTTGACGTCGCGTACCAAAGCCGTAAGGTTCTTCCGAATGTCTCGTTGGCTCGGCATATGCTTCCATCGGTAATGGTTGGCGCGGGGATCCTCGACAAAGCAGGCAAGGCCGGCGGCATTGACCTTGTCAAGCTGGTCAGGTGAGCAAAACCCGGAAATATTAAGCCCCGCCTGCTTCATCCAATAGAGCTGGTTGGGATCCGAAGGCGTCCCGCCCCAGGCCATCAGAGCAAATTCTCTGGGAGAAACAGAGGGGGGTTGTCGAAATTCCTGTCCTCTTGCTGATTCGACCAAGCTGGCAAGCAGGCACACGATTAATACCAGGCCAAGCGGTTTTATCATCGACACCTTCAGCCTAAACTCAGTTGCAGGACAAGAGAAAACGAACTTTGCATTATACCTTGTCGATCCGGATACATTGGCGGGCACGCAGAGCCCGAACTCTGGACGGTGATTTCGAGGTGCCTGAGAGTTGAGGAGATCGGAGACTGTTGCTGTGACTAGCGCGACGCCGTATCATGGCTCTTATTGTGTCAATGTTCCAATCGACACGGTATGTCCCAAGACGAATTTGAATGTGGAAAGCCCGATCCACTTAGAAACCATGGCCTTTGAGTCAAACAACTCGCCCTATTCGGTGACAATGATGGCGGGTTGCAGGCGGTTTCCGATTCGACGACGAGCCCCTGGGGTCCAACTGTCAGGGCAGGCGGTTCAATCAATGTCCATGCCTACTGCGACGGCGCGAAATGGACCGCGGCGGCGAAGTGAGGCAATCTGCGGGGAGAGGACTAGTTGTTAACACTCCGAGCGATTGCGACACGCTGCATAAGGCTAAATCGCGGTTGGTCTCAGAAGCTGGATACGCTCCTTGACCCTCGCGGACGGAGAGGCGACGGGGCCGTCGATTTCTTGGCGGCAATACGTTCCGCCCTTCGCCCTGGCATGGTGGTGATGGATGTTGGTGGAGGAAAGAATCCCGTAATCGCTCCGGAACTGAAAGCCTCGTTACGCCTGCAGGTCATCGGTGTGGATATTACCCAGTCAGAGCTCAATGCGGCGCCACCGGGCTGTTATGACCAGATTATCTGCGGCGACATCACGACGGCTACCGGTTTGCCTGGAGCAGATTTAGTCATCTCCCGCAGCGTGACGGAGCACGTTGAAGACCCGACCGCAATGTATCTCAATATATTTCGCGTGCTCCGCCCAGGAGGTTTAGTAGTCGCCTACGTCCCCAATAAGTTTGCGCTCTTCGCACTGGTCAATGCGGCGATACCAAACAGGCTTTCGAAGGTTCTTCTGGGCTTTTTCCATTGGGAAACCAAGGAAGAGACTGGCTTCCCCGTCCTCTACCGCCGTTGCTACCCCACCAGTTTCGAGGCTCTGCTGTTGGGTGTGGGCTTCAGAATTGTGCGAGTCCATCTCTCATATCGCTCTGAGTATTGCAACTTCTTCGTCCCCTTGCATGCCGCCGAGCTGGTTTGGCAGCTTTTCACCTCTCACTTGAATCTACGGAATCTGTGTGAGGGATTCACGATAGTTGCACAGAAGCAATCGTGAAGGGACGGGAGTTGTTGTCCTGGTTCAAATTGTCACGTTGGAAGGAACAGGGCACTCCCGGCGACAGAGCCCATTGCATACCGGGGATCCGAAGCAGACTTCTCGAGACGCCCGTTGCGACTTCCTCGTTTCTGGCGCCATTGAAGGACTCGTTGCGCCCGGTCACGCTTCGCCCACGAGTTCCCGAAA
Source organism: Acidobacteriota bacterium (assembly GCA_021827245.1). The sequence continues at coordinate 8,866 of JAKAWN010000129.1, read as the reverse complement.
GTAACGGATGGTGGAAACCAACCCTTCTTCCAGGGTCACCTTTGGCGCCCAGCCAAGCATCCGGCGGGCGCGGGTGATATCAGGATGTCGAAGCTTTGGGTCATCAACAGGCAAAGGATGAAACTTCACTTGGCTGGAGCTTCCGGTCATTCCCACAATCATTCGGGCGATATCGAGAATCTTCTCTTCTCTGGGGTTTCCCAGATTGACCGGATAATGGATCCCCCACTCTTTTACCTGGGCGCTCGTTGCATCCGAGTCAGCATCCGCCTGGAGGAGGCGGATGAGGCCCTCGATCAGGTCGTTGACGTAGCAGAAACTTCGCGTCTGAGTTCCATCGCCATAGACTGTCAATCCCTTGCCTTGCAAGGCCTGGACGATGAAATTCGAAACCACACGGCCATCGTTAGGACGCATCCATGGACCGTAAGTGTTAAAAATTCTTGCGATTCGAGTGTCGATGCGATGCCGCCGGTGATACGCCATGGTCAGAGCCTCGGATGCGCGCTTGGCCTCATCGTACACACTTCGAGGTCCGATAGGATTGACGTTGCCCCAGTATGTTTCCGTTTGAGGATTGACATGTGGGTCGCCATAAACCTCTGAGGTGCTGGCGAGCAGAAACCGCGCATTCTTCGTCCGGGCCAATTCCAGCATGTTGCGTGTCCCCACAGTCCCCACCTCCAAGGTTTCCAGGGGATATTGAAGATAGTCGGGAGGACTTGCCGGACACGCCAGGTGCATGACCGCATCAATCTTCCCTTCCGTGGGGAAGGGTTTGGTCACGTCCTGATTGATGAAATTGAATTCTGGGTTCGGCGCAAACTCCTCGATGTTCTCCCGCCGCCCCGTCAGCAGATTGTCTACGCAAAGAACTTCATAACCAAGTGAAAGCATTCTCGCGCACAGATGTCTGCCCAAAAAACCTGCTCCGCCCGTGATCAGAATTCGCATGAGTTCCTTTCGCTATTCTTATGGCAACCCACTATTGAGTTGTCCGTCTGCGCCAAATCCACACTATAACCCGGCTGCCCTGATTGTCGCAGCCACTGAATCAGACCAGTGCAGCGATTGGCCATGAACTTTCCCATGGACTTCAGTTTTCCCGCGCATCCACTCCCCCTGTCAAGGCACATCCAGGGTTTCAGGTTGCTGTCCCGCGGGACAAATTGGTGATGAGGAGGAGAATGAGCATGCAGCAGGAAATCGGGAAACACCCATCGTCATGTTTAGGGAATTTGCCGCGTATCCAGTCCATTCAGGCGGTAATCGGAATCGCCCTTGACGCTCACGTCATCGGCTGCAATTTTCAAACATTGTTCAGAACCCCAGCAGGCGCCGTCAACAGCGGGCCGGGGATTCTTTTCGTTCAAGCCTCCGGTCCGTCAGTGCGGTAGTCGCTGCCGTAACCGTATCCGTACTGCTGGTAGTAGCCGTACTTGCCGCCGTACGCCTGCCGGTGAACATTCACGTCGTTCAAAGCGACGCCAAGAATGCGTGCTCCAGCCCCGTAAAGCAATGATCGGGCCCGGCGCACAATCTCATAGGGCGTGTCATATGCTCTGGTAACCAGGACCACCGCATCCGTCAGGGTTGCAAGGATGCGGCTATCCGCTACACTCAACAAGGGCGGAGAATCCACAAGCACGTACTCGAATTCGTCGTGGAGCCGCCGCAGCAATTCCGCCGTCAGTGGAGAAGAGAGAACTTCCGCCGGGTTGGGCGGAATAGGCCCGCAAGGAATGATTGAAAGATTTGGGACGCCGTCGACGGGCAAAATGGCGTCCTGGAGAGCTATCCGGCCGGTCAGGCACTGGACGAATCCCGGACTGTTTTTCACTCCCGCGGCCCGATGGCACGAGGGCCGCCGCATATCGCAATCCACGATCACGACCTTGCTGCCAAGGCTGGCGAGGGTCGCTCCCAGGTTCACGGTGGTTGTCGTCTTGCCCTCTCCGGGCAGAGCACTGGTAACCAGCAGCACTTTCGGGATGGGGTTGGCCGACAGCAGGATCGAAGTCCTCAGCGAGCGGAAAGCCTCAAGGGCCATGGGGTTTTTCTGGAGCGCAAGCCCATATGCCCCATTCGCGCCGTCTCCTATGGTGGTGAGGCCGTGCTCCGACGACTTCGCCGATCCATTCAGATGGATGGACGGGATAAGGCCAAGGGACGGCAGGCGCAATAGGGATTCCACCTCGTCAGGGGTTTTCAGCGTATTATCCAGATACTCCTGGAAGAACGCCAGGCCGACGCCCAGACTGAGTCCCAGAATGAAACCGACGGCAAGATTGAGCATGACTCGAGGTTTGGCGGGACTCTCGGGCAGTTCAGCCGGATCGACCACCATGATGTTGCTGGCGTTCAATCCCGCTGCGACCTGGGCCTCCTTCATCCGTTGCAGCACGCCGTCGTAAAGCGAACGGTTTGTGTCGACTTCGCGCTTCAGAATGTTGTACTGAATCGTTTTCTGGGCAACCACATTGACCAGTTTCTCCTGCTTGGAGATAAGCTGGGCAAGGTACTTTTCCCGCCTCTGCGAAGCGTGGTACTCCTGCGCAATGTTTCGGGTCAGAGCCTTTTTCTGGCGGTCGATGGTGGCGCGGAGTGTGCCAATTTGTTCCCTAAGAGCCACGGCTTTTGGATAGGCTGGTTTTACCGTGGCAGTCAGTTCGGTATACTTGCGCTTCAGATCGGAGAGATTTGCCTCCAGGGTTTGAATCAGGCTGTTATTGAGCACCCCTGGAAGATCCTGTACCTTTCCTGCCTTGACCAGGCTGTAAAGAGATTCCTTCTTGGCTCGATCCGCCTGCGCCTTTGTATACTCTTCCTCCAGTTGCTCCAGGCGCGCGTTGGCCATGCTCTGTGCCTGCGCGTTCACAGCGTTCTGGATGAAAAGGATCGAATTGGCCGCTGCGTACGCCTGAAGCGCGTCTTCCGACTTCTTCAGCTTTGCCTTGAGCTCGACCAGGCGGCCAGAAAGCCACTCAGAGGCTTTCAAAGCTTCATTCCATCTGACTTGGAGATTCTGGTCGATGTAGTCCTCGCTAAGCTGATTCGCGATACGTTCCGCTCTGGCCGGGCTTTGGGAATAGAACGTAACTTCGACAAGATTGCTGCGTTCAATGGGGGTGACGGACATGGAGCGCATGAAATTGGTGACGCTGTTCCGGTACGCTGCAGAGTTGGGACCGGGCGGATTCGGGTCTGACGGTGAAGGAATTTTGCGAGGATTCTTGGTCACCAGGCCGAAATAACTTCGGCTCTGGTAAAATTCAGGGTACAGGTAGAGCCGCAGATCGTTCACCACTCGTTCTGCAAGCGAGCGGCTCCTCAGAATCCGATACTGGGTCTCACGGTAGCTTTGGATGTCCCACGAAGCACCAGCCTGTGCGATCTGCTGGAAGCTGAGAACCTGCGGTTGCTCGGGGTTAATTTCGATCATCACCTTTCCAGCGTAAACAGGCTTCTCCTTGAACGTGCCGATCGCCACAGTCGTGAAAATGATCACCAGGCAAGTTAAGACAGCCCAGCGGCGCTTCAGGATCACGTTCCAGTAATCGAGCAGGCGTGGCGACTCTTCAGGGGCGACGTCCAGGATTTCTTCTTCGCGTACGTAATGACCGTTGAACCGCTCCACGCTCCGAGGATGATCGACCGGCCAGATTCGATTCTCTTCCATACGACCTCTTAACTCTCACTCCAGTGAACTCGATCTGCCAGACGTAATGTCCCGACGGGTCTGTTTGGCGGCGTTCTCAATTCTGTTTTCTGCGCCAGATGGGTTCTTTTCGCAGCAGGAGATAGCTGCCGTGACTGTTTCGATGCAAGTTTCCGCTCGTGTAAAAGAGAAGCCGGCGATAAGGTTCCAAGCGCGTTGTCTTAGACGAGTTCATCCCCTATATTTGCCGGCAACCTTCCTGGGAGTCGTCTTCTTTCACATCAGAGCCCGCAACCGCTTCGACCCGTGCCGTGATAATCGCAGCCTCCGCCACGGTCGCTTTCGAGTGCCCCAGTTGCCTACTCCGCCCTCCGCAACGGAGCCCTGCTCTTCCGCTGCCAGGCCTCCATTGAAAAGCGGTAGAAGCAACCTCTGAACCTGACTTTACTGCGCGCTCTCGTTTTATCCCCTGGCGCGCCCCATGCACCCCTGCCTGGTACATTAAAAACCGCTAATCCTCACTGAGACTAACAGACAATTTCGGCCACGTCAATCTGTGTACCAGATTGAAATTAAACCTCTTGTTAAAAGTTTCTTGGCGGGGCTGTTGATCCGAAAAGTTCAGGAGGAGATTTGGTGCGCTCGGGATAGCCATCCGTCCCGCACCGGCACCCGTGGCCACGTTGCCCAACTGGAATGACTGCTGTGGTCCATGCTTGATTGAACGGGCGCTGCTTTGATGTTAAAATTCGACCTTTCTTGAAAGCAGGTGTCGGCTGGTTTCTTCGCACTAAACCGCATCGACGGCAATCGCCCTGCATGATCGTTTCATAATCATTCGAGGCGAGCGTATCGAGACGAAGAGGAGGTTTGCCTGGCCTGCGGCTGCCGCCAGTAGGGCGATGATATTGGGGGAAATGTTCCCACGGGACGGGGATGCATGGAGGTCTCGCGAACCGGCGATCAGTTTGATGCAGGGATTAGCGGCGGCCCTTTTACTGCCCGGGACTTTGTCCCCGGAGGTTACATTCCGGAAGAATGAGAGCTTGGCCAAACCGTCGTAGTTGGCCAAACGGACTTGCGTCTTCGGCTGTCGTGCAAACGAGGCGGCAAGGTCTGGGATGAGAGAACAATTCGGCAGAGATTCTTCATCCCCCACTCAACCGCGCCACTGATCATTGTGAAGGGAGAAGTCATATGGAACGCCACATCAAGGCAAAGCCCAACGGAAAGTACCAGCAGATTGTCGCGCCTGGCACGATGAGATTTCTGGACTTTGGCCGGCTACAACTGAAAAGCGGAGAAAAACATTCCGGCAACACGGGTGAGCGTGAGTATGTGCTCGACATCTTTTCCGGCACGGCGTCGGTTTCCGTCGAGGGTGACCGGGGCGCGAAACAGGTTTTCCCCAAAGCAGGCGTACGCCCCGACGTTTTTTCCGGCCCGCCGGTCATGGTCTACATTCCCATGCATTCCAGTTTCGAAATCACAGCCGCTTCGGGCGGGGTTGACATCGGCATCTTCTCCGCGCCCTCCGCTACCGTCGCAGAACCCCGGCTGCTGGCGGGAAAGGATGTTACTGCCACCAAAACCGGACGCGACAACTGGCGGCGGACCGTCTACTCAGCACTCGACCTGAACACCGAGGCCGAGCGGTTGCTGGCCGGCGAAACGTTGAATCCCTCCGGCAACTGGTCGAGCTACCCTCCGCACAAGCATGATAAAAAGAACCCTCCGAATGAGGCGGTGCTCGAGGAGATTTACTTCTTCCGGATCAAACCTTCCCAGGGCTACGGGCTCATGTGGACTTACACAGAGCCGGGTGATCCCGATGGTTTTTCAACTGCTTTTGTAGTCCAGGATGGCGATACCGTGCTGCTGCCTAAAGGCTATCATCCAGTCGTGGCTGCGCCAGGGTACGAATTGCATTACACCTGGGTGCTTGCGGGCGAGGAACGCCGTTACGGGGCATGGAGCGACGACCCGCGCCACGCTTGGGTAAAGAATCAGTAGCTGTCCCGGCCCGCGCTTGTGACGGCGGTATTTACGCTGGATTGCTGAATGGCGCGCCAGGAGCAGGTGCCCGTTCTCGATTGGAAGGCGCGGTCCATCATGTTGCGCCAGGATTCTATTGGCGGACGTTATCCGGTGGTTCCAGCAACCTGGAATTTCTATGACCGAACCGACCCAAGCGACGGCGGCGTACTCTTCCGGGCAGCAGTACCGGACTCTTCCGCATCTCCGGTGGTGGATCTGCGGCCTGTTGTTCTGCGGCTCCACGGTCAATTACATTGACCGGGGCACCATCGCTATTCTCGCGCCCCACTTGCAGCAGATCTTCCACATCACCGAGGCCGACTACGGATGGATCATCGCCGCCTTCATGTGGGCTTACGCCATCTTCATGCTGATCTCCGGCGGCATCATCGACTGGCTAGGCACAAAGGTGGGCTACGCTATTTCGATGGGGTGGTGGGGTCTGGCTACCATGGGCCACGCTCTTGCACGTGGTGTGCTCTCCTTCGGATTTGCACGGTTCATGCTGGGGGCCGGAGAGGCGGGCAACTTCCCGGCTTCCATCAAAGCCGTGGCGGAGTGGTTCCCCAAACGCGAGCGCGCGCTGGCCACCGGCATCTTCAATTCCGGAACCAACATCGGGAACGTCATCGCTTATCCCGTCGTGGGCGCCATCCTGCTGCGCTGGGGATGGCAGGCCGCTTTCATCATCACGGGCCTGTTTGCCCTGGCTATCATGGCAGTGTGGCTGGTGCTTTACCACAGGCCGCGCCTGCATCCCTGGCTTTCTCTCGAAGAACTGAAGAAGATCGAATTCCGCGAACCGGGGGAAGAAGAGGAGCCCGGGTCTAAAATCAAGTGGACGACACTTCTACGCTATCGTCAGGCCTGGGGCTTTACGGTCGCCAAGTTCCTCACCGACCCCATCTGGTGGTTCTACGTTTTCTGGCTACCCAAATATCTGGTCCAGGCGCGGGGATTCAGCATTGAGCAACTCGAGTGGTTCGGCACTATCCCTTTTATCGCCGCCATCGCCGGCAGTGTCGGTGGCGGATGGCTTTCCGGCTTCCTCATGCGGCGCGGTTGGAGCCTGAATGCCAGCCGCAAGACGGCCATGGCCGTCTGCGCCTTCTCCATGCCTGCTGGGATCGCTGCAGTGCTGACCGGCAAAATCTGGGTGGCGCTGGCGCTGATTTCCGTTTCGACATCCGCCCACCAAGGCTGGTCGGCCAACGTCTTCACTTTAGCTTCGGATATTTTCCCCAAGCGGGATGTGGCTTCCATAGTGGGAATTGGCGGTGCGGCCGGCGCTGTAGGTGGCATGATCATCGCTCCGCTGGCGGGCTACATTCTTCAGTTCATTCATTCCTATGTTCCACTATTCATCATCTGCGGCACCATGCACCCCATCGCGCTGGGCTTGGTGCAATTGATCATCCCCAAGATCAAGCCCATCGCTCACCCCGCCCGAACGTGAGAAGGGTTAAAATGTTTGGACCTGTCTCGCGAAAATTCCACGAAAGATAGCGGAGGTTGTCAGTGTTTTTTCTGCCGCACAACCATGCGGGCACGCGGAGCAGTCTGAAACGTAATAGCCAGTTACGCATCGAACAAAGAGTCGATAAGCTTTGGGATGCCGGTTCGACGTTGAATCTGCGGGCGCAGAAATTCGTGGGGGCAGGAAAAAACCAAGGAGGAGTGAAATGGAATATCGCCGTTTAGGGGCGTCTGGGATTGAAGCGTCTGTCGTGGGTCTGGGCGCCTGGGCCATCGGCGGATGGATGTGGGGTGGCACCGACGAGCGTAAAGCTGTTGAGGCCATCCAGGCCTCGCTCGACGCCGCCATTAATTTCATCGATACGGCGCCCGCCTATGGCTTGGGCCTTTCAGAGACAATCGTTGGCAAGGCAATCTCCGGCCGCCGGGACAAGGTGGTGATCGCGACCAAGTGCGGAATCGTGTGGCACACGGAGAAGGGTACGCCCTTTCTCGACCAGAACGGCAAGACCATGCACCGGTATCTTGGGCCGGAGTCAATTCGTTATGAACTGGAGATGAGCCTGAAGCGGCTGAACACGGACCATATTGACCTTTACCAGACCCACTGGCAGGACGAAACCACTCCCATCGAAGAGACCATGTCGACACTGCTCGACCTGAAGCGCGAAGGGAAAATCCGCGCCATCGGCGTTTCAAACGCCACGGTGGAGCAGATTGAAGCTTACCGGCGCGTGGGCCCGGTGGATTCGGGCCAGGAGAGATACAGCATGCTTGACCGCGGCCTCGAAGACGGATATCTGCCGTACGCCCGGAAGAACAACATTGCCGTCCTTGCCTATTCGCCGCTCGCCAACGGTCTGCTCACCGGCAAGATCGGGCCGGAGCGGGAGTTCCCCCCGGACGACCTGCGCCATAACAATCCTCGTTTCAGCGTGGGGACTCGGAAGAAGGTTCTGGCCATGCTGGACAGGATACGTCCCATCGCGGAAAAGCACAGGCTGACGCTGGCGCAATTGGTGATCGCTTGGACGGTTGCGCAGCCTGGCCTGACTCACGCGCTGGTAGGCGCACGCGACGACCGACAGGCACGGGAAAACGCCGCAGCCGGAAGCGTCACGCTCTTGCGGGAAGACCTTGAAATCATCAACCAGTACACCCCGCCCAAAGCATTCACCGCGATGCCGTGAGCAAGCGGCTTATGCTCCGAACTGCCGCAGGTGGTGGTCCAGGTGCAGGTATCCAAGGCGCATCCACTCTGCATCCGACATTCGCCCAAAGAAGGGATGGGCCGGCCACTCGAACCCGTTGGGGCGCTTGGTATAGCGGTCAATGACCTTTTTCAGTTCCTTCTTGTCGCTCTCGAATTCTGTTGGCGGAGTGCCACCAGCCTTAGGGTCCCATTCGGCGGGGCCCTTAACGCCTCCCTGCCAGCTGACTGAAACCCATAGAGCCGCCCAGCGAAACGGCCGCCGTGGAATCCACCGGCTTGCCGGGCGTACTTCCCTTTCACCCAAGCATGACCGGAAAGCGTCCGACAGGTGGCAGATCATCTGATGGGCAGTCATTTCACCCCACCGTCGCTGGCTTCCGGGCCGCACGCCCCGCAGCCTCTGCAGGATTTCAGCCTTGTCGTTAGGATTGGCAAGCGTCTTCATCGTTCCCGCGGATTATTCTAGCCTGTTGAGATCGGAA
>JAKAWN010000669.1 GCA_021827245.1 Acidobacteriota bacterium | reverse complement strand
GAAGCCTACGAGATTGTCACGCGTGAACTTGGTAGGATTCATGAAAGCGATTCCCGCAAACTGCTATGCGCGTTCGGCGATTTCCAGCGCATATTGCTTTGGGGATGGCCGGCCGCTTTCGGCTCGCCGAATTTCTTCACGTCGCTGGGCAATTACTGCGGCGGTTCATACCATCCAGTCAACGGCAGCGTGGACGGCTCGTTCGCTTCAATCAACGACTACCAACACTGCGATTACTGGATCCAGATCGGATCCGGGGATGGCTTTTCGTCGCACTTGCACCTTTCGGGCAGTGCGAAGCGGATGGCCGACGCTCGCATGCGGGGAATGAAGCTGATCTCGATCGACCCGCGATGCTCGGTGGCAGCGGCGAAGGCCGATGAGTGGATCCCGATAGTGCCGGGGACGGACCGTGCCTTCGTGCTCGGGATGGCGCATGTGCTGGTGCATGAACTGGGCATCTATGATCGAGAATTTTTGCGCGACCGAACGAACGCTCCTTATCTCACAGGCCCGGACGGCCTCTTCTATCGCGACGCTGACGGAAGAGCCCAGGTCTGGGACCTGCAAGCCAAGGCGCTGCGCCCGTGGAACGAAGTCAGGCCCGAAAATATGGCACTCGAAGGGACTTTTCCCGTCAACGGATGGTCGGTCTCGACCGGGTTCCAGGTGTGGAAGGATCTTCTCGCCAATCACACCCCCGAGCGGATGTCGGAAGTAACCACGGTGCCGGCCGCTACGATCCGGCGGATTGCTCAGGAGTTTGTTGAGGCAGCGAAGATCGGCTCGACCATCGAAATCGAAGGCCAAACCTACCCGTTTCGTCCCGCAGCGTTGAATTACTACCGCGGCTCGCAGTCACACGCCAACGGCCTGTTCGATAATATGACTTACAAACTTTTCAACATGCTGGTTGGCAACATCGACGTGCCGGGAGGCCATCTGGGCGTACCGCTCGACCATCGCGGCTTTTTCATCAGCCCCGGCGAGGACGGCATGCTCAAGCCTGAACCTCACCAACTTCACCCGCCGCCGGCCTTCAAGTATCCGCCGGATTCCACCCATCTAATGGAGTGGTTCCCGATCGGTTTCGACGCCGGCCAGTTGAATACGGAAACGATCCTTGAGCCGGAGCGTTTCGGCCTCAACTACCGGCCCGAAGCGCTGCTCATGTATCACTCCAACCCGGTGTGGAACCTGCCGGAAACCGACAAGGTGGAGAAGATCCTGCGCCAGATGAAGTTCATCGTGGCGATCGATATCCAGCACACGGAGTCAACGCGGTGGGCAGACGTTTTCCTGCCGGCGCGCACCTATCTGGAATCGACCTTGTTAAACTGTCTTGAGGCGCCGGTGGTCACCGGACACTCGATGCGGCAGCCGGTTGTGAAGCCTATCGGCGACACCAAGGATGCCTACGAAATTCTGACCGACCTGGCTGGGCGCCTGGGTTTCCTCGAGGCCTGGAACAGCGTGCTCAATCTGGTTTGCGGATTTACCGCCAAGCCGCAATACTTGCTTGACCCCGCCAAAAGCTACTCAGTTGAAGAGTTCTGGGACTGTTATGCGCGCTCAATATACGGCGAGGAGCGCAATCTCGAGTGGTTTAAGGAGCATGGACACGCGGTTCGCTACCGCACTCCGCAGGAGACCTACCAGCCGTGCGGAAAGCTGCGCATGCCGTTTTACTTCGAGTTTATCAAGCGGACCGGCGCGGAGTTGCGGCGCAACCTGGCCGCCGCAAATGTGACCAACTGGCCCTTCGATAATTACCAGCCGCTGCCCTTCTGGAAACCTTCAGCAGTAATTGAAGACGGCAAACGCGGCTACGACTTTTACGCCATCACTTTTAAGGAGTCCCTGCATACTTTCGCAGATACGGTGGTGTTGTCCTGGCTTACCGAGGTCAGCGAGAAGGATCCGATCCATCAGGGAATCCTTATCAATTCCGCCACCGCGCGCAGCCTAGGCATCGCAACCGGCGACAGGATTCGCCTCACTTCGCCAGCCGGGAGCATCGAAGGCGCCGCCGTGTGCGTCGAAAGCATTCATCCCCAAGTGCTCGCGGTGGGCAACGCGACCTCGCGCGAGTTCGTTAGCAACCCGCGGGTGCAAATGAAAGGCAGTCCCTTTAACCGGCTGCTGACCGGTTCGCTGCGATATTCGGACGGCGCCACCGGGGGTCTGGAATCGACGGCTCGCGTGCGCGTAGAGAAAATCCGCGCAAGAGGAACAGAAAACTAGTCCGTATTTCGGTTCGAAGCGTCAAGATGGGGCTGACCATTTAGATTCATGAGCTATGAGTTGAAGGTTCATTGGATAAATGGTCGTTTGTCAGTGTTCTTGTCAAGGAAGATGATAATCAGTTGCCCACTGACGGGGGACAATTTTGACCGGGGAAAGAGAGTACTATGCCCCGACTAGGCATGGTTATTGACCTCAAGCGCTGCATCGGTTGCAATGCGTGCGTCCTGGCCTGCAAGCAGGAGAACGGAACGCCCCCCGGAATCCATTTTGCCCGTGTGATCACGCGGGAGGTGGGCAGCTACCCGCGGAGCAAGCGTACTTTCCTCCCCGTCCTGTGCAACCACTGCGACGACGCCCCTTGCGTCAATGCCTGTCCCACGGGGGCCAGCTATACTCGCCCTGACGGCATCGTCATGGTGGATAATAACTTGTGCATTGGCTGCCGAGCGTGCGCCGTTGCGTGCCCATACATGAACCGCCATTATGTCGAGCCGGGCTCGCTCGGCACCGGATATGACGGCAACGTT
>JAKAWN010000668.1 GCA_021827245.1 Acidobacteriota bacterium | reverse complement strand
TCTGGCCTACCGGGATGCTCCAGAGCTTTTCTGTTTGGAACTTTACAAAGAGTTTGATGTAAACATTCTGGTTGCGATGGCTGAGCAGACTGGTTAGGGCGTGGGTGCCTTAGCGTCGAACCAGCCAGATGGAGATCCGCTCCACGGTCGGTGTTTGTGCATATCGGGGTTGAAAAGTCAGAATCGTGAACAAGAAAGGCGAAGCGCGCATCCGCCACCCCGGTCGCGTGGAAGTGACCATGCCCATTCAAGCAAATGCAGAGCAAACGCACGACCTAGTTTTTTGTTGCCAGAACTGGTGATCGAAATGTTTCGCCGCATGCTGTTGATCCGTGAATTCGACTCGCGGCATCCCGATTTGTATGCCGAGGGACTGGTGCGGGGATCGAGCCACGCATCCATCGGCCAAGAAGCTGTTGCCGTAGGTGCTTGCCTTGCCCAAGACCCTGCAGATTTCATGACCAGCGCAAAGCGTGGCCATGGACACACGATCGCCAAAGGCGGCGACGCTAACGACATGATGGCAGAGCTTCTGGGTCGGGCGACCGGCTACGGTAGGGGTAAAAGGGGGAGCATGCACATCGCGGATTTCTCTATTGGTATGCCCGCGGCAGACGGGATCGTCGGAGCTGGAATCGGCATCGCGACCGGGGCAGCTCTTTCGGCATCCATGCGAGAAAGTAAATAGGTAGTTCTGTCTTTTTTCAGTGAAGGTGCTGTTAGCCAGGGTATTCTCCTAGAACGCGGCAACCTCGCCGCCACCCTGCGTTTTGGAAGAAGAACATGGAGAGTCGCGTAAAAGGTCAGGAACGGGTCTTGTTATTCCTTTTCCACAGTGTGGTCACCTACCTTGGCCGAGTGAACATCTCCATTGCCGGCATATCGATCGAACGCGAATACGGGCTCAACCGCTTATATTTGGGAACAATCTTCAGCGCTTTCGTTGTGATGGGCTACATGCTCTTTCAGATCCCTGGGCAGGGGCGATCCCGGTATTTGCTCCCGTCGGACAAGACCACCTGCTGTCGTCGTCGGCTGTGCGGAACGCGCATTATGGGAATCCCCGCGTGGCATATCGAGCGTTCCGTATGACCCGACTAGAGATACTACTCCTGGCCTTCAAACCAGGAGGAATTACAGCCGGAGGTCTGCCTCTGAGTCAAGGGGTCCGCCTTGGTTCGGAAGAGGGCTATAGCGTTGAGCGGTTTCGCGATGATGACTTTGAATTCCGGGTTAATTATACCCGGTCGGATGAAATTGTTATTGGGCGAAGCAGATAATGAAACGTGCATCTCCCCTCGGCGTGCAATCGTTTCGGGCTGCTGTTCCCCGTGATCAACATTGACAGAACGTACGGACACTCCGTCTTCCTGTGGCCAGCTCAACCACCGTGCCTCCGAGCAACAGCTTCGGCGTGTGCTTACCTTCTGGGACCTCGTCTTTTACGGCATAGTGCTCATTCAACCCATTGCGGCGATTCCGCTGTTCGGAATTGCAGATAAGCTTTCGCGTGGGCATGTCGTCACCACCATTCTGATTGCCATGGTCGCAATGATGCTGACAGCATTCAGCTATGGTCGGATGGCAACGGTTTACCCTGCCGCAGGCTCCGCTTACACTTACGTCGGTCGAGAACTGAATCCGCACCTCGGGTTCCTTACAGGCTGGGCCATGATGCTGGATTACCTCGTCATCCCGATCATTAACACGATTTATGGCGCCCTGACGCTCACGCGGTTGTTTCCAGAGCTTCCTTACGCTGTCTGGGCGGCGATGATGGCGGCCCTCATCACGTTTCTGAACTTGCGGGGTGTTCGGTCAACGGCCCGCAGCAATACTGTGTTGCTGTTCGTGATGTGCGCGGTAATCGGCGCTTTTTTGGCGCTGGCTGTGCATTACCTTGTGCACATGGGGGGCGTGAAAGCATTATTCTCATTTAGGCCATTCTTTGACTCCAGGACGACCGACTTCTCTTCTATCGCTACCGCCACTTCCCTGGCCGCGTTGACTTACATTGGATTCGACGGGGTCACAACGCTTTCCGAAGAAGTGCGCGACCCCAAACGCAACGTTCTTCGGGCTACTGTGCTGGTCTGCTTTCTGACTGGAGTCCTCAGCGGCGTTCAGGTGTATCTCGCTCAGCTTGTCTGGCCCGACTTCACCACTTTTCCCCACCTCGAGACGGCGTTCATGGATGTGTCAAAGCGCGTGGGGGGCATGGGGCTTTTCGACGCAATGGCCTTCATCCTCGTTGTGGCCTGCTTCGGCAGCGGTCTCGGTGGACAGGCCGGGGCGGCCAGACTCCTGTTTGGCATGGGCCGCGATAACGCGCTCCCGCGAAGGCTCTTTGCGCATCTCGACCAGAAGTCCCGTGTGCCTTCATACAACATTATGCTGATTGGATTGGTTGCCTTTTTCGGCGCGATGTTCCTCAGCTTTGAAAGGGCGGCTGAGATCCTTAACTTCGGTGCCTTCCTCGCCTTTATGGGGGTAAATCTTTCAGTAATTAGACATTTCTATTTTCGCTCCCGACGGGAAGGCAAACGACATGTCCTAAAGGACCTCCTTCTGCCGGCATTTGGATTCCTCTTTTGCCTCTGGATCTGGTGGAGTCTCCCCCGCCCGGCGAAAACAGTGGGTGGTATCTGGTTTGTTGCCGGGTTGCTTTACTGCGCGCTGATAACGGGAGGCTTTCGAAGAAAGCCTGCGATGATAGATTTTAGCCAAGATTGACCTCGCCTCTTTAATAAAACCTCTCTACTGCGGACTCTGAGCTCTTTTTTCGAG
>JAKAWN010000128.1 GCA_021827245.1 Acidobacteriota bacterium | reverse complement strand
AGGCGGCTTCCGAGTATCGTCGCATTCTGCCTCCTTTCCCACCGAATGCCCGATACTCCTCGCCGCCTTCAGCGGACAGATCACGTGCTAATTCAACCGGACATTTGATGTGCTAATGACAGGGTCTGGTGAGGTGCTTGACATCAACGGTCAAGTCTGACATAGTCGGTGGCAGCAGATCTAGAAAGCACAAACCAGAGTATGAAAGGAATGGGTATTTATAGTACCCGGAAAGCGGTTCCATCGGTAGATCGTGCACTGAACCTGCTCGAACTGCTGGCATCGGCACCGGCAGGCATGAGCCTCTCAATGATCAGTCGGAGGCTCGAAATTCCCAAGAGCAGCGCCTATTACCTGGTAACAACATTGGCCAAGCGCAACTTTGTCAGGCGCAGCGCTGGTCGGCATATTTACCAATTAGGGATGAACACAATGCCCTTTGCGGCAGATGTCTGCGCTGAGTCTGACCTGAAGAAGCTCTGTTCACCGCACATCCAGGCTCTCTCCAGAAAGCTCGGAATGGTGGCCCAGGTTGGGGTCCGCGAGGGGGCTGAGGTTCGCATTATCGACCGCGCCGAAATCCCCGGCGTGCGGTTAGGCTCCTGGATCGGACGCCATCTTGATCTGCATTGTACTGCCATTGGGAAGGCACTGATCAGCTATCTGACCGACCCGGAGGTGGAAAACCTGATCGCGAGTCGGGGCCTCCCGAGACATAATCAGAACACGTTGTGTTCAGTAGAGCTATTGAGGACGCAATTTGCGGAGACCAGGAGGCTTGGGTTCGCGACGGATGACGAAGAACATGAATTGGGTATTCGCTGCGTGGCATCCCCTGTCTTTAATCATCTGGGGGGTGTGGTCGCCGGAATTTGCGTTTTCGCACCAATCGGCAGGCTTTCTCGAACCGAAATGCGAAACGTTGGAGCTGAGCTTGTAAAAAGTGCGCAAGAGATCTCCAGGGATCTGACTGATCGCCCCGTGGACGAATTTCAACGAGCGCTTAGCAGCACCGATCAAGCCGACCGTAACAAATGACAGGCTCCTGCAGCATGCTCTGGTCCTGTGCGGTCGGGCTGCCTGGCCGAAGTGAACGGCTCAATTATCTTGAGGGCTGGCGCACACGAACTCACGGGAGTCGAGAACTTGCAGCTCGGCAGCCCTCGAGGCAGGGTCTTCTATCGCGGCGCAGCAGCCCCATCCCCAGGTCAGACAGCGTCGTAACTCTTGACCCCATAGCCGGCACAGAGGGCTTCTATCTGCGACCAGACCTTCTGGTGAAGTTCGGTCGCGACCCATTTCTGCTGCCGGGTTCGATCTTCAAACACGATGCTGAGGATATAGTCCTTCGCCTCGTCCCGGGGGCGCAAGAGGTTTACCGAGAGAAACCCTTCCTGCCGTGAAATGGCCGGTCGGAACGTCTCGACGTAAGTCTTCTCAAGATTCTGCTCAGCCCCCGGCTTCACTTGTAGATCCACGTTCAACACGAACATTTTCACCTCACGACGAAAGCTTGAATACGTTGATGGCATTGCCGCCCATCACCTTGTCATAAACTTCCGGCTCAAGATCCAGCGCTTTGTATTTCGCCACTTCCACTGGAACGTTGGTCGGCGAATCCGTTCCCAGCATGACGCGATCCGCACCAATCGTAGAAATCATCCAGCGGATATCATCGCCAATCGACCAGGAAGTTTCTAGAAAGAGATTGCTGCAGACCGAAGCCGCCACTTGGGCTCCGGCCGAAAAAACGGCGAATCCAGCATGCGCCAGAATGATGTTTAAGCCAGGATATTTCTTGGCTGCCGGAATGCACAGCGAGGGCAAAGCAAAAGGAACCCCCGGGCCGGTGTGAACCATCACCGGAATTCCCAGTTCGTTTGCGGTTGAAAACACACGGTCACCGTCTTCTGTGAGTGGGTTCACACTGTGGCCGATGGTGTGGAGCTTAACGCCGACAAAGTGCAGATCGCGGACACATCTCTCCACTTCCCGGCGATAAGTATCGAAATCACCGTGCGGGCTGACGCTCGCCAGACCAAAAAAACGGCCCGGATACTTCGCGCAAAGCTCCGCAATCCGGTCGTGAGTCTCCGCGGCGTTTTTCGCTCCCGGAAACGGCTGCACGATGGTGGCATCAATGCCGCTCTCGTCCATGCGCCGGACCAATTGTTCCTCAGTCGTCAGCAAGCCGAAAACGCAACATTCTCCCAGGTGTGCATGAGCGTCAACTACCTTCAAAGTTCTTGCCATCAAACACCTCCTCGAGTTTTTCCGCTGCCGGCTCGTCAATTTTCTCAGTCAGATTGCCCTGAGGAGCCAGCGAACGGCGTTCTTCTACAGCTTGAAATACTCCGCCTGCCATATCGTGCGAACATTGTGCCCAACGGTCGCAAAAATCACTTGGCGTTTGCCGGCAGCGGTCCCAACGTAGTAGCCACACTCTTGGATTCGCATGTCGCCGGAGCACCCATTGCCACAGCGGCTCCCCTCTTCTGCAACAGGTCTCTTACAGAATCGCTCCTGCTCCGTCGCAGAGCCTCTCGCGTACACCTCTCGTCAAGGAACTTTGGCCGCCCAATGATCGCCTCAGCAAGCTACGCCGCCGGCGAATCATGAAGCAATTCTCTTAGTGCCTTGCAACTCTGACTTCCACAAGTCATGAGGCGTTGCCTGCAACTGCCGTAACCGGCCCGATGTCTTCTTTGCCGATGACGGCAGGCCGCAGACCCAGCGCCGCCAGAACCAGATAGAGGAAGAATCCGACGACAAACGAATACAGCATCGCGGGATTATCGGCTCTGACCCAGACGGACGGCATTCCGGGTATGTGATCAGGGATGCCGACGAGGAAACCGATAGCCCAGGCAACATAGCCTGCCCAGTTAATCCCCCGGCGAGGTCCCGACCACCGCCCGCCGGCAAGAAGGTAATCCGCCGCCATGGCGCCGCAAATGGGACCAAAAGATGCTCCAACAACTGTAAAGAAGCCTACGAGATTTCCAGCCACGCCAGTGATAGCCAGGATGGCGCTGACGGTCACGCCCGCAAGCGTCGAAACCCATCGAGGAATCTGGGGCAACATGGTGCTGAAGCTGTTCGACGCAATAAAGGATGAAAAGCATGTCGGCACCATCGACGCCGCGGCAAAAAGAAAGAACATGATGGGAGCCAGGACGCCAACGCTGGCTATAGCCGCCGTGTAGTCGTAGCTGATCGGCCCCGCCTGTCTGCCAATATACCCTGCCACCGAAAGAATCGGGAGGCTGCCCGCAATGACGACCCCAAGAACGATGCCAAACACACCCCCCAGCACAATGTCCTTCGAATTCCGGTTGTTCATACCAAAATCGGCGCCCGCCGCGCCGGCGGTCGCAAAGTAGCCAATGACAATCGTCAACACGCTCAGAAAACCTGCCAAAGAGTCGTGATGGGGAGGTGTGTAGCGCGCGATACCGCCCTTGTTGGTCCACAGCACGATGACAATCATAATGAGCGGTATCCAATTCAAGTACTTGGCAGCCTGCCCGACATAGCGGATACCTTTGATTGCAACCCAGGCAAGACTGTATATCCATACAATCACGATCACGGTGAAAAGTCCTCTTGACGTTTCGTGAAGACCTTTCAGGATAAAGCTTGCAGAGACCGATGCGACAACCGCAACCCAGCCCAGTTGCAGTAAGCCCATCAGCAAGCCTGGGATCAGATATCCGCCTGTCGTGCCAAAAGTGGAACTCCCGACAACATAGAGAGGGTGACCGGTCTTCATCCCGAGCATCGCAGGAACGTAGTAATAGAGGACAAAGCACAAAATTCCGGCCACCAGCAATGCCCAAAGGCAAACGCCAGGACTGGCGCTGCCGATGGTCGGCCCCGCAAGCTTCAGGTAGAACCCAACCCACAGGAATATACCCATGTAGGTCGGAAAGGTGTTTCTATACCAGGGAGCTCGCCCGTCTGCGGGTACAGAAACAGATTGTTTGATGTAGCTCGGCGTCATATTCTCTTGAGCGCTCCTTGAAGTCTGTTGAATCCTCGATCCTTGTACTCACCGCCTCCGCATTATAGTCGAACTCATTTGCGAGGATGATAGGTCTTGCTTTCTCCATTCCGCTGGTTCGTAACAGTGAATATGCCATCCGAGTGTGCCGTCACCTTGATCCAATACCCATGATCCGGGTTTTCGGTCAGATTGGCGATGAAAGGCGGCCTCGCGTTGAGATTCTTGTCCGCGGAGTCGGAGTAGTGCAGGTCCCAGAAGCCTTCCAGGCCAGGCGACTGATCGATAATTTGCAACGCCTTCGGCGCTCCGCCCTTATGCTGGCCGTTGTTGGCGATGGCGACAATAGGCCGCAAAGCATCGACGAGAAAGGCTGCGCCCGATTCAGCATAAGCGTGCTGCGTGGTAAGGTAAACTTCCACCTGGCCCACTTTGTTCGTGGGGCAGACAAGACCGTGCTCTCCAGGCCAACTGGGGAGGTCACCCAGATCGATCATCCGGAATTTTCCATAGCTGACCAGCACTCCGACTGACTCTGCGTTCTCCGAATGATCCCTGGCCGGCTGGGACGTCGCCGGGCAATAAGTGTTGGGCTCGCCACCGCCGGGAAGTGAATGGTCGATCTCCTTGCCGGCAGCAGTCAAAACGATGACGTTTATCCCCTGAATGGGAATTCGCATGCCCGGCTTCGCCAGGATGTGATGCCCTTCTTTGCGGACCTTCAGATAGGCCTGATAAAGCTCTGGGGTATGATACGTTTTCACCGGCTTGCCATGATCGACAAAATTGCGGATGGGAATAAGGGCGGCAAGGTTCGGCACTCCACCCACATGATCCGCATGGTAGTGAGTGATCACCAGATAATCTATTTGATGGATTCCCGCATCATGGGCTGCCGCCACGATACGCTTTGCATCGCGGCCATTGTGATCCGGCCAGCCGGTATCGATCAGCATCGACTGCCCTGAAGGAGAAACAAACAAAGTGGACTGGCCCCCTTCTACATCAATGAAATAAATCAGGAGAGGCTTGGACGCCGCAGTAAGGGCCAAGGGCAAAACTAAAATGACAATAAAGCCAACGAGAAGTTTCTTAACGCTAGAAACGACACCGCAATCGGACATTTTCCACCACCTTAAAGCAGGAGATTTTTTGTCGAACCTTGGTTGAAACTCGGAGCGAAGCATCATTTCACCTCCTCAGTGTCCAGCACCCATTTTTGCGTGGCAATACCGATAATCATGAGTTCCAAATCTTCGGAACCGTTGTTGTGGAATGAATGAATTTCGCCGAGGTACACCGGCACACCGTCACCCTTCTTGATTGCAGCGGTCGCCCCATTCACCTCGACTTGGCCATTTCCATTCATGACATAATAGATTTCCTCCAAGCCGACGTGCCGGTGACGCCCTTCCGAGGTGCCGGCGGGCAGGAGAAGATGATCCACGTAGGACCAGTTAGTGAGAAAAACCGTGGGATGAAGGCAGCGGCGATAGTACACGGTCCCCTGCCCACCAAGGTAGTTCTCGTAAGGCCAGAGATGGTCGGTCGGAGCATCAAAATCGCTCAGCGGGCTTGGTCGCCTCTGCCCACTGGAGGGATGGACCCGCGTCTCGTCTAAATGCATGGTCATAAAAACCGGGATGGGATCGAGAGGGACGCCTATGCGGGGGTCGTTAAGGTTGAAAGCATCATATCGACCCTTGACGGCAGTTACATTGATGTTCATGAATTGTACGGGCTTGTCCGTTGGATTGTAGATGGCGTGGGAATGGCCCATGCGGCATGGGGCACCCACCGGGCCTTTCAGGGAAGAGGTCCGCCCATCAATCGTAAACTGCGCCTCACCATCGAAAATAATAAACATCTCCTCACAATGGTTGTGAAAGTGGTGGCCAACACCTCCTCCCGGCTCCATCACACAACGATCGACAAAAAACAGATTTGTCGTTAAATCGTTGCTGACCACAAACGAGGGGTACATGCAATCCATATACCCAGGATTATCGTGCGAATGGTACTTGCGATACTTACTTGGATCGGTATGTTTTATGCGCGCAGCAAGGGTATTAGACTTCTGTGCTTCCGCCGGTACCGCCATTGGGCTTGCTGCCGCCCCCGGCAACGCCATCGCCCCTGCTCCTGCTAACATCGTCTTTAAACAGGTTCTACGCTCCATTTCCTTTTTCCTCCTCGGCCACTGATATGCTATGAAGAACAGCACTTAGTCTGTGCGTAACGACTCCAATATTGGGATCGTAAGGACGCAATGTCATTTCACCACCTCGGTATCGAAAACCCATTTCTGCGTGGCAATACCGACAATCATGAGTTCCAAATCCTCAGAACCGTTGTTGTGGAATGAATGAATTTCGCTGAGGTACACAGGCACTAGATCGCCCTTCTTGATTGTCGTGGTCGCCCCATTCACCTCGACTTGGCCATCTCCATTCATAACATAATAGATTTCCTCCAAGCCGACGTGCCGGTGACGCCCTTCCGAGGTGCCTGCAGGCAGGAGAAGATGATCCACGTAGGACCAGTTAGTGAGGAAAACCGTGGGGTGGAGGCAGCGGCGATAGTACACGGTCCCCTCCCCGCCGAGGTAGTTCTCGTATGGCCAGAGTTGGTCGGTCGGAAAATCAAAATCGTTCAGCGGGCCTGGTCGCCTCTGCCCGCTGGACGGATGGACCCGTGTCTTGTCTAAATGCATGGTCATAAAAACCGGGATGGGATCGAGAGGAACGCCGACGCGTGCATCATCAAGGTTAAAGGCGTCATACCGTCCCTTGACGGCGGAAACGTTAATATTCATGAATTGTACCGGCTTCTTTGTCGGATTATAGATCGCGTGAGAGTGGCCCATCACGCAAGGGGCGCCTACCGGGCCTTTCAGCAAAGAGGTTCGACCGTTGATCGTAAATTGTGCCTCACTGTCGAAGATAATAAACATCTCCTCACAATGGTTGTGAAAGTGGTGGCCGACACCCCCTCCGGGCATGATTTCGCAACGGTCAACGAATAAAAGATTAGTAGTCATATCATTTCTATGCAGAAGCCGCTCGCAAGCCATGTCACCAGCGCTGTCGTGCGAATGGCCCAGATGATACTTACTTGGATCGGTATGTTTTATGCGCGCAGCAAGGGCATTTGACTCCTCTGCTTCCGCCGGCACCGCCATGGGGCTTGCTGCTGCCCCCGGCAACGCCATCGCCCCTGCCCCCGCCAGCATTGTTTTTAAATAGGTTCTCCGTTTCATTTTTCTCCCTCCTTTTGCCCAAGCTCGCCGATAAGTACCGTGCGGCCCGGCGGGCCCAAGTCCCGTGGCCCGGCAGCCATCCCGCGCCGTGGGTTTAGTTGCAAGACAAACCCGGCGGCGCTTTCACGGTGATGCCTGCCACCAGCTTCATTTCCCATCCAACGAAAACGCCAGCAAAACGTTACCAGGCATACCGATGAAGCTGCCGCTATCGACGTAGAGCATCCCGTCAGCCACCGTGGGGCCGCTCTTATTCAGCGAACCGCCATGCGCCTTGATGCCATCCACCGTTTTGAACTCTCGTGTCGTGTTAAAGTCCCAGATCACATGGCCGTTGCGCATATCGTAAGCGCGCAGGTGGCCGTCTACTGACCCCGAAAAGACCACTCCGGGAATCACGGTGACGGGAGCAATCTGGGCGGGACTGCACCCACGCTTCTTGTCACAAGTGTGGATCGGCCCGGCACGCCAGATCGTTGCGCCTGTCGCCGCATTGAGAGCGACGAGGCCGCCGCCGGCATTGGGCTCCGACTGCCTCCAATCTGAAACTGGGAAAAAGACTCGTCCTCCGTACGCCGCACCTCCCCACTCGACGCCGCCTTCCGGTCCTCCCTTCCCGATCCGAACTTCCCAGACCAACTTTCCCTCATGAGCAGGGTCCAATGCGTACACCATGCCTGACTTCTGGCCCGCAATAATCAGGCTTCGGCCGTTTGGAAGCGTTGTCAAAATCGGCGAGGAGCCGAAGTCAGCATCGGGGCCGGGGTTGGGTGGGCAGTTCGTCCTGTCGAATGTACTCGAACGGAGGCAGGCGACGGTCCATCGGTCGTTGGGAGTCATCTGTCTCGACCACAGGCGGTGCCCCGTATTCGTATCGAACGCCTGGATTGCATCCGAGTCGGCGTCTCCCGGATTGGAGTAATTATTCCCGGTTCCAACGTATATCGCATGACGCTGGACATCTGCGGTGGGAGTCGACCATATGGCCGCACCGGAAGGTCCCCAGGTTAGAATGCCCAGTGCATTCTTGCCGGTCAGTTTTGGAACTGTGCGAATTGCGTAAGATTTCCAGATCTCTTTTCCACTCGCCGCGTCCAGGGCGACTACACTTCCTCGGAAGGTGCAACATGCGTAGTACGGATTCGTAGCAGCACCTTCCTCGCCCGACGAAACAGAAACGTAGAGGCGCCCATTAAAGAGCAAGGGGGCGCCCGTGATCCTGGCGAGGGGATGTACGCCCACATGTTTCTTCCAAATCAGGGTTCCCTTCGCCATGTTGATCGCGTAAATGTTGGTGTCGGTATCACCCACATAGGCTTCCTTGCCGTTGGCTGAAACGGAAATAGCTGAGCGGATGCCGGCGGATGCCTTAAATATCCACTCAATGCATCCTGTCTTGGCGTTCAGTGAATAAACATCGCCTCCCTCGCTGCCAACCAACACACGTCCGTCAAAAACGGTCGGCTGAACCGTCGAGGTCTCAGGAAAGCCGAATGCCCACTTCACCTTCAAGTCTCTCACTTGTTCCGGGCTCAGACCCGACGCACTGGCCGATTGGAAGCGCAGGTTCTCGGGATCGTTTCCCCACCCGTTCCAATTGGCGATTCCTGCAGCAACCGGGGAATTCTCAGCACAGAATCCCGTGGTAATCTTAGGGGCAGCCCTGTGGCTCCCGCCCAGAAAATCGGCCACTTCCTGCCGTTCGGAAGATGTAAGCTGCGAACCCTGCGCTTTCATTACACCCTTTTGAAGTACGTCAAGAATCTCCTGGGACGACATTTGATGAAGCGCACTTGGCAGCGGGGCACGTGTCCCACTGTTTTCGTGGTGGCATACGGCGCAGTGTTGAATAAAGACCTCCCGTCCCCGGAATCTGTTTCTAAGTGTTGCGGGCTGCGATGCAGCCAGGATTGCCGTACACCATACCAGGGTCAAAACACTACCAGCAAAGCGTGCAGGCAAGGTAGACCTTTGGTTGCCACCTCTTTCGTGAAGGGCCCTCCGGCCGCCGATTGTAAACCTCCTATGTTCTTCTTGCGTTGATTTCATAATCCCCCACATGTTCGAATTGACAAGCCCCATGAAATTGAATCGCGATGGACCGGTTCAGGATTGCCCCCTTTGACTCCATTCACCGATCCCTCGTGGTCCTAAACGCCTTTTCAGGTTAAGCTGGATTCGAGATCAACGAGCTGCTGACAAACGCAGCCCGCAACCCAGAGGGTTGAGAAGTTTGCCTCGCGCCCCAGTACTCCTGCAGCTCGGGCTTTTCCGGGATAGAGCACCTTCGCGAGAGCGCTGGAGAACACCCCAAGATTAAACTTCGTCTCTATGGTCAAGTAATCGCATCGCTACAACCCTCGGTTGACTTTCCTGAGTCCGCCGGCGTCACTGAATTCGTGATCAGAATCCCCCCTGTGGCCTGGGGCACTGATGCCCCATATCGACATGACCGCTCGGGCCTAACCCGGGGTATTCTGCTTTGCATCTGAGCCCTCATTTGCCGTTCATCCCTCCATCCGCCAATGCCTGAGGTCGGCCTGGACGATGCGCTCCGCTTCCATCAGCGGGGACGGAGGGCTGTTGTGGCTGGCCGGGAAGGGGATGGGCGAGAACATAGTGCAAGGCTTGCTGCGCCTCGATATTGTTGGGATCCTCGCGAATGATCTCACGCAGTTCAGCAACTCCTTCATTCCACCTACCCAGATGGAGCAGCGCGACCGCATAGTTTAGCCGAATTCCGGTATGCTTAGGATCCAGCTTGAGTGCTTGACGATACTTTTCCATGGCCCCTTGAAGGTTCCCGGCCTTCTGCAGCGCCGCACCCTGATCATTAATTTCAATTGCAGCCAGAGCATTCCTGGAGTCTTGCTCTTTCTTCCGCATTAGGGCGGCTAACGTCTTTCTGACAGCCTCAGCCTGCCTCGGATGGCCGTCCTGGCTGAGCGCTCGTTGGAGACTCCAAAGGGCGGCCTGGCTCTGCGGGTCAAGGCGGGCGGCCTCCCGCAAGTGCGGTATGGCTTCTTGCGCTTTGCCCTGATCCAGCAACTCCGACCCGAGCCGGGTTTGTGCCACAGGGTCCTTAGGAGCCAACTGGACGGCTCTCTCAAGTGCCGCCAAGGCCCCAGCGTTGTCATAAAGAACTATTCGCGCTTCCCCAAGATCTGACCATGCTTCGGAAAAATCCGGCGCAAGGGACACGGCCTGATTCAGGTCCGCTTCGGCGCTCTTGAATTGTTTCAGTTCTGTATACGCCCTGGCGCGCAGGTAGTGTGGGTAGGCCGCTTTCGAGCTGTGCCCCAGAAGACGGATGGCCCGGCTCAGATGTCCCACCGCTGCGGAGTACTCGGCGGATTCAACAAGCACCATGCCGAGACTCACCTGCGCTGGGGCATAGTTGGGATCGATGGCCAGCGCCCTTTCCAACGGCTGGCGCGCGGCTTGATTATTACCAAAATAGCTTAGCGCCTTGCCAAGCGCACCTTGTGTCTCGGCAGAATCTGGCTTTAGCCGCACCGCTTCGGTCAGTTGCTCGATCGACTCCCAGCCCTGACCTTCCCGCATCAGCACTCTTCCCAGCAGCAGGTGGGCTTCGACGGATTGCGGGTTCGCCCTGATGGCCTGCCGCAACATCCGAACAGCCTCATGAGTATGTCCTTGCGCAAGCAAACGCCGCGCCGCCTCTACCGATGAACCCTGCGCAAACGCCGACCACGGGCACAACAGAAGTGCCACGGTCCAAACCGCGACGCAGGCGGGGATACTTGCATGGAATTGATGCCGGACCTCTTTCACTCGCGCAGCGGACCCGCGGCGTAAGTTCCGGATAAGTGCCGTCACGAGTCCCCCATTTTCTGAGCCCCTATGATGGCAACATTCTTAGCCACAAGAATGTAGGCTGGCCGGAAATTCGTAGAACCCTTTCGGTGTCTCCTGGTGCTTGCCGAACTCCAAACAAATCCCCCGTGGAGGCGGCACAGGCAAGCCCTGCCCTGGGAATTCCAGCTTGCTGCGTGACATTAGAACAAATCCCCTCACAGTCATTCCCGTAAATGCAGTCTAAAGCAGTTGGCGGGGGGATCGCCGAGTCGAGGAACTGAGGGGGGGCACAGCGCCAGGTCACTCGCCATTGTCATAATCGAGAAAATCCGTCCCAAGGTCCCTGACCTCGATTTATGTCATCAGCATGGTTCGAATGGCCAATTGACACGCGCTCGCTAACCCTGGCGCGCGGACCCACAATCCTAAAGTAGACACGGTACTGAAGGGTTGATGGCTTCGAATAAGGTACCGTTGCAGCACCTCTCGAAGCCATCGTTCGAAACGCGTCGGCTCCAGCCGCCATCCGCATGAAACTCGCGCTGGCGGCCGGAACCTCTAGCAGACCCACTAACCGACGTCTATCAACCGGTCAACCGCTCCTCCCGTCCAATTTCGGACACCATAATATACACCACATAGCATCCGAACGCACGGAGAAGCGGCGCCGGCAACATACTTACCAGGTGAGCTTGAATCCAAGCTCAACCTGCCGGCCAAAAGTCGCCTCTGACCCGGTCTGAGCACCGAAAGTGCCAGTAGGAGAACCTTGGAACAATGCCCGGCCGAAGTTCCCAGAACCGACGCTGGTATTCGGGTCTCCAAGGTTCAAATGGTTGGTGGCATTGTAAGCCGTCATTTTCAGTTGTCCGCTGAACCGTTCGTAGATCTTGAAGTCCTTGGTCAAGCTTGCATCAAGCTCCCAGAACGCCGGTCCTTTCAGACATCCGAACTGTATGGGATTTGACCGCAGCACATATTGGCCCGACGGTATTGGCTGGAATGCATTGGGGTTGAAGTAGTAACCCGACGGTACATTTTCACAGGGGTTGCTGACTTGAATCGCATTGTCATTGTTCTGGTAGTTAGTGGTGGGCTGGCTACCCCATGTCGGGTAGTCGCCCCCTATATACGTAAACACCGGAGTTATCATCCATCCACTAGCAAGCGCATTCACAAAACTGGACGACGAATTCAGGAATGTTTTGCCCTTGCCAAAGGGAAGCTGATAACTTGCCGATCCCACGAAGCGCTGCGTCGGCTGGTTGCTCTTTTGCCACATGAACGTGTTGTCGAATAACGACTTGTCGTTGAAGGTGTTAATCTGGTTCGATGCGTTCGTGTACACATAACCAGCCAGGAACGTGAGGCCGCCTGTAAAGGGCCGCGATACCTCCAGTTGAATCTGGTGATAATGCTCCAGGTTGCAGCATACCCCGATTTCGTACAGAGGCCCGTACTGAGGATACGGCACCAGCAGCGAGCTCAACGGTAAGTTGGGCTGGTTGAAGTAAGGACCCGGCATTAAGGTCGTGTCCAGATAGTGATAGAAGGGGTTAGCCACGTTTTGGGAAAGCGCGCCCTGGTATTGTACGTTCCAGGCCGGATTGACGCCGTTCAACTGCTTCGTGTAGTGCTGGTGCCCCAGATTGAAGAAATAGGTGAAAGACACCATCATGTGGCCGGGTATCTGGCGCTGGAAATTGACGTCAAAGCGGTCATTATAGGCCTTCTGGAAGTTCTGGGGATACCAAAGCAGATTCTCGCCGCCGCGGCCTACGTTCGACCCGAAACTCGTACCAAGAACCGGAACAGGTGGGTTTTCGGTAACCGGGGCACCATTCGGGGCCGTACCGGAGGCGGTCGGAAACGGATCAGCAAGGGTCGCCTGAGGTACGCCATTATTGAGCCCAAGAACACTCTGGAAACCCGTCATCCCGAAGTAGGGCGGCTCGAGGAAGTTGATATCCTCAAATCCAGCGATCGGAGCCGCTGTAAAATTCATTTCTGTGGGAATCACATAGCGGGCGTAGCCGCCGCGGAGGACATCGTTCTTGTCAATCCGGTAGGCGATGCCTGCGCGTGGGGCCAGGGCCAGCTTGGGCGCGTTCCACATGCCCGGACTGGCAGCCGTCGTCCAATTCCACTGCCCGGTATAGTGCCAGTAGTTATTGCCGGCAATCGCCGTAGCTTCCGCCGGCATGTTCGGCGGGTTGGCCTGCATCGCAGGAACCGGCGCTGACAGGTCGAGACCCTTTGAAAGAGTGTGGGCGGCATCGTACCACGCCGTCTCATACTCATTACGCAAACCTAATTGAACGGTAATTTTGCGGCTCACGCGCCAGTCGTCCTGGATATACATGCCCCAGTATTGGTCGATCGGCACCGGAACGGGCCCAGAAATCACCTCTGTATTGTTGCTGAGCGAACCCAACAGGAAGGTTGCGATGGCGTTTCCGGTGTTAGGGTCAGGGCTTATCGGCGAGTTGGCAGTGATGGACGAATCGAAATTGAAAATGGTGGTATTCGACACGTAAACCGGGCCGCCCGCGCGCCGCCATTCCACGCCTGCCTTGATGTAGTGAGATCCCATTTGGTGCGCAACATCGGCGCTGAGGGCTTCTCCATTGGGGCGCTGGTCCCAGTAGAATCCTCGCCCTCCAAAGTTAACCCCACCGATGGTCAGGTCCGGGTAGTAAATAGGGAATCCCGCGGAGGCTTCTTGAGACGACTGGTACCAGGGATTGGTCGGCCAGATATCGGCCCATCCGTTCCCTCCCATAGGTGTAGAGGTATAGGCGTCAACCACGTTGTCAAAATCGCCATGCATAGTTAAGACCGTGGTCGGGCTCAGGGTCCAGACCACCTCGCCCATGAGCTGCTTTGCGGTCCTGTAAGTGCCGGTGGGCGTGTACAATACGGAATTGTTAGGCGTTACGTTTGACTGGATGTCCGTGGTATGGTAAGCGCTCATCCGGCCGAACGCTTTCAATTTCGAGTTGATGCTCCAGTCCATGCGGTCTGACCAGTTGTAGTAGGTCCACTGGTCCAGGTAACTGGTTTGGAAGTTGTTCGCCCCAGTGATATCGGTACCCGGGTTGTTTGGAGGCCAGAAGTTCTTCAGAATTCCCGCTGAAACAGGATCCCACATCGACTGCGGGACCATATTGCCCGTGAAGGGAGTACGTGAGTAGGTATCCGTTGCAGCGTTATAAGTAGTCGTTAACGGATTATATATAGTGGCGATACTCCCGTTAGGGGCGAAAGTGTGGGAAAAGTCCCCATTGAGTTGAAGCGGCGTCGGGACTGTAACCCTGTAATTCGTGGGATTTCCAACTTTCCAGACTTCCACCGAGGCAAAGTTGAAGAGCTTGTCTTTGATGATGGGGTTTCCCAGTGTGCCCCCAAACATATTCTGGCGCGTCGAAGTAACGCTGGGGGGAGTTTGGGTCCTGTCACTGATCGCATTGATCCAAGGGTACCGTCCCAGGTACATGAGATCTCCATGCCACTGGTTCGTGCCCGACTTCGTGGCAATGTTGATCACCCCGCCGGCGCTGTGGCCGTACTGAGCGTCTATACCGTTCTGGCTGACCGTTGTCTCCTGAACATCGTCCATATTGGGTGGGTAGCTGTATTTGTGGCCCAGACCCACTGGACTGCCGTCAACCAGGAGATTGTTCTTCAGATTCGTGTCGCCACCAAGGTCAACGCTGTTGGCTGACCACGAAAGGAAGGGGAGAACCTCGCCCCGCGTATTGATCGCTTCCGGAGCCAGCAGGGTCAGTTTGAATGGGTTGCGGGTGATCTGAGGCGTATTTTGCACCAGGGTCGAATTGAGGGTGATGTTTTGGTTACTGGTGTTAGCCTCCAGCAGGGGCGGAGCCGATGTCACCGTCACCACCTGGTGCACCGTGCCAGGCCGCAAGGTTGCGTTTACGGTGATGTCAGAAGCTGCCTGAACGGTAATATTCTCTTGATCAAACCGGCTGAATCCGGTCATTTCGACCGAAACGGTGTACGTGCCAGGAATCAGGTTGGCAACGATGTACACGCCGGTAGCGCTGGTTTTCAATGTAGACGAGATTCCAGTATTGACGTTACGCACGGTCACCGTCGCTCCGGGAATCGCCGCCCCTGACTGATCTGTGACCAAGCCGGTAATTCGACCGGAAGAAACTTGCGCCATGCATTGCATAGCGAAGAAAATTCCCATCGTTAGGGTAAGCAGAAACTTAAATCGCATCAACTTCCTCCTGTTGAATGCTCCGCACACTTCTATCTTGCCGACGGAGTTTAGGGGGGATTGCCTAAGACCAACGCAGAATCAGGAGCTTATGCTCCCTGGAAAGGTTCAGTCTTCAGTCTAAATTAGGAGTTCTGTGACTAGACACCGACTACCTGGGTGAGGAACTCGCTCCCGCCCAAGGCACCTCTTATAGTACTAATTTAGGCCTCGCGCAAGCGAATTCAATTAGGTGAACGGAATTTTCATGGATTTGAAATGATTGGCTGTCCTGGGAAAAGCGAATCCTTCTCCCAAAACTTCAGCCCGCCCCAAGGGGACCGCTCGGCCAGAAAGCCTTGGGAGTTCTCACTTTTACAGACCAAGGCTCTCGGGCCAAGGGCGGGCTATTCTCTGCTGTGGCTCTTTGAAAGGACAGATGTGGATTTCTTCAGCTACTCCCTAGTGGGGTACCTTTAGCCGCAGCTTGGAATGCTTCGTCGTTGCGACCCACTTGTTGAACTCCTCGATCATTGCCGGCGTCCACCGTTCGTCGATCTGTCCGGCAGTGTATTTCTTCTCCCGCAGCATCATCATTCCCCAGTCGTCCCTCATGTGATCCAACTCCGCGTGATCCGCCACTTTTTCTACCAGTTGCGG
>JAKAWN010000667.1 GCA_021827245.1 Acidobacteriota bacterium | reverse complement strand
ATACATCGTTGTCGTCCTCGGCAGTGGGTCCACCACAACCTTCGTCCTCCGCCTCGTCTGGCCCGATCTTCTCTCGCAACGCCGCTCACGCGAAAGTGAAGAACAGGCTCTAAGGGCGCAACGCCGCTTGACCTACCAAATTCGAGTTCATTGCATCCCGTGGCCCGCGCCCGTAAGCCTGTGTGAAAACTTTGTAGAATTGCGCGTAACTGCCAAAGCCGGCGGCGTACGCGGCTTCAGCCAGGTTCTTCTGGACGGGCTGCCGATATTCGTCGAAAAACCTGGCCAGGCGCAGGGAATTGCGATAGCGATTCAGCGGGACGCCAATCTGACGGTGAAAGGTCCTGCTCAAGGAGGATTTGCTCGTTCCGCAGGCCTTGGCTAGCTGACCGAGGCTCCGCTCGGTTGCATCTTCGCTCAACAGTCTAAGCGCACGACGCACTGCAGGGTGCAGGACCGTGGCTCCGGCTGCGGATGTTCCTTCGAGTTGGATGCGCCAGCACAATAACAACAGGAACCGAAGTCCCGCATTCAGCGCGTCGGGATCGTGATGCTCAAAGACAAATCCGGATTGCGGCCCGAAGCCGGCTTCCCGGTTCAATAACTCCGCCTCCAGCGCTCCATGCATCACGGTGACCATGATCTTTTGCACCAGGTCGAAAAGCTCTGGGCTCAGGAGCGTGCTCATTACGCCGGCGTCTTCGCTAGCTTCCTGTTTCAAGCCGGCATAGACTGCTGTCCGGCACGATCGAAGGATCAAGGAAGGCTTGAAAACAGCCACATAAAACTGCGCATTGTCAGACCGGTCCACTAACTGGTGTTCCTGCTGAGGAAACAGCCACAGCAGCGTTCGTGGAGTAAACGTGAAGCGTCGGCCGTTCACCGCATAGGTTGCGGTTCCGCGCACGATCAGGTTCAACTCGAGCTCGGCGTGGCAATGGCTATCAATTCTTTGCAGGCACCGGGTCGCGTCCGCGAGAAAAAGAAGTCCATCGTAAGCCCTGCCAAGTTTGAGGCTTTGCAACATGAGTGCAATATATGATAACTTTTCGGACCTTGTCGAGAATACGGCCACCGTCATTTACGGTGTCAGTCCGAAGGGATGAGAGTGCGTGGAGCGGGAGCTGAGGCGAAATGACGGAGGCGGATTTCCGAGCAAGAGCCGAGCGGCGAGACGGTGGCGTCGTTCTGCCGCGAGCGAAGGGTGGCGGAACTTAGGAGCGCCCGCATCGGTTGTGTTCCAAGTAAGTGAGGACAAAGAAACGCCGGGTGTTGGGCGCATCGGCGACGCAAGGGGATTGGAGCGGAGAAGACTGCGTCGGGCTTACTGGGATTGGCCGGACCGGGCGCTGGCGCGCAGCGTATCGGCCTTCTTCGCCGCATTCTCGAGGGCCTGCGCTTGGGGCAGGGAGGCGATCGACTTGGCGATCATCGGATCCCAGCTGGCGCGCACCTCAAGACTCGCCTGCTGTCCAAACTGGACGGAGAAGATCTCGGATTTGATGTTCATCTTCACCCAATCCATCACCTGATTGAGATCCTGATCGGTCCAGGCGATCTGCTGGCTGGTCAGGTACTGCTTGAACGCCTGCAGCACAGGCTCGTCGACCTGGAAGTCCCGGTTGACGGTGTGCGTGGCCATGTAGTGACTGCCAAAATTGAAAAAGGCGTAGTGCTCCAGCAGATCGGTTTGAAAATCGTTGGATTTCGGAGTGTCGATCGTTACATCGGGAGTGATGCCGCCGCCGCCGTAGACGGGGCGGCCGGAATCGGTGAACTTGACCTCGCGATTGGCCAGATCCTTATCGCTCGGGTGATTGAAGTAGTAATCGTAAAGGGAAACGCCCTTGTAATTGCGTTGGATCAGCCGTCCGCTCGGTGTGTAGTAGTGATAGGTGGTGAGCGCCAGGCCGGTATTCTGGGAAAGCGGATACACGGTCTGCACCAGGCCTTTGCCGAAGGTAGTCTCGCCCGCGATCAGGGCGCGGTCGTGGTCCTGCAGCGCCCCGGAAACAATTTCCGCCGCCGAGGCGGTTCCGTGGTTCACCAGAACGACGATGGGATAATCCTCGCCATTGTTCCCGTGCGAGGCCCGGTAGATCTGTTCGGGGAAGGCGCGGCCGCGCTGGGAGACAATCACCTGGCCCTTCTGCAGGAATTTGTCGCAAACCGAGACGGCCTCGCTGAGCAACCCCCCCGGGTTCCCGCGCAGATCGAGAATGAATCCGTGCATATTCCCGAGCCGATCTAGAGCGTCGGACATCTCTCTGCCGGTGGTTTCCTGGAAGTTGGTGATGTGCACGTAACCGATTCCCGGCCGGATCATGTATGCCAGGTCGATGCTGTTATGCGGAATCTCGTCGCGGATGAGATCGAAGGTGAGGGGCTTGGGAGAGCCCTCGCGCACGATTATCAGTTGAACGTGGGTGCCTTTGGGGCCTTTCAGCAGATTGGCCACGTCTTCCGAGTTCATGTTCTCGATCGATTTGCCGTCCACGGAAACGATCACGTCGCCGGGCCGGATGCCGGCGCGGAAGGAAGGCGTGCCCTCAAAGGGACTGACGACCACGATTTTGTTGCCCTGTGGCTGGATCAACATGCCCACGCCGTAGTACTTCCCGTGCTGGTCCTCCCGCATGCGGGCATACGCTTTCGGGTCGTAAAAGCTGGAATGCGGGTCGAGTGTCCGGAGCATGCCGGGAATCGCCCCGTCGTAAACCGCACGCTCCGCTTTGTCTCCGGTGAGCGATTCGGCGTAATTTTCCTCCACCAATTCGTAAACGCCGGTAAAGGTG
>JAKAWN010000127.1 GCA_021827245.1 Acidobacteriota bacterium | reverse complement strand
AATCCACATTGTTTATGTGGATGAAGCGGAGAGCATGGAATTCGTCAAGCTCACCAGTGAGCCGATCCTGGCGGGATCGCTAAGGACCTTGGCGGCGCGCATCGATACGCGCGGCCCGGGGTTGCCGGTGGTTGTCTTCAACCCTCTGAGCTGGGAACGCACCGATGTGACCGAAGCAGAGGTACAGTTCCCAGGGAGAGTTCAGAACGTCTCGGTACAGGACCCGGAAGGCCACTCCGTGCCGGCGGCTGTCGTCTCTCGCGACGACTCGACCGGCACAGTGAAGGTCCGGTTCCTGGCGCGGTCTGTGCCCGCGAACGGTTATCGAGTGTTCCACGTTGTTACGGGCAGCGTCTTGAATAAGGCTGCGTCAACGCTGGAGGCCCGCGGCCTCCATATGGAGAACGAGTTCATCAGTGTTGACATCGATCCCAAGACCGGCTGCGTCACGAATCTGATCAACAAGAAGGACGGCAAGAACATCTTGAGGCCGGGCGGACACGGCAACCTGCTGGAGACGTTTGTCGACGAGCCGAAGGAGTACAACGCCTGGAACATCAATCCGAATTATGAGAAGTCTAAGAGGGAGCTGCTGGAGGCCGAAGAAGTGAAGCTGGTGGAGAACTCCCCGGTTCGAGCTGTGGTGCGGGTGAAGAAAAGCTTCCAGAAGTCGTCCTTCGTTCAGGACATCTGCACGTATCCGGAAGTGCCGCGCGTGGATGTGAATATGCAGGTACACTGGCATGAACAGCAGATCATGCTGAAGGTCGCGTTTCCGCTGGACATCAAACCGCTTAATGCCACGTACGAAATTCCGTACGGAACTGTGGAGCGGCCGGCGATTCCTCATGTGCCCGGAAAGCCTCCGGTGCCGTTTACCGAAGCGACAGAGATTGGCAAGAAGCTGCCCAAGTACGATCCCCTGCTGGCGCAGGAAGCCGAATTTGAGGTCTGCGCGCAGCAATGGGGCGACCTCTCGGAAAACGGCCGCGGATTCAGCCTGCTGAACCGTGAAAAGTACGGGTACGATACCTTTGAGCCGGGAACGATCCGCCTGACGTTGCTCCGCTCGCCGATCGACCCCGATCCGCATGCTGATCAGGGATTTCACGAAATGACTTATGCGATGTATCCGCACGCGGGCGGCTGGCGCGAGGCCGATACCGAACTTCGTGGGTATGAACTGAACTATCGCCTCCTCCCTGTGGTAACCGTCGCGCACGAAGGCTCGCTTCCTTCCTCTCACTCGTTTGTGCAGATTGAGCCGAAGAATGTGATTCTTACGTCCATCAAGAAGGCCGAGGACGATAAATCGCTGATCTTCCGCTTTTTCGAATTCGAGGGGAAGCCCTCGCAGGTGCGGCTGCGGTTGCCTGAGGCTGCCACTGGAGCCATGCAGACGAACCTGATGGAAAAACAAGAGAAGAGCCTTACTCTGGGATCAGATGGGAAAGAGATTGTCGTGCCCATTGGCCGGTATGAGATCGCGACCGTCAGAGTCACATTAAAGAAAGATGCCGGGGGCGCGCCGCCCCCCTATCGCGTCTAGAGTGGTGCGCGATTTGGAGCAGGCGGCTTTGGTAACTTTTTGACCATCCGGAAGCGAAAGCGGATCCATATCCACGGAATCGTGCAGGGGGTGGGTTTTCGCCCTTTCGTCTACCATCTGGCCCGCCGCTTCCACCTCGCCGGGTTTGTGTGCAATACACCTGACGGTGTCCTGATCGAAGTGGAGGGCCCGGACGCCGTCCTCACCAATTTTCTTCAAGACCTCACGAGCGACGCGCCGCCGCTGGCTGAAGTCACCAGCGTAATTACCGGCGAAATTGAAACTCTGGGTGAAACAGAGTTCATCATTCGAGAAAGCGTGGAACAGGAGTTTAGCGCTGTCCTCGTTTCCCCCGATGTTGCCACCTGCGATGATTGCCGGCACGAATTCACGGATCCCAACGACCGGCGTTTTGGTTATCCCTTTACCAACTGCACCAATTGCGGACCTCGCTACAGCATCATCGAGGACGTCCCCTATGACCGGCCAAAGACGACGATGCGCGAATTCCATATGTGCCCGGACTGCCAGGCCGAGTATGACGACCCGGGCAACCGCCGGTTCCACGCGCAACCGAATGCCTGCCCAGTTTGCGGTCCGCAGCTTACATTGGTGGATTCCGGTGGCGTTGCCATTGCGATTCCGGATGAGCATGAAGATAAGCGCCGGGCGGATCTGGAAACAGTGCGGAAGGTGCGCCTCCTGCTGCGCCAGGGGAAGATTGTTGCCATCAAAGGGCTGGGGGGATTCCACCTGGCCTGCGACGCAGAGAACCACGAAGCGGTGGTACGGCTGAGGGCGCGCAAACGGCGAAGCGACAAGCCTTTTGCTTTGATGGCGGGTGACGTTGCCTCAGTGAGCGGATTTTGCCAGGTTTCCCACGACGATCCCGACGCCCTCCTTAGTGCCCGCCATCCCATTGTTATCCTTCCCCGGCGATCGGACGCGCGTATTTCTCCCGCCGTAGCTCCCGGCAACAACACCCTGGGAGTGATGCTCCCTTACACCCCTCTGCACTCGCTCCTTTTTGGCGAGAATCCGGCGGATTCGCCTGCTTTCACAGCGCTTGTGATGACCAGTGGAAACCTGAGCGAGGAACCAATCGTTACTTCGAATGAAGAAGCCCTTTCGCGGCTGGGCCGTGTTGCTGACGCCTTCCTTTTGCACAACCGGCGAATCCACATGCGCGTGGATGATTCGGTGGTACGCGTGATCCGGGGAAAAGAACGGATCTTGCGGCGGTCGCGAGGATACGTTCCGGCTGTGATCGATCTGATGGCGCCGCTTGCCGAGATTCTGGCCTGCGGCCCGGAACTTAAAAACACTTTCTGCCTGACCCACGCACGGCACGCCATCCTGAGCCAGCATATCGGTGACCTGGAGAACTACGAGACATTGTGTTTCTTTGAGGAGACGCTTGCGAATCTCAAAAAGCTCTTCCGTGTTGAGCCGCGCCTGATCGCCTATGATCTGCATCCGCGCTACCTGAGCACACAGTATGCCATGGAGCAGCACGACCTCCAGAAGATCGGCGTGCAGCACCATCACGCCCACATCGCCAGTTGCATGGCGGAGAATGGCCTAAGCGAGAAGGTCATCGGGGTGGCCCTCGACGGGACCGGATACGGTACGGATGGGCAGATCTGGGGCGGAGAATTTCTGATTGCGGATTTCGAAACGTTCGAGCGCCGGGCGCATTTGCGATACGTTCCGCTGGCGGGTGGCGATGCCGCTGTTCGGCAGCCGTGGCGCGCTGCGCTGAGTTATCTTCGGGAAACCTATGGGGGCGAATTGCCTGGAGATTTGCCGCTGTGGAAAGCCGTTCCGGAAAGAGAACGTCTGTTGGTCGGAAAGATGCTAGAACGGGGAATCAATACTGTGGCGACGTCGTCGTGCGGACGGCTTTTCGACGCTGTGGCGTCCGTTCTGGGATTGCGGCACGAGATTAACTTTGAAGCGCAGGCTGCCATCGAACTTGAAATGGCAGCGAGAGAGGGAGTTGGAGGGGTCTATCCCTTCCAAATCGAGTTCACCGATCCGTGGCAGATTGATGTGCGCCCGATGGTAAAATCGATAGTAAGTGAGATGCAGGACGGTGAGATGCCCGGAGTGATTGCGGCGCGGTTCCATAATACGCTAGGGGAAATTGTTGCAGAAGTCTGCCGGGAATTGCGTGAACGCGAAAGGCTGAACAAGGTGTGCCTGAGCGGCGGCT
This sequence comes from Acidobacteriota bacterium, assembly GCA_021827245.1. Next base: position 12,223 of record JAKAWN010000127.1, on the reverse strand, counting down.
CTTTCCAAAACATGTTCCTATTGCAGCGCACAATTTCAAGCCTCAGCGAATACGGGTTTGAGGTTTACCTGCATAAAAAAGTACCGCCCAACGATGGTGGAATCTCGCTGGGGCAGGCAGTGATTGCCAACGCCGCATTGAAAACAGGGGCTTGACGATGTGCCTGGGAATTCCCGGCCAGGTCGTATCGCTCGTGGACGCAGGCGGCCTGCGCATGGGCAAAGTCCGGTTTGGAGGAATTGTTCGTGACGCCTGCCTGGAATATGTGCCCGAAGTCGTGCCCGGCGATTATGTGATCGTTCACGCCGGTTTCGCCATCAGCCGCGTTAATGAAGAGGAAGCGGCACGGACCTACCAGCTTCTGGAAGAAATGGGGCAACTGAACGAACTTGACTCGACTGACACTGAGGCGGAGTCCGCAGGGGACGATCCGTCGGGAGACGCAGCTCATTAACTTGCTGCCCTGCGGATTCGAGAGTTGTCGATGAAATACCTGGATGAGTACCGCGACGCGGAGCTTGCGCGAGGGCTGCTGGAAGAAATCCGGCGTGTACAGAAGCGGCCGTGGGTTCTGATGGAAGTGTGTGGCGGCCAGACGCATTCCATCGTCAAGTTTGGGATTGATGATATGCTGCCCAGGGGCATTGAGCTGGTGCACGGCCCGGGATGTCCTGTGTGCGTCACGCCTCTTGAATTGATCGACAAAGCTCACGCCATTGCATCACGGCCGGACGTTATTTTCTGTTCGTTCGGTGACATGCTGCGCGTGCCGGGCTCGGATTCGGACCTGCTGACAGTGAAGTCCCAGGGCGCGGACGTGCGTGTGGTCTATTCTCCACTAGATTGCCTGAAGATTGCCCGCAAACATCCGGACAGGCAGGTGGTTTTTTTCGCCATCGGTTTTGAGACCACGGCTCCCGCGAACGCCATGCTGGTGTGGCGCGCAAAACACGAGGGAGTCCGGAATGTTTCGGTGCTGGTTTCGCACGTTCTGGTACCGCCAGCGTTGGAAGCGATCCTCGACTCGCCATGGAACAGGGTTCAGGGCTTTCTGGGACCAGGACACGTCTGCGCCATTATGGGTTATCAGGAATATGAAGTGATCAGCGCGCAGTATAAGGTGCCGATGGTGATCACGGGTTTTGAGCCGGTGGATTTGCTGGAAGGCGTACTGATGGCGGTGAAACAACTTGAAGAAGGGCGTGCGGAGGTTGAAAACCAGTACGTGCGGGCGGTGACACGGGAAGGGAATCAGGCGGCGCGGAAGATCGTCTTCAGTGTGTTTGAAGTCTGTGGCCGAAAATGGCGTGGTGTGGGGCCGATTCCGCAGAGCGGCTACAGGCTGCGTGAAGAATTCCAGAGTTTTGATGCCGAACGGCGGTTCGATGTGGGTGCAATCGACACCCAGGAACCTGCCATCTGTATTAGTGGTGACGTGCTGAAAGGCATCAAGAAACCGCACGACTGCCCTGCGTTCGCGACCGACTGCACACCCGCCCATCCGCTGGGGGCGACCATGGTTTCATCCGAAGGGGCCTGCGCCGCCTATTATCTCTACGGGCGGCACTTGAAAGTGGAGACGGGCGGTTAGCTGCGGTCAAATCCGATACGGATCGTGCCGGAGCTCCTTTACCCATGTGTCCTCGGCGTCGCGAAAGACTTTAACACGGAGGTCGCGGAGGGCTTCAAAGCACTCCATGCGAGGCTCAGCGCGACACAGGGTACACAGAGCCTTTGATCATTTTGCGATCCTGCCGCGGTATCGGCTCCTGGCGGAAAGGAAGGAGAAAAGTTGTCTCACGACGAGAAGCGCCGCACACTGCCGGGTGAAGCCTGTCCCGCGCCGATTCTTGAGCACAAACAGATTGTGCTGGGACACGGCAGCGGCGGAAAGTTGACGCAGGACCTGATCGAGGGGTTGTTCCTGCCGAACTTCAACAACGCTTATCTGGCCCAGCTTGACGACCAGGCCGTGCTGGAAGTGAACGGGTCGCGGCTGGCCTTCACCACCGATTCCTTCGTGGTGACTCCGATCTTTTTCCCCGGCGGCGATATTGGGCGGCTGGCGATCAACGGCACGTTGAACGATCTGGCGATGAGCGGGGCAACGCCACGTTTTATCGCTGCGGCATTCATTTTGGAAGAAGGTCTGGCAGCCGAGGATCTGACCCGCATCGTGGAATCGATGCGGCAAGCGGCTCAGGAAGCCGGAGTTCTGCTGGTGACCGGCGACACCAAAGTGGTGAACCGCGGGAAGGGCGACCAGATTTTCATCACCACGACGGGGCTGGGAATGTTGGAACGCTCCGTCAAAATCTCTTCGAGCCAGGCGCGGGCGGGCGATCGAATTCTCCTGAGCGGAACGATAGGCGACCACGGCATGGCTATCATGTCACGGCGCGAAGGGCTGGAATTTGAAGGGCCGATTGAAAGTGACACGGCCGCGCTCCACACGCTGGTTGCTTCAATGTTGGAGGCCAGTGAAGAGATTCATTGCCTGCGCGATCCCACTCGCGGCGGTGTAGCGACAATCTTGAACGAAATCGCGGCACGATCGCAGGTCGGCATGGAGCTGGACGGCAGGAGCGTTCCGGTCCGCGAAAGCGTGAAGGGCGCATGCGAAATTCTGGGGCTTGATCCGCTGTACGTCGCAAACGAAGGCAAACTGGTGGCTATCGTGGCTGCCGGGGCGGCCGATGCTGTTCTGGAGCGGATGCGCAGTCATCCTCTGGGCGGGGATGCGTGCTGCATTGGCGAAGTGGTCGCCGCTCACCCACGGCGCGTGCTGGTGAAAACGGAAATCGGTGGAACGCGCGTGCTGGACGTGATGCTCGGCGAACCACTCCCGCGGATCTGCTGATTTACACCGCAATTTCCAAGCTTTCGAGCAGAATCTCCTGAGCGTGCGGATCGTTAGTGTCCGTCAAGGCTTCGATCTCCACTTTGGCGCCCTCGGCGATTGTCCCCTGTGACGCCACCTCAAAGCGGTCGCGAAAATGTCTGGCCGACATGTGTGAGAGCGCGCCCAGCTTGACGCTGATGCGCAGAACCTTTCGAGCGTTTTGTTCGCGGGCGACCCCTTCGATCTTTCTCATCAGATCGTTCATCAGGGAAGCCTCGTGCATGATCGATCAACCTCCTTGTTCGGTCTCCGCCCTCAAGGCTTTCACCTCTTGGAGAATCTGGTTTGTGACTTCCGGCAGCGCTTCGTTGACATCGCGCGAAAGTTCGGCCCCGGCCCGGAAGTTTCGTCCTTCAATCCCAAACACAAGGAGGCGAGGCGGAAGTTCGTCCAACGCGCGGGCCATTTCGATCGCATCCGGAAGGCTGAAGGCGTGGGTTGAGCTGTGAAACAGTTGCGCCGGAAGCGGGTTGCGGATCGGGTCCAGGCGATGGATAGTGCCCGGCGGTCTCTCGGAACTGACGGCATCAATAAGGATGACGGCTCCGGCGCCTTTCCAGGTTTCCATCAGTGATACCCCCTCACCTGAATGCTCGAGGATCATGCACGAGTCGAGTCGCATCTCTTTAAGCCGGCGGGCCGCCAGCAGCCCTGCAGCATCGTCGCCCCGAAAGGGATTTCCAACGCCGATGATCAGCAGTCGCGGGTTCTGCGCAGCGTTCACGGGACAATCCGGTCACTCGCGCTCGAGGTCGAGCTTGAGGAAGTGTGTCGAGCAGGAGATGCATGGGTCATAGTTGCGGATGGCCTGCTCACACCGCCAGCGAAGCTCGTCCTGGCTGTCCTGAAAATGTTTGGGGATGAATTGCCAAAGGTCCTGCTCGATGGTTTTCTGGTTCTGCGAAGTGGGCGGAACAATCTTGGCCTCGCGAATGGTGCCGCTTTCATCGATGCGATAGCGATGGTAAAGCGTGCCACGCGGCGCCTCCGTGCAGGCATAGCCGCGGGCGGCGCGGGGATGAATGGAAACGGTTGGCCGGCCTGGACGTTCGTAGCGCTCGATCAGGCGCAGAGCCTCATCACAAGCCTGCATTATTTCAACGCTGCGAACGATGATGCTTTGGAACGGATTGCGGCACACGGGACCAAGCCCGGCGTTCCGAGCTGCATCCTGCGCCATGGGCGACAAGCGGTCAAAGTTCAGATTGTAGCGCGCCAGCGGACCCACGAAGTATGGCGTGCCCGGCTTGAGAACTGAATGCAGCGCGTTCGAGTAGGCCACGTGTTCTTCAGTAAAGTTATCGTCGTAGTCGTGGACTGAAATGTCGAGCCCGCGGTTGGAAACCAGCCGGCCTTCGTTGAACGGATATTCGTCCGGATGTCTGAGCGAAACGAAAACGTAATCCTGTTCGAACTCGGGGAATGGAAATTGCGCCACCCATTTGACCGTCTCAATCGCCGCGTCGCGCGCCCACTTCATTCGTTCCGCCAGCGGGGCCAGTTCGCTGCGAGTGGGTACCCGGTAGAACCCGCCGACCTGAACATTGATGGGATGAATTTCTCGCCCGCCCAGCAAGGTGACGATTTCGTTTCCTGCCTTCTTGAGCTGAAGACCACGCTGGACAATCTGGGAATGCTCGCGCGCCATCTGGATGGCATCAGGAAAACCGAGAAAATCCGGCGCGTGAAGCATATAAACGTGCAACGCGTGGCTTTCAATCCACTCGCCGCAATAGATCAGGCGGCGCAGGTCGCGGAGCGGACCTTCCACCCGGACGCCGAAAGCATCCTCCATGGCGTGCACGGCGCTCATCTGATAGGCGACCGGGCAGATGCCGCAGATTCGGGCGGTGATGTCGGGAGCTTCGCTGTATCGCCGGCCGCGCAGGAAAGCCTCAAAAAAACGTGGCGGCTCAAAGATCTTAAGCTTGACGTCCGCCAGTTCGTCACCCTGGATTTTCACGAAAAGAGCGCCTTCGCCTTCCACGCGGGCCAGATAGTCCACTTTAATGGTTCTACTTTTCATGGGCCTCGCTTTCCTTGCGGAAGGGATCGGCGTAAGCGTTGAAGCCGCGGAATGCACGAACGAGGTCATTCTCCTTGGCGCCAAGATGGCCCCATGCGATACTCAGGGATCTGGTATTCGGAGACTCCATGGGCCCAAAGCAGCCGTAACAGCCACGATCGTATGCGGGGCAGATGGCGCCGCAGCCTGCATGGGTTACCGGTCCAAGGCATGGTATGCCTTGCGCGACCATCACGCAAACGTTTCCGCGCAATTTGCACTCGATGCAGACGCTGTGCGCGGGAGTATTGGGTTTGCGGTTGTTCAAAAAAGCGCTGATCACTTCGATGAGCTGGCGCTTGTCTATCGGGCAGCCGCGCAACTCGAAATCGACAGGAATGTGTTCGCTGATGGGGGTCGATTTGCTGAGGGTTTCAACATAAGCCGGGGTCGCGTAGACGATGGACATGAATTTCTTGACGTCCATAAAGTTGCGGAGGGCCTGGATGCCGCCCGCCGTAGCGCAGGCGCCGATAGTAACCAGAAATTTCGACACGCGCCTGACCTGATGGATCCTCTCTGCGTCGTGGGGGGTGGTGATGGAACCTTCCACGAGCGAGAGGTCGTAAGGTCCCTTGACCACTGCGCGCGAAGCTTCGGGGAAATTCGAGATTTCAACTTCTCCTGCCACCGCCAGCAATTCGTCTTCACAATCCAGAAGGGTGAGCTGGCACCCGTCACAGGAGGCGAATTTCCAGACCGCGAGCTTGGGTTTCTTCGTTTGCGCCGCCATTAAATCTCCCGAATTTCAAAGAATGGTTGAATTTTGTCGTAGCGGAAGATCGGCCCATCCTTACAAACAAACGTGGGGCCAAGCTGGCAATGGCCGCAGAGTCCGATGGCGCACTTCATATTGCGCTCGGTTGAAATATAAATCTGTTCGACGCTGACGCCGCGTTTCATAAGTTCCAGGATCGTGAAGCGCATCATGGCTTCAGGGCCGCAGACCATCGCCAGGGTATTTTGCGGATCGAAATGCGCGCGGGGAATAATGGTAGTCACGACGCCGACCGAACCTCGCCACTCAGTCAGTGCTCGGTCCACCGTCACGTGGACGCTGAGGTCCAGCCGGGCCCGCCAGCGCTCCAGTTCTTTTCGAAAGAGAATATCTTCAGGCGTGCGCGTCCCATACATCAGAACAACCCGCCCGTATTTTTCGCGATTCTCGAGAATCGAGTAGAGCGCGGGCCGGAGGGGCGCAAGGCCGATCCCGCCCGCCACGATTACGATGTCCTTCCCGGCAGCCTCTTCTACCGGCCATGAACTCCCAAACGGGCCGCGAACTCCCAGGAGGTCGCCCCGCTTCATGCCACGCATAGCCCGGCTGACCATGCCAACTTCGCGAACAGTATGGATCAGGCGTTGCGGATGCGTGGGGTCTCCGCTGACCGAGATGGGGACCTCGCCTTTGCCGAAAACATAGAGCATATTGAACTGCCCGGGCGCGAAGGGAGATAGACGACTGCCATTTGCAGGCGACAGTTCAATCGTGAACGTGTCATGTGTCTCCTGCCGAGTCGTGAGAACGCGATAGAAGTCCGGCGTCATCGGACCCGGACTTGCAACCGTTACTTTTTCTTCAGGCATGGACTTCATAGATGTTTAATAGTTGCAGCCTTGCTGCGTCCAGCCTTTCCTGGATGATGGTTACAAAACGTTTCAAGAGCTGGTAGCCCAGGTCGTGATCCTGCTCGCACTTGGTTCGAAGGCATTTCCCATCGAGCGCAATTGCCCGGGTCAATTCCATCGCGCTTGCGTCAAACATCCAGAGATAGGGAGGGACCAGCCACGACCAGCCGAGAACTTCGCCCTCGCCCAGCGTCTGAACTTTGACGGGACCGCGTCCGGCCACAAACATTTCAAGCGACACCATTCCCTGGCGGATCAGATAGAACTGGTTTGCTTGTTCTCCGTGGCGGAAGATGAAATCACCGGCGTTAAAACGCACGTTCGAGGCGCAGCCGACAATCAAGTCCAGATGACGCTCCTCGAGGTCCCGGAAAAAAGGATGCTCGGCCAGAATAGATTTAAGTGTCTCCATGATGACCCTCGCTTGATTCTGTTGGATGATCTTCCGATTCCCGTATAGCTCGGACTTCTTCAGTAATGTCAATGGCCGCTGGGCACCAGGTGATGCAGCGGCCGCAACCCACACAGCCTGAAGTGCCGAACTGGTCAATCCAGGTTGCCAGTTTGTGGGTCACCCACTGGCGATAGCGGGCTTTTGTGCTGGCGCGGACACTGCCGCCGTGGATGTAGGAGAAATCCATTGTGAAGCAGGAGTCCCATCGCTGCCATCGCTCGGCATGATCGCCTTTTAAATCCGTAACATCCTCGACGGTGGAGCAGAAACAGGTGGGGCAAACCATGGTGCAGTTGGCGCAGGTCAAGCAGCGGGACGCTACGTTATCCCAGCGCGGGCTCCTGTAATTGCGATACAGCAAATCCTTGATTCCAGTGGTGTCCATTTGCCGGCCCATCAGGCCGGCTGCTGCGTTCACAGTTTTTTCGGCGGCTGTCTGCTCTGCTGAGCCGGCCGCGGAGTGAGGAATCTGTTCGAGGACCGCCTGACCGGCCTCGGTTCCTGACTCTAATACAAAATAGTGCCGCTCGCCTTCCAAAATTTCTGTCAAAGCCAAGTCGAAACCCGCCGTAGCTTTCGGACCTGTGTTCATGGAGGCGCAGAAGCAGGTTCCCCCAGCCTGTCCGCAATTGACCGCTACGATAAACGACCGGTTGCGGCGCGCCTGGTATGAAATGTTGATGAGATCGGGCTGAATAAAAACGCGGTCCTGAACAGCGATGGCGTGCAGGTCACAGGACCGGACGCCGATAAAAGCCCTTTTGGATGGTTCCGGAGCTTCGTTGCTGATGGCAATAGTCTCCGCTTCGCGACGGGCTTGCCACAAGCGTGTTCGAGGCGGGAAGAGGAATTTCTTCCAGGAGTGGGGTCCTACGTTGTAGCCGAAAAGCGCCTGATCATCGCGCTTTGTCAGCCGGTAAATACCGCGCTCCTGTATGTCGGTCCAGCCGGCGGGCAGGTCATCAACGGAACCGACCTCATCAAAAACAATGGCGCCATCCCGGATCCTCGGGCCGATGATTTGGTAGCCACTATCCCTTAAGACATCAAATAGGTTTTGCAGATCCTTACGTTCGAGGACGTACTCCTGATGGCGGAGTTGGCCGGTCAACGTGTTCACCTCTGGAACTGCCTTAGACTCCATGGTACTCCCAAACGTCAGATTCGCCTACCGCCTCCTCGACTGCAGTGATGCCATCACGGCCATATCTGCCTCAATGCCTGGAGTCGGCTTGAATCATTGGGCAAACTGACGCGAAAATCATAGGCTAGACGGATTCCGGCGACGCGCTGAGCCGTCTGCTGGTTCGCGGTCGAGCTATTTGCCGGGCGAGCAGAAGGGCGCCATGGACAGGCTCATGCCGGAGGAGGGAAATTTGGGCCAGCGTCGCGCCCTCGTGTACCTTTCGAGCAAAAGCGCGACGAATCATGCTGCTTGATTGAAATAGGCCCCCTGAACAGACGACCCGCACAGGCTGATGTTGCCGGCCCAGATGCCGGATCATTGTTAAGGCGAGTTCCGCAAGATCGGCGGCGGCCCCCAGACAGAGACTCCGGGCAACTTTATCGCCCGCGCGAGCCTCGCGTTGAACCAATGGGAAGAGGGCTGCGATTTCCTGTGCGGTAAGAGATTTGGCTATAACGTCGATGATCTTGCGGAGACGAAGCTCGCGACAGAGAGACCCGACCAGGCTGGTCGGGTAACCTCGGCCGTCGTGGGCCCGGAGCGCTGCGGCAATCGCCCTGCGTCCAATGTCGTAGCCCGAGCCTGCGTCGTCAAAAAGGCTGCCCCATCCTCCCACTTGAAGGGTGCGCCCGTGCGCGTCGCGGCCGTAAGCAATGGATCCTGTCCCGGCAATGACAATGGCACCCTCTTTTTCTCCGAGCGCCGCGGCAAGCGTGATGGCTGCATCGGTTGTTATCATGTGCGCTCGTGCGGGGAATTCCTTGCGCAGCCAGGGAAGCATGCGCCGTTGAATCAAATCGCCGCCGCCCCCGGCGAGACCCGCGCAAACTGCCTGAAGCTTTCGAGGCTGAGCGTGTGCTTCCCGGAAAGCCCGGTGGCAGGCCTTTGCGAGTTCCCGCTGGGCGGCAGGTACCCCCAGCTTGACTGGATTGGAAGGTCCGGCCTGAACGCGCGAGAGGATTGACAGGTGGTCATCGGCAAGACATACCGTGGTGCGGGTGCCGCCTCCGTCGATTCCAAGCAGATATCCCATGGGTAGAGCCAGACATCATTGCGCTTTAGCAGGTTGCCGTCAAGCCTCGCAGGAATTGGATGGAACCTGGCGAGACTGATAGCGGGTTTCGGCCATGCACACTGCGAAGACGTCTATTTTCTTCCCAGCAGCCGCACTTGGCCCGTCAGGGCACGGCCGTCGCTGCTGCTGTATGTCAGGAAAGTAGGTGAATCGATGTTGTTATCGACGGCAGCCGGATTGTGCCGGTTCGTGATGTCATCGAACCCAGCGCGAACCTGCCAGCGAAATCCAAACAATGTAATCCTCTTTTCCAGAGCCATATTCAGAGAAAAATACGCTGGAAAACGCAGCCGGTCAGCAGGACCGACGATTTCCTGATTTTCATTGAAGACGCTGAAAGGAAATCCGTCGTGCCAGTCGAGCGTATAAGCGAGGTCAAATCGCCTCACCAATGGCATAATTCCCCAAGAAACGACCCGGTTAGGAGTGTCCCAGGGAAGCGGACCGCCCGATTGCTGACTGAAATATGGATTGTCCACATTGAAATCCAGAACCGCATTGGAGCGGGCAGAGGAACGGGTATAAGAAACATAGATAATATGCCCACTCTTGAACCGCCGCTGGACTGAGGCCGTGAGGGCGTTGTAGCGGTCACGGCGCGTGCTTTCCATTGTAAACTGTCCGGCAAAGCAACCACTCGGCCCCACACAGGGGTTCACATAAGTCCAGCCGTCGTATCCGCGTTTCTGGAGATATTCCAGCCGCAGGAAAGTAGAAGCCGGCAACTTACGTTCAACGCCTACACTCCAGTTCATGAACCAGGGCTTTTTCAGACCGTGCGGGCCAATCAGAAAAAGGCTCTGAACGGGTGGCCGAATGAGGTACGTGCCTGTTGGATCGTAGAAAGAATCAATGCGTGTTCCCGACCGTGGCTGAGTGAACAAGCCGAGGTTGGACTCGTCGTAGTAAATGCCCACGCCGCCGACGAATTTGGTGTTGTCTTCCGCCGTCGGGACGAAGCTGGCGGCAATACGCGGCGAAACGCGAGCACCGCCAACAATTCGGTCCCAATCCAGCCTGATCCCGGGATCAAGAACCAGGTGATCTGAAACGGACCAATGGTCCTCTGCATAGATGCCTGTTTCAAAATTCGTCTGCTCAAACGATGGTTGGCCCGGGAAAATCACGGTGCGTGAAAGAGTTCCATTCTGACGGAGGATGGAAATCTCGTGCCGATTGAAGGATCGAACGTCCACGATTTGGTCGAGGTCAATCCCAATTCTCAGTTCATGTGTCCCCCATTTTTGGAAAGTCGGGGCGATCATATTTCCGATGATCTGCAGGCGCTGCGAGCGCCCCTCGGCGCGCTCGAAGTAATTCCCGGTCGTGCCTTCGGGAGTCTCCACGTAAGTCGCGTTTCCGAGTGGCAGCTCCGCCGTACGAAAACGGCTGAAGCCAATCCCAAACTCCGCCAGAAGGCCGTTGGATAGCATGGCCCGATCGACGGTTGAGAAGTGGTAAATGGATTCGTTGAGGGTCGTGGTAGACTCAACGGGGTTGAACCTTGAAAGGCCAGCATGCGTGGCGTGAAAGCCGTTGGCCAGAATATCGGTCGTGAGGATGTTTGAGGGCGTAAGGTTAACCTGGCCTTTTGCTAAATCTCCCCATCTCCAGCGGGAACTCGTATCGGCCCCTGGAGGAAGCTCATTGATCAATTGCAGGTCATAATCAGCTTGTGGGGCCAAAAGGAACCAGGCTTTCCCCTTCTTGATGGGACCGGAAAAGCTTCCGTGTGGAGTCCAGCCACTAATATGAAATCCCTTGCGGGTTGTTATCGAGGGAAGGAAATCCGTCCCGGAAAAGCGGTATCGATCGTCTCCCATTCCGGATTCCAGGTCAATGAGCCCTCCAGAAGCCTTTCCGAACTGCGCCGGGTAGCGGCTGCCAGAGACGGTTACGGAACGAAGAGCATCAACGGGCACACGGGCGTTAAAATAGCCGCTGGCTGGATCGGTAATGTTGAATCCGTCCAACTCATCGAGGATGTCCCTTGTCGGAGCGCCGTTCACATGGACCTGCCCGGTGGCATCCTGCAGGACGCCAGGAATCAGTGGCAATGCGTAGCGGATGTCACGGGGGACGGTGAAGGGCAGATTCATAATTTCCGTGTCGTTCAGCCTATGTGTCGACGCCGTCCTTGCCGGATTGATGGAGGTCGGCGATGCCACGACATTCACTTGCTGATGAATCTCCCGGACTCGATTCAGGGTAACCTCGGTGCTCGGCGAACCCCTCACCTCAATGCCAGAGAAGTGAACGGCATAAAACCCCTCCTTCTCGACTTGCAGATCATAAACGCCGGGAGCAAGGTCTCTGAAAACATGCCTCCCGGCGTAGTTCGTTTCTCCACGTGCAAGAAATTGCGTGCTTGGTTTCGCCAGCATGACGTGGGCGAACGGAATGGCCAGCCCGTTCTCGTCATTCACAATAATCAGCAGGGAGGAGGACTGGTCCTCGTTGGAGCCTGGATCATTCTGGCCATTTGGTGAAGAATGCCGCGTCTGAGATCCCGAATCTGTGGTCAAGGGACAAGCCTGCATCTTATTTTGCATTTGCGGCAATAAGGGGCCTGACGGCGCACCGACAGCCGAAACGCTTGGCAGGGCCATAAGGGAGAGCAGCCAGAATGCTAAAAGCGATACAGTGGGAGATGCCGGCCACACTTCGCGTTCGATCCCGTCCTGGAAGAGGCCCGTTTGCATCGGTCGCGCCTCTCATTGTCGCTCAGTTCGGAAAAAATAGCTGAGTGAATGTGGGGCCAACGGACACAAATTGCTGCCAACCGCTGCCAACAGCTGTTGTACCTCGATGATAATGTCCCCTTTTGTGCTCGATAGAAATGTCCCCTAATGTGACCTCTGGAAGGAGGTCAGATTGGGGCGAACGGAGATGAGCAAGAGGGAGTTGAACCG
>JAKAWN010000126.1 GCA_021827245.1 Acidobacteriota bacterium | reverse complement strand
CCCACGAAGAAATCAGAAACAACAAAACCAAAGAAAGAGAGAAAAAACAGAAAAACAGGAACGACAAAGAGGGGACACTTCTAATGAGTTAACCAAGGGGACATTTCTAAAGAGCTTTGACAGGCCTTCCGTGAACCGTTGCAGTCTGGTCCGTGCAGTGTTATTCTTTCTTGTGCTTTCCGTTCTCTGGCTCAGTCCCGCCAGTGGCGACGGCCTTCCGTCGCACACTCTTGACACGTTTTGGAGCAAAGGATGTATTCTTCTAATTGCCGGCCCAAAATATGCCGCCTTTTACGCTTTGTTCCCGTCTGGTTTCTGCTGCTTCTCATGGTTGCCCCCGCTGCCCAGGCAGTCCAATGGGAAACGCTTTTCACAGCTCAGGACGTTCGCGACCATCTTTCAACGCCCGCCGGGCGCGAGCAAGCGCTGGGATTCTGCCGCCGCATGGGAATCACCAAGGTTTACCTGGAGGTTTTCCGTGACGGCTATCAGGCCAATGCCGATACGCTCAAGGCCTCGCGCGACTTCTTCCGGCATGCCGGACTCGAGGTTTCCGGCTGTGTCACCACCACCGACCTTGGCAAGCCCTCAACCGGCTGGAAGGTCGCAGCCTGCTACACCAACCGCCACAACCAGGAGCATCTCGCCGAAATCTTCCGCTATGCCGCCAGCATGTTCAACGAAATCATGATTGATGATTTCTTCTTCACCGACTGCACATGCTCGGAATGCGCGGCTGCGAAGGGCAAAATGAGCTGGACACAATACCGTGACAAGCTGATGCTCGAAATGAGCCGCAAGTACGTCCTGGGAGCGGCACGGTCGGTCAACCCCCACGTCAAGATCATCCTGAAATTCCCGCAGTGGTATGACAAATTCCAAAACCGCGGCTACGTGGTGGACAAGGAGACGGCGCTCTACGACCGCATCTGGGTGGGCACCGAGCTTCGGGACCCCAGCTCCAACCAGTGGGGACACACGCAGCAGTATCGAGGCTTTTTCCTTTACCGCTGGCTCAACGACATTGCCGGACCCAAAGAAGGTGGCGGCTGGTTTGATCCCTATGGCACCGACCCCACGCTCTACATGGATCAGGCTTATGTGACCGTCCTTGCTGGAGCGCCGGAGGTGATGCTTTTTCACTATGGCGATCTGGCCTCCAACGAGTATCGCGCGCAGGCCGAAAAGCTGGCCGCCGATCGCCCGCAACTCGACCGGCTGGCCAAGCTTGTCGGTGGTTGGGAAGGCATTCCTGCCTACAAGCCTCCCAACAGCAATCCCGGCGACGAACCTTACATCTTTGACGAGATTGGAATGATCGGCATTCCGCTTCTCCCCACGGCGCACTTTCCTGCAAAGTCACGGGCAGCGCTGTTCACAGCCCATGCCCTGGGCGACACGGATTTTGTTCCGGAGCTGGAACAATTCCTGCAAGAAGGCGGGACGGCTTTCATCAGTGAGTCCCTGGCTCATCGCCTGAATGCCGACCCTCGCCTTACGCCGGACAATAAGATCGCCCTGGCGAAGGATGAACTTTTCAAGCAGGTCCCAGAGGGGAGTGGAAAGATCATCGTCTTTTCGGAGCGGTTGCCGCGGCTGGCATACGTCGATGCCAACGACCAGATCACTCAACTGGATCCCCAGACGCGCGCTGCGCTCAGGAAACTCCGCACTGCGGTGGGTCGGTTTGTGCCGGTCTCGCTCGATGCTCCGCCGCGAGTGGCCATCTTCCCAATGCACGAGCGCGTTGGAATTGCGAACTTCACCGAACTGCCGGTCACGTGTCACCTGAGCGGCCGCGGCAAGGCGGCGGCAAAATACCTGAAGTTGTTCGGAACGTCCGAAACCGAGGTCACTAACAACGGGAATGCTTTTTACCTGCCGCCGCACGGGGTGATGGTAGTCAAGTGATCATGAACAGGAGCCAGATGCCGCGGACCTTCGGCAAACAACCAAGAAGATCTCACAGGCGAGGCCGGTTATTCCCGCGAATGGTTGCCGTGGGGTTCATTGTTGCAGTGGCGCTGGGGACCGATTCGGCCCCGCTGAAGGCCCAGCAAGAAACAGGAAACCTTCGCGCGGGGGCAGTGCCAGCATCGCAAACCCAAACTCGGCAACTCCCGGAATCCACACACCGTTTTTTCGACAGAACCAACCTGATGCTGTTTGCTGGCGTGGCAGCAGTGCGGGCGCTAGACTACACTTCAACCCAGCATTTTCGAGAGCTGGGGCACAATGAAGTGCTGCTGACCAACAGCATCGTGGACAACAAACCGCTGTTTGCCGGCATTGAGGTCGCAGGAACCGCGCTTTCTATCGGCCTCGCCTACTGGCTGCACCGGACGGGCCATCACAGGCTGGAGCGATGGGTTTCGATTGTTCACATCGGTGTGGCCGCTTTCGGCGACATCCACAATTATTCGCTCGGTCCCCCTCCACCAGTCATGTGAAAAAGGACCTGCACGTGAACACGTTGCGCAATTGCAAGGTTGGGAAAGGTTCGACTAAAATAATGGTTTGGCACGGATAGCTTTGAGGGCATATCCCGCCACCGGAACCCCACGGCGCGTGAATTTTTTGGTTAATCACCCCAATCTCTGGTCTCGATCCGCTCGCTGGCTCTCGCTCGGAGTCGCTATTGGTATCATCCTGCTATTTACCCCGCGCCTTGGGCGAAGTGACAACTTTGTCTTCTACTTCCCCAAATCACACTCCGTTCTCACGACCCGGACTTACGCAAACGTCCACTATCTTCCAGTGCTCCCGCTTCTGAATCTTTTCGGCCGCGTCGGCAGCCTGAAAAGCAAGCGGAGGTCACTTGAGGTGTGGTTCAACAACACGCGCATCCGGCTGCGGCAAGATAATCGGACGGTGAGACTGAATAACGCCCGCCTCAAACTGGATCAGCCCGTGCGAAGCATTGACGGGGAATGGATGGTTCCGACGGATTTCCTAACCACCGTCCTGCCCACTCTCATCAACCAGACCATAGAGTACCAGCGGGGCGAGAATCGCATCTTCATCGGCGGGGTCACGCCAAATTCCTTTACGCTTCACTTATCACAGCTCGAGCAAGGCGCCCAGCTCACCATCCAGTTTGCACAGCAGGTTCATCTGCGCACGGCAGCACAAAACGGCAGGTGGATTCTGTATCTTGGCAATCATCCGGTCGAGCCCACAGAGTCCAATTTCCAGTTCAACAATCCGTACGTTTCAAAGGTTAAATTCGACGATCAGGACGGGCGCCCCAAGCTCATCATCACTCCCACGGAACCAGGTCTTGATTTCTATCCGAAAATAGGTGAAGGCAATAAGATCATTGTGGCTAATGTCTTGAAGCCAGGAATTACAACGGCAAGACAGGCTCCCATGATGCCCAAACCGCCCGTGTCGCCGCAGCCGGCTCAAGCCATGCTCCCGCCGACAAACGCGCCCAAGCCGTTATCTGCCATGCCGGTTCCTGGCTCGTCACTGCCCGCGGTGGTTCTGGACGCCGGACACGGGGGTACCAACGTCGGAGCGCAGGGCAAGAACGGTCTGCTTGAAAAGAACCTGACGGCACAGCTTGTGGCCCAGGTACAGAAGGCGCTCCAGGCAACGGGCAAGTATCGGATAGTCCTCACGCGAACCAGCGATGTCAATGTCGGCTTCGACCAAAGGGCCGCGGAAGCCAATTTTGTTCATCCGATTGCCTTTATTTCGTTCGATGCTGGCGATCTCGGGCCCTCTAGTCCGCGCGTGATGGTCTTTAGCTATCGACCGTCTTCACCCTTGGCCATGGTTCCCGCCGGCGACCCGCAACCCCTGTTTGTAGACTGGGACAAGGTGCAACTGCGCTATATGGACTCGAGCAGCCGGCTTGCCCAGGACCTTCAGCAGGCCCTGAAAAAAACCACGAAAGTCGCCTCGACGCCGCCAATGGAAGTTCCAGTCAGGGTGTTGCGGAGCATCGCCGCGCCTGCCGCCGTCATCGAGGTGGGAAGCCTCACCCCAAACAGCGATTCTGCTGCTTTGACTAACCCGGCTTTCCAGCAGGAAATTGCTGCCGCGGTTGTTCAGGCCATCGCAACTTTTCAGAAGGGGAAACCATAGGGCATGTCTCGCCGCGCATTGATACTGGCCATTGCCGTCGCAGTTATTCTAGGCGTAGGAATCTACTACCTGATGACTCTGCGTCATCATATCGCTCCCACCGCTGCAAGCACATCGCAGTCTGAGCAGGCGGCGCGAACGAAGCTAAGCGAGGCGGCACTTCAGCCCGCAGGAGGCCAAACCCAGATTATCACGCTCTATTTCCCTTCTTATGCGGACGGCAGCCTAGTGCCCGAAACCCGCTCTCTGAAGCTCTCTTCGGACAACATCAAAGCCATTCGGCAGGTTCTGCTGGCCCTCATCGAGGGCTCACATCAGGGGCACGCCAGCGCTCTGTCTCCCTCCACGACGATCCGGGCCGTGTTCCTCACGGCGGGTGGCACGGCAATCATCGATCTGTCCCAAGAAGCCTTGGCGAACCTTCAGCCGGGCATCGAAAGTGAGAGCTTGGCGATCTACTCGATTGTGGACTCATTGTGCGCTAATATTCCCCAAGTAAAGGAAGTAAGATTTCTTGTTCAGGGCCAGGAAGCACAAACGTTGGATGGTCACATTGATCTTACAGGCAGCTTTGCTCCCGAACCGTCACTGATTGCCCAGACACATTAGACTTAGGAGAACTCATGTCTTCAACACCCAAGTCGCTTTCCGGGCTGCTCTATTCTGGCGGGAAGCTGGTCCGTGCTGGTCGACGCGAAGCGTGCGCGATTCGCCCGGTTGAAATCATTCCTGATTTCATTTCGTGTGCAGAGGGCTCTGCGCTGATTCGCCTGGGAGAAACACAGGTGATTTGCACAGCCTCGGTGGAATCGGGAGTTCCCACCTTTTTGAAGGGAACAGGAAAGGGTTGGGTTTCAAGCGAATACTCCATGATTCCGCGCGCTACGGAAACTCGAACTCCCCGCGAGGTGACCCGCGGCCGGCCCAGCGGTCGGACAATGGAAATCCAGCGGCTGATCGGACGGTCTCTGCGCGCGATTATCAATCTCGAAAAGCTCGGAGAGCGGACCATCTGGATCGACTGCGACGTGATCCGTGCAGACGGCGGCACCCGCACCGCCTCGATCACCGGCGCCATGGCCGCCCTTGCCCTTGCCCTTAAAAAGCTTAAGGAGCAGCAAGTCATCACCGAGATTCCTTTGAACGACTACGTGGCCGCCATCAGCGTCGGTATCATAGGAAACGAAACCCTCCTCGACCTCGATTACTCCGAGGACTCCAGCGCCGAAGTTGATATGAATGTTGTTATGACGGGCTCAGGCCGCTTCGTGGAAGTTCAGGCAACCGCGGAAGGATTGCCTTTCAGCAGCGATGAACTGGCCAGCCTGATTGAGCTGACGCGCCCGGCAATTCAGAAGCTGATTGAAATTCAAAGATCCGTCACAGGCGTGGAGTTGCCCTTGGACAACGAATAACGCTGCGCATTCACTTCCACAAGTAGGATGATAGTTGTGCTCAACGGATGCCGGTCTGGATTGAGCCCAAAGAAGAGAGGACCGAGAAATCGAAGTATTTGCTCATCCCAGTATCGTGATGCTGACCGTTTATTTGGCGTCGACAAATCCCGGAAAACTCAGAGAATTCAGGCAAGCAGCCAAATCCCGGGGGATCGAAGTTGAGCTTCTTCCGGGAATCAAGGACCTGCCTGTCTGCATAGAAGATGGGAAGACATTCGAAGAAAACGCCCGCAAAAAAGCTCTCTACTATAGCCAATGGACGGATCCCCCGGTGTTTGCCGATGATTCCGGCTTAAGCGTTGATGCGCTGGGTTCCGGGCCGGGAATTTATTCCGCGCGTTATGCAGGCCCAGAGGCAGATGACAAAGCCAACAATCAGAAATTGCTCAGAGACCTGGCTGAGGTTCCGGAGTCGGAGCGTTCCGCGCATTACGATTGTGTGATCGCCCTTGCCCAACGCGGTGGAATCCTGACGGTCGTGGAGGGTAAAGCGGAGGGCCTGATCCAGAATGAACCCAAAGGTGCCGGCGGCTTTGGCTACGATCCCTATTTCTTCTACCCTCCTCTCAACAAAACATTCGCCGAATTGACGGCGGAAGAGAAGTTCGCAGTTTCCCATCGTGGCGAAGCTTTTCGTAAACTGCTCGATTACCTGCAGGCACTCAACACGCGACGCTAACCAAGTTTGCGACCATCAGACTGCGGAGTTTCAGTCCCCCCAGGAACCTGCCTTGTCACCGAGAGCGATTGGCCCCCTTCGCCAGCCAGAGGATTTGGGAAATAAGTGCGGTCCGGGTGACGTCCCTCCTAGGTCATCTTCATGAGCAACCGACCATATGGAGAACACGACAATCCAATGTGAACAACGAGCTTTGGGCAGGACCACCCCAACCCAATCTGGCATCGAGAGGGATTGCCACTGGATAAATTTTACAGGGTCTTTTACTTGTTACAGCATCTCGCAATGGCGAGTTATAGATAGTCAGCTCATTCCAAAGCACTTACCATCACTATAGAATTTGGAAGCCAGAATGCTTAAATCCTAATGAAAGTTGATGGAACTGTCCTGTGATGGTGTGCGTTATGTTTGCGAGAGGGTAATCCATGTCCGGCAAATGCCCTCACTCACGAAAAGCCGGGGAGGAAAAACTATGAATTCCAAAAAGTACGTCAAACTCCTTGCAGTGGGACTAGGCCCCTTGCTTCTGCTGACCACGGGATGCCTCGCCACGAGGAAGTTTGTTAGAAACACTACCACGCCGCTTGAGTCGCGCATTACCAAAGTGGATCAGAAAGTAGACCAGAAGACTTCGCAGAATGCGGAGGCAATCAAGAGCCTCGACGAAAAAACAGAGGCAGGTATTTCTCAGGCCCAAAACAGCGCCGATCAGGCCAATCAGGCGGCCAGCCAAGCTAACCAGCACGCCCAGGCAGCGCGCCAGGTGGCAGAGAAGGGGGTTGCCGAGGCCAACACGGCCCAGGAAATGGTCAATAACATTGACAATTACCAGGCCAGTCAGCGCGCAACCATCCTGTTTCACCTGAATCAGGCTACCTTGACGGCCGCTGACACGCAGAAGCTGGACGAGCTCGCCCAGAATGTTAGCTCCCTGAAACACTATGTCATTCAGATTCAGGGCTACACGGACACGACAGGCCCGGAGGCATACAATCTGCAACTAAGTCGAAGACGGGCCGATGCTGTGATTCGCTATCTGACGACGACCGGCAAGATCCCGTTGGTCAAGATCTATAGTATGGGATACGGCGAGGCAGATCCTGTAGCTCCCAACTCAACGCTAAAAGGACGGGAACTTAACAGGCGAGTCGATCTGACGGTCATGGTTCCCCAGATGCCCACGTCGGCTAGCGAAGGTGCATCGGGTAGCCCATCATCGGCTGACACGAGTCAAACCCAGCAGTAGAACGCTTCGAGAGTTCTTTTGCAGGCGTCGGGTTCCTCCTCATCAGCGGATGGTTCTGGCCAACGCTCGGACCATCCGCTCCCTCATACGAACGTCTAGCACGGGTTCGAATTCAAGCCCGCGGCTCACACTGCCTTTCTGTGTCTCAGCCCAAACTCAACGAGGGACCAGCCGCGTGGGTTCTTAGCTCTGAGCGATCCATGCTATATTGAAATGTTCTCTGGAACATAAGGGGTTGGGGAATTCAACTGCAATTTGAGCCGGGTTTTTCCAGGAACCCGGCATTCGAATCTTTGTAGGAGGGCACTACAGATTGGCTGAAGCAAGACCCGCATCGGAGACCAAACAAGAG
Source organism: Acidobacteriota bacterium (assembly GCA_021827245.1). The sequence goes on along the minus strand of JAKAWN010000126.1, from coordinate 8,216 downwards.
GAGAATCGCCGCCAATATGTGAATTTCGCATATTACAAAGTCGATCCGGCGTGGCGTCGGCTTCCCGAAGAGGAGCGAAAGCGCGGCAAGTGCCAGTTCATCGATGTCGTCAAGAGTTACGAACCGGGTATGCTGGTGATTCCGTACTCTTTGGTTGGGATTCGTGGCGACTGTGACTTCATGCTCTGGCGGATCAGTTACAACCTGCTGGATTTTCAGGAGATGACGGCGCGATTGCTGGCCACCGGTTTGGGCCAGTACCTTACCACACCATATTCCTATCTTGCCATGACGAAACGGTCCACCTACGTTCGCGAGCACGTCCACGAAGATCAGGAAGGAACGCGCCTCCGGTTGACACCGGGTAAGTTCCGCTATCTTTTCGTCTATCCTTTCGTCAAGACGCGGGCGTGGTACCGGCTTACTCAGCATGCGCGCCAAGGCATGATGAACGAGCACATCGAGATCGGCCATCGCTTTCCAACAGTCCGCCTGAACACTACCTATTCCTTTGGCCTGGATGACCAGGAATTTGTGGTGGCCTTTGAAAGCGACAAGCCTGACCATTTTCTGGACCTCGTGATGGAATTGCGCCATGCCGAGGCCAGCAATTACACTCTGCGCGACACTCCGATATTCACATGCGTGCATCGTGAGCTGCCGGAAATGCTTGACCTGCTCGGCGGTTGATTGGAAGAGTCAACCAGACCCCAGGAGAAAATGATGAATGTTGGTTTCATCGGCTTAGGCAACATGGGACTTCCGATGGCGCGCAACTTGCTGAAGGCAGGCCACGCCGTCACTGTCTACAATCGCACTCGCGAGCGTGCCGAAAGCCTGCGCGCGGAGGGCGCCACCATTGCCAGCCAAGCTGCCGACGCCTGCAAGGGCGACATCCTGATCACCATGCTGGCTGATGATAAGGCAGTGAGCACAGTCGTCTTCGGCGGCCATTTGGTTGAAAAGCTTGCGCCGAGCACGGTACACGTCTCAATGAGTACGATCAGCGTCGCGCTTGCCCAAGAGCTAACGAAGGCGCACTCTGAGGCCAAAACTCACTTTATTTCCGCACCGGTCTTCGGCCGCCCGGAAGCGGCAGGAACAGCAAAGCTGGCCATCGTGGCAGCAGGGCCTGCCGGGTTGATTGCACAATGCCAGCCGCTTTTTGGTGCCATGGGCCAGTGGACTTTCATTGTTGGAGAGGAACCGCACCATGCGAATGTCATCAAATTGGCGGGGAATTTCCTCATTCTGTCCGTGATTGAATCCCTGGGTGAGGCTTATGCCCTGCTACGCAAGTCGGGGGTCAAGCCTGAGACGTTCCTGGATGTTATGACCAGCACGCTTTTTGCAGCTCCAGTCTATAAGACTTACGGTAACCTTATTGCCAAAGAGCAGTTCCTGCCGGCCGGCTTCAAGCTGTCCCTGGGTTTGAAGGATGTCAGTCTGGTTCTGGCGGCGGCAGTGGCAGCGCGTGCTCCGATGCCGGTTGCGAGTCTTGTTCGTGATCATGTTCTCGCCGCGATCGCCCGCAACGGCGAGGAGTTGGACTGGTCCTCATTTGCACGAGTTTCGGCTGAAAATGCTGGCTTGAAGTAGAATCTCCTCCTATAATCAACCACGAATTCTGCTTTCGAGTTCGCGAGAGGTCCATGAAACCTGCCGCCACGAGAAAAGGGAAGCCGTCAAAAAGAATGCCCACAGCGAAGAAGAATGCCTATACGTCACCGCAGAGACTGAAGAAGATCTTCGCAGGGCTCGATAAGCTTTTCCCCGACGCTCAGTGCGCCTTACATCACAACAACGCCTTTCAACTGCTTGTCGCCACCGTGCTTTCAGCACAGTGCACCGACGAACGCGTCAATAAGGTGACTCCGGAGCTCTTTTCGAAATACCCCGGCCCTCGTGACTTCGCCAGACTGGATCAGAAGGTGCTTGAAGAGGACATTCGCTCCACCGGATTTTTCCGCAATAAATCCAAGAACATCATTGCTGCCGCGAAGAAGATCGTCGACGATTTTGGAGGCAAGGTACCCCAAAGCATGGACGAATTACTCACCTTGCAGGGCGTGGCCCGAAAGACCGCCAATGTCGTCCTGGGAACAGCCTTCAGAATTTCCTCCGGGGTTGTTGTGGATACGCACGTCTTCCGAATCGCGCACAGATTGAAACTTTCAGATGGAAAGACACCGGAAAATGTGGAAGGTGACCTGATGAGCACTGTTCCCAAGGATCGGTGGATCACATTCGGCCATCAGGTCATCTGGTTTGGGAGAAAGATCTGCCAGGCACGGAAACCGTTGTGTATGGATTGTCCCCTCGAATCCGTCTGTGACTCGCCGGACAAAACCGTCTAGCGGTCTGCTGAATGTGACTGCGCGTCATACTCAGCACCACACAGTTATTGCTGTATCTTCTACATTTTCTTGAAAACGAGTGGGACGGCTTTCCGCGGAAATCGCGATTAATGGTGGGCAGCCTGGTTAGCCAGATCCCTGGCAGACTGTTGAAAGCTGATTGAGGGCAGTGCAAACGCCACGCTTTCACTCATGGCTTCAACGTCTTCGAAATTCTCAACCCCCATCTTCCTGAAACACCCCACAACGTCCTGGACGAGTTTTTCTGGAGCGGAGGCGCCCGCGGTTATGCCCACAACATCAACACCATCAAGCCAGTCACTCTGAATTTCAGAGACATTGTCGATCAAATAAGCTCTTGCGCCGGACGCCTCCGCCACCTCGCGAAGGCGCTCGGAATTCGAGCTGTTGTGTGAACCGAGGACAAATACCACTTCCGCCTGTTGTGCAATCAGCTTCACCGCCGCCTGCCGGTTCTGCGTCGCATAACAGATGTCATCGCTGGAGGGAGAGACTAACTTGGGAAATCGCCGCCTCAGAACGTCCAGGATGGCCCTGGCATCATCAACGCTCAAGGTGGTCTGCGTAGTAACAGCAACCCGATCAGGGTCAGGAACCTGAACCTGTTCCGCCTGGTCCACGGTACTGACAAGCCGAATTCTCCCGGGCAGTTCACCCATTGTTCCAATCACTTCGTCGTGTCCCGCGTGTCCTATCAGGATGATCGACAGGCCTTCCTGGGCAAAACGCTTCACCTCAGAGTGAACTTTCATCACAAGCGGGCAAGTAGCGTCAATCACATTCAATTTCTTCTGTCGGGCTCTCTGGAAAACATCAGGCGAAACGCCGTGTGCACTGAAGATAACCAAGGCGCCTTCGGGCACTTCGTCGATTTCATCCACAAAGATGGCACCCTTTTGGGACAACATCTCGATTACGTATCGATTGTGAACAATCTGTTTTCGGACGTAAACGGGAGGCTGATAGAGTTCAAGAGCCAGGTTGACGATATCGATAGCCCTGTCAACTCCCGCGCAAAATCCTCTAGGCTTTGCCAGCAATACCCTTTGTGGAAAGGTTCTTTCTCTTGGCATGTCCCATACATCGAAGCAACGATCAAACATTCATGCTAACAAATACACCTGAGTTGCGTCAAAAAGTGTCGGGCACATGCCAGGATGTGTGTGATGCGCCAACTATCTCACCTGCAAATCCGGACCATTGAAACCTGGAACCCCGGTCAAGAACATGACTGCAGGTTGCACGCACGCCCGCTGATGAGGGAAAAAGTTCAGACAACTCGAAGGGAAAGACGCCCTGCCGGGGGCACTGGGAGGCTGGGTCCAGCAGGAGGATCTAAGTTACGATATCCTCGCCGCCGTCCACGCGGATGACATTGCCGGTCATCCACTGTGTCCGGTCATCCATGAGAGCAGCAACGGCCCTGGCAACATCTTCCGGCGTTGTCAAACGGCCACCGGGATTCCGCAGGCGGGCAAACTCAGCCAGCTTTTCAATACCGGGGATTTTGTTTGAGCCAGGGGTGAACGTCACGCCGGCCTGAACGGCATTGGCCGTGATGCCAAGAGGCATCAATTCATAGGCAAGCTGGCGGATGTGCGATTCCAGCACCGCTTTTGCTGCTGAAACCGCGCCGTAGTTCGGAATGACGCTGTGGCCGCCAGCACTGGTCATGGCATAGATGCGGCCACCGGAACGCATCATCTTCCGGCAGACCAGTTCCTGAATCCAATAAACAAGATTGTTGCCCATCACATCCAGAGTCATTTCCATCTGTGCCTGCGTCAGTTGGTCCTTGGAATCCTCAGTGACGTACGGCAGCAGCGATCCGAAAGCTACAGAGTGCACAAATACTTTCACAAAATGGTCTCCGCCGAGCTCTTTCCAATGTTCCTGCATTTTGTCCAGAGCGCCGGTTCGCTTGGCGGCATCGGCAGCATTCATATTGAAGAACACGACGTTACGGCCCGCGCCCTTGATTTTTTCGATGAGCGCGTTAATGCGTTCCTGTGCCGAACGGCGGTCAAAGTGGACTCCAAAAATGTTCAGTCCGGACCGTGCCAGCTCATCGCTCAGAGCCTCTCCAAAACCGCTTGAGGATCCAATAATCAGCGCCCACCGCGCGGGCTCAGCCTGCGTCGCCATATTCTACGGTTCCTCCACTCACTGCGCTTGTTCCTGCTTTTGCGCGAATTCATGTTCAACAACTTGAGAAATGCCACTGTATGCGTTCCGCAGCAATTGGTCGGCAGCAACGTTCAACGCGTCAACAACTTCTGGCACTTTTTCCTCTTTAATGGGAGACGTCTGTTCCAGCCGGGCCGACCAGACAACCTTGTTCTGCTGTGTTTGCAGCAAATCCAGCTTCAAACCGAGCCGGGCCTCGGTCGATTTCGCACCCGCTTTCTTCTTGTATCTCATTTCGTCAAAGTTAAGCACCCTCCCGCGCAAGGTGAAGTCGGCCTGAACGGGCGCAGGATAAGGGTAGACATGTTGGAACAATCCTGTCTCGGCAAAATACTTCATTGCGGTCTCACTCAGCAACTCCGCGGGGTCTGACGACCATCGATTGTACTCATGAAAGTTCAGCTCGGTGGGCGAAGTATAATAAATGATCCGGTTGTCACTCAAAACGTAAGGAGCTTCAAAACGCTCGACCTGTAGCACGAAATGAGTCCTAGGCTCCGGCGAACTGGGAGGCGGGGGAACTTGCAGGGTGAAGTAATGGGTCTTCGGGGCAGACGCGCATGCTGCAAACACCAGTGACGTCAGCAAAGCCGAGGCCGCCGCTTTGAGGCACCACCTGCTATCTTTCCAACCCTTCAATTGTGACACGCCGGTCTTCACCATCCAGCAGCTCCATGCGGATTCTGACTCGCGCTTCAGCTTCTTGACCAAGCAGCTTTTCCCCCCATTCTACGATGACCGTGGCCTCCTGCTCCAGCAAATCCTCCAATCCAAGCGTTGCGAGTTCCCGGGCGCCATCAATCCGATAGAGGTCGGCATGATAAACTTTGCATTCCCGGCCATACTCGTGAACCAAGGTGAAAGAAGGACTTGTGACTTCTTCCTGCCGTGCAATGCCTAGTCCTGAGACAATCCCTTTGACCAGCGTGGTCTTGCCGCTGCCGAGTTCACCCTCCAGTACCACCAGGCAGGGATGTGGCAGTTGCCGGGCAAGCTTTGCGCCGAGTTCAATCGTCTCCTCCGGCGAGTGCGTTATGAATTCCAACCGATTATTCCGGGAGATAGAGGCGCTCTCATCGTGCGCCCGGTCATTAGCTTCCATCCGATAGATCAGTCGTGCAGGCGATTCTTGATCTCTTGATAAGCCTTGGGCAGGGCTTCAAGAATATCTCCAGCAATCATGGAAGCCTCACCAAGGTCACGCGCGGCCACGTCACCAGCCAGACCGTGAAGATAAACGGCCGCCGCAGTCACTTCCGTCGGCGAACGGTCAGGGTACTGGGCCAGCAGGGCCGCTGTAATGCCCGTCAGGACGTCACCTGACCCCCCTGTCGCCATGCCAGGATTGCCCGTCGGATTCACCCACACCTGGCCCTCCGGCGAAGCGGTCAGGGTTCGGAATCCTTTTAAAACCAGGTGAACGCCGTGGTTCTGCGCAAACTCCCGTGCCACGTCCATCCGATGAGCGACAACCTCCGAAGTGCTTCGCCCGGCAAGCCGCCCCATTTCACCGGGATGAGGTGTCAGCACGCGAACTCTCGGCCCTGCCCGCAGCGTCTCAAGGCAGCCTGCAAATGCATTCAGGCCGTCGGCGTCCAGCACGATCGGCATGTCGTACCGGTTGACGACTTCCCGCACCAGTTCCGCCGTTTCGGGGTCCCGTCCGAGGCCCGGACCCACTGCCAGCACGGTCTTCCCTTCAACCAGCGTGTCGAGAAGTCCCTCCTTCAGCGCCCGTAGCGCCACTGTGCCGGAATCAGTTTCGGGCAGGGGTTCCGTCATAATTTCCATGCTTAGTGAGGCGATAATCGGCAAAGCACTCCTTGCCGTGGCCACAGTGGCCAGACCCACGCCGGCACGTAGCGAGGCTTTGGCCGCCATCGCCGCCGCCCCTGTTTTCCCAACGGAGCCACCAACGACAAGAACGTGACCGAAATTGCCCTTATGGGCTTCAAGTTTCCGTGGCTGGACAAGCCATTCCAGATCCTCGGGCTGAAGGATATTAACAAAAAAGTCCGGATTCCCCTCAAGCGCTTCCGAAGGCGTCCCGATGGGCCTTACCACCCATTCGCCCACCCTTTCGCACGCCGGAGGAAAAACGTGGGCAAACTTCGGAGCCGTGAATGTAACCGAGGCGTCGGCCCGCACACATTCCCCAATCAACTCGCCACTGTCGGCTGCAATGCCGGTCGGCAAGTCAACAGCAACAACTTTGGCATTTGGGAAAACGATTGGAATATCGCTTACCACCTCGAGAAGAAATCCGCCGAGGGGTTTGGAGAGGCCGGTCCCCAGCATCGCGTCAATCACCAGAGAAGCGTTGCCCAGCTTGGCCTTGATCGCCTGCCAGGAAGCGCTGTCCGGGACCGTGACGGGCAAGCTCCCTTGGGCGAGCCGCTTGTAATTGACCTCGGCGTCGTGGCTCAAGTGTTCAGGATTGCCCAGCAGCAACACACGCGGCTCGATTCCGAGCTCTCGCAGCATGCGAGCGACAACCATTCCATCACCGCCGTTATTTCCTCTGCCGCAGAGGATCACAATTTCCTGTCCTTCAAGGGGAGAGAAACGTTGGTGCAGAAATTTCACCACGCTGCGACCGGCGTTTTCCATCAGCGTCAGGCTCGGCACACCATAGCTCTCAGTCGTGATCCGGTCAACAGATTGCATCTGCGCGGCGGTGAGGATCTTCATTCCTTAACGCCTGCCAGGGATTCGAGTTCTTTCAGATTTTGCGAATTACCCATCACGATGAGGTAGTCACCAGCGGATATCGTCTGCGACGGCGCAGGATTAAAATCCAGTTGGCCATCCTGCCGGCGGATTGCCAGGACGATCAGGCCAAACCGGTCGCGAATCTTGGCTTCGCCCAGATTCTTTCCCGCCAGTGCGGAAGGATTACCCACCTGAACTTCTTCAATCTCCAGGCTGGTCTCGCTAAGAGAGGATAGCGCCATATCAATGAACCGCTGAACGTAAGGCCGGGTCAGAGTGCGTGCCATGCGCTGACCCGCGTAGCTGTACGGAGAAACCACCGAGGGCGCGCGCGCCCTCAGCAGTTTTGATTCAGCGTCTTCCTCGCTGGCACGCGCGACGATAGGAATATCGGGGGCAATGCCGCGTGCCGTCAGCACGATATAGACGTTCTGCGCGTCCGAAGTCACGGCGCTTGCCAGAGCGCGAGCATGCTCAATGCGAGCCCTTCGCAAAATGGCCTCGCTGGCAGCGTCGCCGATGATGACCGGGAAGCCACGCTCCTGCGCCCAGACGGCTCTCTCCGGATCCCGCTCAATGATGACAAGTGGATTTTTTCGGGCGGCAACTTCTGATGCCACCCGGCGTCCCACGCGGCCAACGCCGCACACGATGAAATGGTTCTTCAGGGCCGAGATTTCCTTTTCCATGCGGCGTCGTCCGAAAAATGAGCCCAACTCGAATTCTACCACCGCCTTCGTGAGCGTTCCAATTGCGAAGCCTACCGTAGCAACGCCCAGAAAGATCAGGACAACATTGAAAATCTCACCTCGACCGCTCAGCTCACTTTCCGGGCCCGCGCCGATGGTGGAAACGGTCATTAGCCCAACTTCCGCGGTCCCAGGCGATTTTTGAACGTTTTTGGAAAGCAACCCATTTGTTTTCAATATCGGCATTCCA
>JAKAWN010000125.1 GCA_021827245.1 Acidobacteriota bacterium | reverse complement strand
AGCCGGTCAAAAGTTGGTCCGCCCTTTCGCCATAGTGACGGAATGAAATGCTATCTCATTGCCAATGCGATACCTCACTCGCCCGAGCGCGGAAGTCAGGCTAAGTCTCAGGGTCTTATGCTAACGGAGCGGGCAGTTATGCTCGCCAGAGGCCAAGGCAGCCCGATCAGGGGCTTCGGGGGTATGTGGATTTGGCAGGAAGGTCAGGGTCAGGCAGGAAAGGAGAAATGATGCAGGCGAGGGCCACAGAAACTAACGCCAAACGCGGACTTGCTCTGCGGAGAAGGCAAAGGGTGCTTGTGGTCGATGACGATTTGAACGATCTGCTTCGTTATTCCGCAATCCTTCAGCACGAAGGCTATGAAGTACGGTCGATTGCTTCTCATAGGGAAGCAGCCAACTGTATCGGCCGGGAAAAGTTTGACTTGATCATCGTGAGTCAGGGGACTGTTGCCTTTGAAGGACGTTAAGTCCTAGCAAAAGCGATCGCGGCAAACGAGAGTATGCCGGTCTTTGTATTGTCACGCAGTTCCGATATCGATTGTTACATGGAAGCTATGCAATTAGGGGCTGTCGATTACCGGGAGAAACCTCTTGACGCCTCCGAGTTGGCCGAAATGGTTAGGCGCCAACTCTGCCTTTCCAAGACTCGAGCTGCCTAGCTTCCAGATGCTCTAATTGGAGAGGCCCGCCGCCGGGACGCAATGTTGGCGACCGTGGTGGCTCCTCCCAATGGCCACCTGCTCCAATCGTTAGGTTCCCGCCATCGCCCTACGCCTCGGCAACGTGCGCAAGCCACGCTGGGAGATCCCGGCGCCCGCAATTCAAATCTCCCCGATTATGAAATTGATCTTCCTTTCTAATAAAGTGGTGGGTCCAAACTCTCAGCCACGGTTTACCCCGCGTTGCTCAGGTAAACCTCTTGCGCCCGGCGCACGCCCCTGCCGAGTTCGAATTTGTGCCCAAGCTTGTGCAGCGCAACTTCCAGTCCTGCGATCGCCGCAAACAACTCCAGCGAATCGTAATATCCCAAATGGGCCAGCCGGAAAATCTGCCCTTTCATCGTTCCTTGCCCATTGGCAATGATGGCCCCGAATCGCGAACGCATTTCCTTGACGATGGCTCCGGAATCCATGCCTTCTGGAGCTCGAATGGCCGTCAGCGCGTTGGCAGGTGAGGCCGTGGCAAAAAGGCTGAGCCCCAGCGCTTTTGCCGCCTCGCGTGTTGCTTCGGCAAGAAAGGCAGCGTTCTGGATCAGGTTCTCGCGACCGATCTGGTGGATATATTCAAGGGCCGCGTGCAGGCTCACCACCAACGTTGTTGCCGGAGTATAGCTTGTTTCCCCTTTGGACAGATTCTTCCGCTCTTTTGCGTAGTCAAAGTAAAAGCGGGGCGATTTGGACTTCTCAATCAGTTTCCAAGCCTTCTCGCTCACACTGGCGAATGCCAAGCCGGGCGGGATCATCAATGCCTTTTGCGAGCCGCCAATCACGATATCAAGGCCCCACTCATCCGGCCTCAAGTCTGTTGTGCCGAGACCCGTAATAGCGTCCACCACCAGGCAGGTCTCCGGCAGGGGCTTCACAAGATTGGCGATCGACTTGACGTCGTGGCTGACGCCGGTGGAGCTTTCAGTAGCCTGGACAAAAACAGCACGAAATGGGCCGTCATTCTTCAGACGTCTTCCAATTTCTTCCACGCTGAGCGGCTCGCCGTAAGGTGCTTCCACAGTAACAGCTTCGAGCCCAAAGGCCTTTGCGAGCTGTGCCCATCTCTCTCCGAACTTGCCTGCTGTTCCCACCAGCACGCGGTCACCTGGCGACGTCAGATTTGAAACAGCGCCTTCCATCGCACCCGTGCCCGAGCTCGTAAAAAAGAGAACATCGTTCTTGGTGTTGTAAAAGTCGCGAAGATGCTCGATGGTCTCGCGAATTAACTTCTTGAATGCTTCCGTACGATGATGGAGAGTGGCCGTTAGCGCGCGCGCTTGAGCTTCCATCAGGAGAGGCGTAGGCCCCGGGGTAAAGAGTCTTTCCTTGATAATTCCTGGCATTGATTCAATTTCCTTGGCGTATAGAGATTGGCAGACTCGCTCAATCAGCCCGCAGTGAAGTCCCTCGGATGGATGGGCAAATCGAGCAGAAAGACCTCAGTCTACGAAGAGAATAACCCCCTTGTCAACGTCGATACCTGACTCGAAATGGCCTTGAAACATGAGCGCGAAAAAACGTCGGCCCACGCGAAGTTTCGATCTGCCTCTATCTTTAATACTTCAAATTGAATGGTTTGTTTACGCTTGTGCTATAGTTGGAAACCCCATGGACAACGCGATATGGAGGCTATGAATCGGCCAAACAGGGGCAATCGGGATAGTCAACTCACAAGAGAAAGAGGACCACAGCCGCAAGTCGAATCGTCGAGAATTCTTTGTCGAAGTCGGCAAGGTGACGGGTGCCGTCAGCCTAACCAGCACGTTGCCCGCCCTGCCGGCATTCGGAGGCCGGCCCGCATGCGGCGAGGATAGATATTTCGTGACGACGCATCTGATGCAGGGTGCTTCACCGATCAACGTGCCCTATGAGCCGCTGCCTGCAGACTAAACGCCCGAAACAACGAACGTTTGGCAGCCAACTTCAGGAAGTGGAGAGATGTCGGCCCGCTGTCCGCATTGTTGTGGTAGCTTTGTGTTATGAGAGTTGACTTTGCGTTCGGGAAATCGGGGCTCTTGTTGGAGTTGCCGGAAGGTTTTCGTTATCGTGTGCTGGAGGCTCGCTCGGCCTTGCCGCTTGGCGATCCCCGGGCCGTACTCGAACACGCGCTGGACTCACCCATTGCGTCGCCATCCCTAACTGAACTTGCTGCCGGAAAGGCGTCTGCTGCTATATCTGTCTGCGACATTACGCGCCCGGTGCCCAACAGGGACATTTTGCCCCCCGTTTTAGCAAGGCTCGAAGCTGCCGGCATATCGCGAGACAAGATCTCGATCCTGATCGCAACCGGCCTTCACCGCCCAGCCACCGAAGGCGAGATTCGTGAGATCTGCGGCGAGGACATTCCGCGCGTGTATCGCGTGGCGAACCATCATGCACGGGAAATTTCCGAACATCGATATCTGGGTAGAACCGGATCAGGCACTCCTGTTTACATTGATGCACGGTTCGTTTCCGCTGATCTGCGCATTACGCTGGGATTCATCGAACCACATCTGATGCTGGGTTACTCAGGAGGGCGTAAGCTGGTTGCACCGGGGCTGGCGGCGGCGGAAACGATCAGTGTCCTTCATAGTCCCAAATTCATGAGAAACCCGAAGGCTACGGAAGGTTCTATCGAAGGCAATCCGCTTCATCAAGAACTCCTTGAGATCGCTCGGATGGCGGGCCACGACTTCATGGTCGACGTTTCGCTCACGCGTACCCAGCACGAGGGCCGGCGGTCAATTGCCGGCGTCTTTGCCGGTAATCCTGTCGAAGCGCATCGGAAAGGTGTTGAATTCGTCTCCAGGGCAATGCTCGAAACCATCGAGGAGCCTGCCGATGCAGTTATCACCTCGTCAGGTGGATATCCGCTCGACCTGACTTTTTATCAGGCGATCAAAGGGATCACTGCGGCCTCGCACGTGGTCAAGTCGGGGGGCGAAATCCTCCTGCTCGCAGGGTGCCAGGAAGGCACTGGGAGTCCGGAATTCACAGCTATGCTCCGGGAGAATCCGTCCGACAAACAGTTCCTCGAAAAGATCGCCAACGCGCCTGTAGTACCCGATCAGTGGCAGTTGGAGAAGCTTGCGCTGGTCACAGCACGAAATGGCGTGTCGTTCTACGTTCCTGGCCTGCCTCAGGAATATCACCGCTGTGTTTGGGGAACAGTGCAAACGGACATCGAAGAAGCGGTTGGATCACTGACCGGTTCGTTGCCCAGGAACGCTCAGGTCGCGCTCATACCCGAGGGGCCGTATGTCCTGGCCCGGGCCGCCAGAAATGGAGGCGTGCAAGAGCCGGACTGATTCCGGTGCCGCGAGACCAGATTAAACGGACACGCTGCGAGCCTTGGTTTGATTTCTGGTAAGCCCTGTGAGAAACCGGGGCGAACTTGGGTTTTTATCATGGGAAGACAAATATTCTACAATGAGTATCGCAGGCAAGGCGCAGATGCTCGTCGATGATGAGGGTAACAATGAATAAGGCAACGTTTGGGGCAGGGTGCTTTTGGGGTGTCGAGGCCACCTTTCGTCGCGTCAAAGGCGTGACCTCAACAACGGTTGGGTACATGGGTGGAACTCTGAAGAATCCGACATACCAGGACGTCTGCACAGACAAAACCGGACATGCGGAAGTTGTGCAGGTGGAATACGATGCCTCGCAAGTGTCCTACGGAGATCTCCTGAAAACCTTCTGGCAAGCCCACAATCCCACCACAATGAACCGGCAAGGGCCGGATGTCGGCACCCAGTACCGATCGGTGATCTTCTTCCACGACGCGGAACAGGAAGCCGAGGCACGCGCGTCCAAGGAGAAGCTTGAAAAAGCCGGCGTCTACAACAGGCCGATTGTGACCCAAATCGTCCCGGCGTCGGACTTCTGGCGAGCGGAAGAATATCACCAGCAATATCTTGAAAAACGCGGCCTGGCTCACTGTTCCATCATATGATTGATCCTCCGGGCAAGGAACCGCAAGCCCAACAATCGAATGTGGGATTGTGCACGGCTTGTCGCCATTCGCGGCGAGTCAGGTCCAGCAGGGCATCCACATTTTATTTGTGCCGAAGATCTGAAACCGACCGCCGGTTTCCCAAATACCCGAGGCTGCCGGTTATCAATTGTGCCGGGTTTGAGCCAGACCCGGACAGTTGCCGAAATAGCCGGTCAAGCTCAAGTTGATGTCATCGCATCATCCACCAGAGCCAAAGCACACCAAAGCCGAGCGTCAGCAATGTGACCGGCAATCCCACACGGAAGTAATCGTGGAAGCTGATATCCACTTCCGGCTTGGCGCGTTCGACCACGATAATGTTGGCAACCGACCCGGTGATCGTCAGGTTGCCCGCCAGTGTACTGGCCATTGCCAGAACCAGCCATCCCAGATGCGGGTTCATGAAACGCGGGACAACGGATTTCAGCAGCATGACGGCAGGAACGTTACTCACCACGTTTGAGATGGCGGCCACAGCCACGGTGAAGATTCCTGGGTTCTGAAAGTTCCACGTCCTGGCAAAATCCAGTAGTCGGTTCACCAGACCGGCCTTTTCTGCTCCGCCTACAATGATGAACAACCCCACGAAGAAGACCAAAACCCCCCAGTCAACCTGTCGATAGGCCTGATTAGGATCGCGTGTGCGGGTCATCAGCATCATCGCGGCTCCCACAGCCGCCATGAAAGCCGGAGGGATGCCCGCAACAAAGCCCGCAAGGACAAGCGCGACAACGATTCCAGGCTTGACCAGAGATGAGCGGTTGACCGCCGATGCTGCGATCAGATTCGACGGAGATGAATCTGTCATTCCCGCGTGGGAGAACGCCAGGTGAAGGACCAACCAATCCAGGAGGAGTCCGACAATCGCAACAGGAGCAAGGTACAGCAGAAAAGAACTGTATTTGATGCCTGAGAACGATCCGATCAGCATATTTTGCGGATTGCCGGTGATGGTAGCCACGCTCCCGATATTAGACGCCGTTGCAACAGCAAGTAGGAATGGGAGGGGCTTGGTCCTAAGCCTCCTGCTGACCACTAGCACGAACGGCACCATCACCAGACAAATGATGTCATTCACAAAGAACGCCGAAAGGAGCCCGCAGGTGAAAATGACCGCCGGCAGCAAGTGATGCGGTCTCAGGCGCGCCAGGATCAGCCCGGTGATCCAATCGAAAAATCCGGCCAGGCGAAGGTAGCCCACAATAAGCATCATTGAAAACAACAGTACGATCGTATTGAAGTCAATGAAGTGGAGGGCGTCCTGGGGCAGGATGATTCGGAAAGTAACCATTAGGACGGCGCCAATAATGGCCGCCCCGGGGCGGTCAATCTTCATGCCGGGGAATTTCCCGATAGCAAAAACCACATAGCTGCCGAGAAAAACCGCATAGGCGGCAAAAATCTTGATATCAGGAAGAACGGCAGGAGGAAGATGGCTCATATAAAGGCAGGCCCGCTAAATTAACTCCTTTGGATGCACTACCGTTTTCGAATCCACAATCTGGAATTACCATTTTCGGCCAAAATGCTGCTGAGCGCGAGAACATTGTGCTTACGGCCTCCCAGCAGCGTAATTTCGAATACGTCGTAATGACTCTGCCGGCAATCGGGATGCAAGCTGAAAGATGTTGGATTGCAGTCACCCGTCCTGCCGTCAGGAACCAGGGAATATGGTCATGCGGCGGCTGCCTTCGCTGTTACATGGGCGGAAACTGCAAACAGAATTTCCTTGTTTGGGTCCGCAACATGGTGTGGTAGACTGGGGTCTTATAAATTTCGGGCTTCAAACATACCTCCCTCACAGAGAATAGGGTCGCCGAATGAAAGTCTTGATGATTTACCCTGAGTTTCCAGATACTTTCTGGAGTTTCAAGCATGCCTTGCCCTTCCAAGGCAAGCGTTCAGCTTACCCCCCTCTCGGCCTCCTGACAGTCGCCGCCATGTTGCCGGGTTCGTGGGAAAAGCGGGCCGTGGATTTGAACGTACGGCCTGTGAAAGATTCGGAACTCGACTGGGCGGACGTGGTTTTCCTAAGCGGCATGATGGTGCAGGGACCCTCGATGAAAAAGGTGATTGCGCGAGCGAAGGAGCGTGGCCTGCGCACCGTAGTGGGAGGTCCAATCGCCAGTGCAAAAGATCCGAACATTGCCGAGGCCGATCACGTTGTTGAAGGTGAAGCCGAAGAGCTTCTTTCCATACTCGCCAAGGATCTTGAGTCCGGCACTACCCGGGCGCATTACAAGGCTCCGGTGCTGCCCGACCTGACGCAGGTGCCACTGCCTGATCTCGACTTGGTGGACCTCCGGAAGTACAGCGCCATGGCGGTGCAATATTCGCGCGGCTGCCCCTTCACGTGCGAGTTTTGTGACATCATCGAAATCTATGGGCGACGGCCCCGCACGAAAACTCCTGAACAAGTGTGTGCTGAATTGACCCAAATCCACGAACGCGGATGGCGAGGCCGCGTCTTTCTTGTTGATGACAACTTTATCGGCAACAAGAAAAATGTAAAAAAGTTGTTGCCGGAGTTGGTTCGGTGGAACCGGGACCGCAACTATCCTTTCTCCTTCCTCACGGAGGCCTCGCTGAACTTGGCCGAGGATGATGAATTGCTTCGGCTCATGCACGAGGCAAACTTCAACAGTGTGTTCATGGGAATCGAAACGCCCGTAGCCGAGAGCCTTAAAGAGACCACAAAGTTCCAGAATCTGCGCAAGGACCTTTTGGAGAGCGTCAAACTGGTGCAGTCTTACGGGATGGAAGTCATGGCCGGCTTCATCGTGGGTTTTGACCATGATCCTCCCGATGTTTTCGAGCGCCAGATTCAATTTATCCGCGATGCTGCCATCCCTATTTCAATGGTGGGGTTGCTCAGCGCTTTGCCGAACACACAACTGTGGCGCCGGTTGAAAGCAGAAGGGCGGCTCCTCCGTGAAAGTCTGGGTAACAATACGCTTCTTGACATGAACTTCATACCCCGAATGGACACCCAGGAACTGCTCGATGGCTACCGCAGGATTCTGGAAACCATTTATTATCCGGGCGAGTACTTCAACCGCGTCCAGGCTTTCCTATCTCAACTCGGTACCGCGGCACGGACCCCGCTCAGGTTCTCGGATATTCTCGCCGTGGCGCGGTCGGTGTGGAGGCAGGGACTGCGAAGCCACTACCGAAAAGAGTATTGGAAATTCCTGGCGCAGACACTGCGCCAGCACCGCCAGCACCTTGACAAGGCGCTGGCTCTCGCCATCATGGGGCATCACTTCTTTGAACTGACTGGAACGGTCGAGTCGCACACCAGGGTATAACACTTTCACTGAAATGGTTTGGTGCCGCGCGTATTGAACGCCATCCTCCAGGAAGACCACCTCGCAGTCAGGGTAGCCTTGAATTCGCCAACTTTGTCAATTGCGGTCCTTTCTTGGTCGCAACAGTGACGGAATGTAAAGCCAGAAGCAAGCGAATATTCTATTTCTAATGTATGTCAAGAATGCCGCGAACTCGACACGCAGGAGATTGTCCTCCATGAGCCTCTACTGCCGTGGTCGACTCCGGCGTCGGTAACTACAAGCCGTAGCAGGATAGCTTCCCGCCTTTCAAGCGGAACCTCAGCCGCACACCTAGGCCCTGAAAAGCCTTTGATGCGAACGTAATCCCGTTTTGCCCACTTTGCGATAGAATGACTCATCGTGGTGAATTGGTTTAAGCTGCAGCGCAAACCCGAACCAGAGATAATGAGCGGACAGGACGAGGTGTCAGCCTACGCCTCGGCTGCCAGCCAGCGGCATCTGGATGCTATTGATAACACTTTCGTGGATCACGTGCTTACTCTCGGAACGCCCAAGGGCCTCCTGCTGGATGTTGGGTGCGGGCCGGGCAACATCATCCTGAAGGTGGCCCAACGCTGTCCCCATCTCTCAATCGTGGGTGTGGACTATTCTGCAAACATGGTACGGGCGGGCCGCCGGGCTGCCGGGGAGCTTGGGCTGGAGAACCAGGTGTTCTTCAATCAAGGCAGCGCAGACCAGCTTCCTTTTGCTGACGGCACATTTGATATTGTCCTGTCCAACTCCGTCCTGCACCACCTCATGAATCCTTCGAAGGCCTTTGAAGAGATGCTGCGCGTTGCAAAGCCAGATGGTACGGTCGTCGTTCGCGATTTGCGCCGGCCTTCCCGGCTCGCCTTCCCATTGCACGTTCGGTGGCATGGACGCCACTATTCTGGCATCATGAAAAGGCTCTTTGAGGATTCCGTCCGCGCAGCATACACGCCGGACGAACTCGCAGGGTTGCTTCTACGCTCCGGAATGTCAAAGGCACACCTTTTCCTTTACGAACGAACACATATGGGTTTCGTATACAGGGGGCAGCATCAATGAGAGGCTTACGAGGCCGATATGCAATGAAATCGACTTTTCTTGTGGTTCTTCTTCTTTTGGCGCCAGCCGTCCTTGCTGCCCGCAAAAATCGTGCCTCCACATACCGCATCCCTTTGCCCCCTAAACCGGATTTCTCTTCGCTTGAATGGCTGATCGGCGATTGGAAAGGCCAGATGGTCAAGCGTAGTCCGCAAGGTAAGATCGATCTTTCTGTGTCTTATGACCTTGACCGGCGCGTGATGGTTTTCCGGGAAAAGGTCTCTCTTGCCGCGACTGGGGAAGTCCCAGCCACTCACGAATCCTCAATCGGGATCTTGTCCCGTGCACCGTCGGGCGATTCGTTTCTGTTTCAAGTATATTCCAGCACAGGATTTGTCAGTCGGTACCGAGTCACCGTCTCAGGCCCGGAAATCGACTTTACGCCCGACGGGGGGATTCAGCCTCTTCCCGGCTGGCTGTCACGTCGAACCATTCAGCGTGGCGATATCAATGGATTCATTGAGACAGTTCAGTTGGCACCGCCCTTGAAATCTTTCTTTGACTACTACACGGCTGCTTTCAGCCGCCAATCCACACTCAAGCGTCTCAAATCCAGCGAATCCAAAGATCACAAGGAACCATAGTGTACGATTGTTGAATCGCCGGAGCCAGTCTCTAGCCCGGCGGGCGTACAAGGGATGACTGTGATTGGGATCTGCCGAAGCCGCAACAGGAAGTGAGCATTTCTTCCTGCCGAAACAAAGCGCCTTCCACTCCTCCAAGACGTTAGAGATTAACTTCAATAAGACCTTCGAATGCCACTCGGACAGGGGAACCGTGACCCACACTTGGGGAAGGGAAGCGCGCAACGCCTATTCTGTGCGATGATAGTCATTTTGTCCGCGTCGCTATAATGCCGTTGGCTGCCGAGAAATTATGACCATTCCCGATGCCATCCTTCTATTCTCTGCTGCGCTTGCCGCAGGAACTCAAAACTCGATTGCGGGCGGTGGCAGCTTTTTTTCCTTCCCTGCGCTGATCTTTTCCGGCGTGCCGCCAATTCACGCCAACGCCACGAATACGGTTGCCATCTGGCCAGGGACCATGGCCAGCGCCGGAGCATATCGAAAGAAGCTGCCACGGAACGCGCGGGTGCTGGTTCCGCTGATTCTCGCAAGCTTCGCGGGTGGTTTCCTCGGTGCGCACCTGCTGGTCCATACTCCGCAGCGAACTTTCATGCGCCTGATCCCGTTTCTGTTTCTGGGAGCAACCTTGCTGTTCGCGTTCGGCAGAAAGCTGATTCGAGGCATTGCACGCGTTGAAAAACAAGGCAACCCTTCGTGGCCGGTTTTGTGCGGAGTCACATTAACCCAATTCTTCATTGCGGTTTATGGAGGTTATTTCGGCGGTGGCATGGGAATCCTGATTCTCTCCGTCCTCACCTTTCTGCCGCTGGGTGACATTCACGCGACAAATGGCGTCAAAGCACTGCTTACTTCGTCCGCCAATGGCATTGCGATCGTCACATTTGTCGCCGCGCGACTTGTGCTCTGGCCACAGGCCGTACTGATGCTGGTGGGCGCGGCGCTGGGCGGCTATGGCGGGGCGCATTTCGCCCAGAAGGTCGATCCGGCGCGCGTGCGAACCTTCATCGTCTGTGTCGGTTTCGTCATGTCTTTTTATTTCCTCTGGCGTTACCACTGATGCCCAGCAGGAGCTGATGCTCGCCCTCATTCCTGCGCGGGGCAAACGGCCGCCACCATCCTCCCCGCGAATTTGAAGCGGCTTTGATTCCGCTGGCAGCTTGCGGCAAACCCCGGTAGAATCCTGATGTACGTCGTTAGGGCCAATCTAACCCGGATAGTGTTTCCTGCAAGTCTCTGAATCTGACCATTAATGAGAGGAGACTCCCCATGGCAGACACATCTTCCCAACCGAATTTGCGCATCACCCGGCTGATACTGGTTCCTGCGCTTGTCACGCTGGCCATCACGCTTCTGCGGCTTATAGGCGAGTTGATGCACGGGCCGGGCGTCCTGTTCAGCCGGGGCGAAGGGGGTGGCGCTGCGATCATCGGCATCACCTGGCTGCCCTTCATTTTCGGACCCTATTTCGCCGTCAAATTGTACGATCGGGATCAGAAGCCTTCGAGTTTCGGCAAGACGATTGGCTACGCGCTTCTCGGGTTCCTGGTTCTCGGATGCGGAAGCCTTCTGGCATTCACGTCCACGGCATCTTTCACTATGCGGGCTGTGCTGGGGCTGGTGTTGATTGTGGCCGCTGCCGCATTGCAGTTCGTCCCCTGGCGCGCACTGGCCAAAACCCTGGTCGCCTACGCCTACGCGGCCCGCGTCCCCGTCGCCATTGTGATGTTTTTTGCGATGCGAGGCAGTTGGGGCACGCACTACGACGCGGTGCCGCCCCAGTTCGCAACGCTCGCTTTCTGGCCAAAATTTCTGTATCTCGCCATCGCTCCGCAGTTGGCCATGTGGATTGCTTATACGATGACCATCGGGGCGCTTTTCGGCGGCATTTACGCCGCTGTCGTTCGCCGCAAGAAGGCTGAGGCCGCCCCCGCCAGCGAGCCGGCTGCGGGCGCCTGACGGCTGAATGAACGGTTTGTAATTCGAACTCACGAAGAACCTTTCCGGCAGGAAAGAAGCAGGATGATTTCGGTGTGATTCGGGCGAGTTTTTCTTTCGGCTCGTTTTTCAGCGGTCCTGGGTTTTCAACAACATGGCCCGGTTCGTTTTTTATGCACTCTAATGTTTTCAACAACTTCTCCGCTTCGTTTTTAGGTTCGTTCCGGTTCGTTTTGGCACCCCGATCCTTTGTTTTCAATCCCTTCTCCGGTTCGTTTTGCAAAAATAGATATTTTTTGTCCCATTTGTGTCATTGTCAGGACGCTCTCGGGCAGGGTTTGTGCCGTTTTCCGGCAGCGGCTCGTGCGAGTTCCCAGCCAGGTCTGCACCAAATCCCTCCACTGTTTCTCCATAGCCTTGGGTCGCCCCGCGCCTCCTCAAGGAGCTGAAAAAAGACTACCATGCTAGCCGACATTTGTCAAGCAAATTCCGCGCAGGACTCTCTTCGTTTTTTTACCCGTGCCAGGTGAGGAGAATTGGTAGCCGCGACACTGCTCTTTGTGTCGCGGGTTCTTAGATTTTCGCATTAAAAAATCCTCGACGAAAGCTGGCTCTCAAGTGAACACAGCGCGGCGAAGCCGCAACCAAACGTGGCACGGCCGTCCCCGGCCGTGTTCATGGGCGAGACGCCCATGCCACGCCGAACAAACATTCGTGCAAGGCGCAAGCATTTCGGCGGTTAGTAGTACAGAAGGTGCTATAATCCGCTGCAACAATTGCTTTGGCAGTTGCAGGAGCGAGCATGGCATGCCGCAGATACATCTTCCAATGCACGCTCGCAGTTCTGGCCGTTTGCGCCGTTGCGTTTGGGAGCCAGAGCCAGAAGCGGGCCGCGCCGCAAGCTCAGAAACCTCTTCCAACACTTTCCGCGCAGGAAATCTTCAAGCGCGTCTCGCCGTCCGTCATGGTGGTGGAATCGCTTGATGCCGCAGGCAAAGTGACTGTCTTCGGAAGTGGCGTCGTGATCGCGCCAGGACGTGTTATCACGAACCGGCATGTGATTGAAGATGGCGTCAGCTTCCGCGTGGTGCACAACGACAAGAAATGGCCTGCCAAGCTGATTAAGGTTGATCCTGACCACGATCTCGCTGAATTGTCGGTCGCCGGACTTGACGCGCCTGCTGTCTCTGTTCTCGATTCGTCAAAACTTGCCGTGGGCGAGACGGTCTATGCCATCGGCGCGCCGGAAGGTTTGGAACTGACGATTTCCGAAGGCCTTATTTCCGGCCTGCGCGATTTTGACAAGAGCCTCGTTATTCAAACGTCCGCCGCCATCTCGCCCGGCTCAAGCGGCGGCGGGCTGTTCGATGCCGATGGGCGGCTTGTCGGCATCACGACATTTTACCTGAAGGAAGGCCAGAGCCTGAACTTCGCCCTGCCCGCTGAGTGGACACTCGCGCTAAATAACCGTCTGCCCAGGGCGTCGCCCACCGGCAACCAAGACAGTCCCGAGTTCCAAGCGCTCGCGTGGCTCGAGGTGGGATGGACACTCGAACAAAATGGCAAGTACGAA
Organism: Acidobacteriota bacterium; assembly: GCA_021827245.1. The sequence goes on along the minus strand of JAKAWN010000125.1, from coordinate 2,898 downwards.
GAGGCCGCGCGCGCTTACCAGGAAGCCCTGAATCTGAGGCCAGGCCTCGAAGATGCCGTGGTCGGCTTGGGCCTTGCCTACGGCCACCTCGGACAGCTTGAGAAAGCAGTCAGTTTCTTTCAAGAAGCTTTGCGGCTGAAGTCAAATGATGAGGTCGCATGGACCGGCTTAGGTCTCGCTTACGACCAGCTTAAGCAGTACGACAAGGCGGCGGACGCCGAGCAACAAGCCTTGCGGCTGAAACCAGACGACGCAGGCACATGGGCCATGCTCGGCCTCGTTTACGACGACCTCGGGCGGCACGGGAAGGCGATCAGCGCTGAGCAGGAAGCCTTGCGGCTGAAACCGGATGAGGAGTTCGCGTGGTTCCGGCTGGGCATTGCATATGGCAACATTGGGCAGTTCGACAAGGCGGCCGAAGCCGAACGGCGGGCGGTCAGCTTGATGCCCAGCGATGCATCGGCCTGGTTTGATTTGGGCATTTCGTACCGCGCCTTGGGCCAGCAGACGGGGGTCATCAAGGTTTATGAGGAGCTCAAAACCCTTAATCCCAAGATGGCAGAAGACTTTTTTAAGGCGGCGGTTCTGCCGTGATAGAGCGAACCCTAGGAGATATAAGTGCACGTGATCCAGGTACAAGACTGGGCGACGTTTGAACAGCGCTTGCAGAAGGTTCAAGAGGACGCGGGGCAGGCGGCGGAGTTCCTGTTCAGGGGTCTCGGCGACTCCACTTGGCCGCTTGCGACGACCCTCGAGCGAGCCGGGTGCGGGAGGATGCGCATCAGCGACTATTACAGGCTGATCTTTCCACTCAAGCCGGAGATTGAAACTTTTACCGGAATCACCTGGGAAATCGCAGCCCCACCCGAGGTGGAGAAATTGCTTCAGGACTTTGACGCCTGGGCGGAACGGAAATTTCCCGAGCCCGCCGCTTACGGTTATATGGTCCACCTGCGGCACCACGGTTTTCCGTCGCCTCTTTTGGACTGGACACGTTCTCCGTACATCGCAGCTTTCTTCGCCTTCCGGTCAGCCGTCAAGCCGCACGAGGACCAAGTGTCTATCTACGCATTCTTGGAATTACCCGAGTCCAAGCTCACGTCCAATACGCAGCCTTGGATTCGGAGGGTGGGACCATACGTCAGAACTCATCGAAGGCATTTCCTGCAGCAGAGTGATTACACCATTTGTGCGACGTTCAGCGATGGCCAACACAATGAGTGGCGCTTTACCAGTCATGAGGATGCTTTTGGGCGTGGCAGCACCCATCAGGATCTACTTTGGAAGTTCGACATTCCGTGGACAGAGCGACGGGAGGTCTTGAAGTTGCTTGACGGCTACAACCTGAACGCATTTTCATTATTTGAGTCGCAGGAAAGCCTGATGGAAACGTTGGCCCTGCGAAAGCTAGAGCTTCCAGAACAGCATTAACCGACGCGGGTGGCGCATACATCGCGTTTTTTGCGATGTGTGCGATCTCAGGGCTGCAGAATACCACCATGCCTCGGCAGCGCCACTACTACGGATTGAATCACCGCCAATTCATCACCGCCAGCACCTTCCGGCGCGCCCGCCTGTTTGACTCCGACGATTGCGATCCCATTATGTTCAGACCCTCGGCGAGCTTCCGCAACAGCAGATTTTCCACCTGCTCGGATGGGTTCTGATGCCCGACCATTTTCACCTGCTCCTGTGGCCGTGTGCGGAGACCAATCCTTCGCAGATCGTTCAGAGCCTCAAGGAGCGCACCGCAAAGTATCTTTTATCGCGTTTGCGCCAGAATGCCAACCATCCCTGGTGCGCCCGAATGCTGGGAAAGCTTGCTTTGCCCGAAACCGTTCACCGCCCCTCCACGCATCGCGTCTGGCAGCGGCGATTTTACGACCTAAACGTGTGGAGCGAGAAGAAGCACCTGGAAAAGCCGGACTATATGCATGCCAACCCGGTGAAACGCGGACTGGCCAGTTCCGCCGATCAGTGGCCATGGTCGAGCTTCCGGTTCTATTACCTTGGGGATTCATCCCTGTTGGCCATGGATCATCTTCCCTGAATGCCAGCCCATGCCCAGGAATCGCACACATCGCAAAAACCGCGATGTATGCGCCACCCGGCGGTTGATTTAGAACACGAATCAATCGCGGCCACTGGGGGACGATGTTGCGGGCGGGGGAAGCGTCTGCTAGATTGAGGTCATGACCAAGCTGCTTGAAAAGGCGCTCAAGAAGATTTCCAGCCTGCCGCAGGAGGAGCAAGACGCGATTGCCGGGCAGATTCTGGCCGAACTTGAAGACGAGGCTGCCTGGGCGAAACGCTTTGCCGCCGACGGCGACAAGCTGCGCCGTCTGGCCGCCGAAGCGCTCGCGGAGCATCGCGAGGGAAAGACTCGCCCGCTGGACGATCTCCTTTGATCGAGTCCCGTACCACGCGACGGTTCCGTGAGGCCTACGCAAGTTTGCCCGAGGAGGTCCGGCGGCAGGCGAAGGAGGCCTACCTTCTTTTCCGGGAAAATCCCCGGCACCCGAGCCTTCGGTTCAAGAGGGTCGACGAGCAGAGTAATACCTGGTCTGTCCGAGTTGGCCTTGGCTACCGCGCCTTGGGTGTGATGGAAGGCTCGACCGTCGTGTGGTTCTGGATCGGGTCGCATGCCGAATACGACCGGCTGCTCTGAAGTGGAGCTCGTCCTGCAACGGAAGCAACACGCTCGCGGTTACCGGGTGCGGTTGAGGTGTTGCGACGCGTGGGTGGTGGTATAATTAAATTAAGGGAAAAGGCGAAGCGAGTATTTCTGGCTCTGAAAGAAAAACTTATAGCGGCGAAAAATACTGCTTGCGTTCCCGGATCAAGTTCGCTACGATAGTTAATTGCCAGAATGAAGGTGGGGGTTAGAAGAAGCTTCCT
>JAKAWN010000124.1 GCA_021827245.1 Acidobacteriota bacterium | reverse complement strand
ACGAGGCGCGGCTGCTGAAGGTGGCCGATGCCTTTGAGAAAACCGGCGGGTTCGATCTCTCCTGAATTTCGGCTAGAACCAAGTTCTTGTAGCGTCAGCCTTAAGGCCCGGGTCCTGTAACCTTGCCGGCTTGAAGCCCGACGCTACAAGCGGGGTCCTCCGCTAATGCGCGCCCGCAGTTGCAGGTGTCCAAGAGTGTGTTGGTGGAGAATTCCAAACTGGAAAACGCGTGACGTCTCGTTTCATTCCGACTCGAGCCCAACTTCCGGCCGGGTCAATGGTTTGAATAGATGTACATAAAACGGGCGAACTCCACCTGGATATAGGCAAACACTACCAGCGACACGGCCAGCCATCGGCGCCTCGTGGCCGAGGAATAAAGTGGCTGCAGCACCAGCCTGACCGGCCGTTCCATCAGATCGCCGAGGAGCATGGCTCCGAGAATTCCGAACAGGGGGATGACAGGAAAATGATAGATGGGGTGCGACACAGAGAGCCAGTAAGGCACTGCATAAAGGACCGAAATGCCGGTGATCATGAGCGCTGGCTTCGCCCTTTCGGATTCCTTCGTCAAGGTGAACAGGAACAGGATGGCCAGAAGCATGACCGTGCAGTAAAAAAAGGCGTCTCCGGCAATAGCCAGGAACGCCAGCACCCTGCTCTGGTCGTATCGGTTGAGTAGCAGCGACCCAAGGTAACTGTCAAATGCGAAATAGACCCTGAGGCGGCTGAAGGTGCGAACCAGAAAAAGATCAGGGCGGGATAGGATTGATCGCACCGCGATTTGCCGATAAAGCGTGTTTTGAACGAACCACGGCTGATGGAGGATTTTCCGGTACATCTTGACGAATCCCTCGGGCACGCCAAGTTCGCCTTCGGTGTGCGACGCAAACCACCACGTCGCGTAAAGCGGCGTATAGCGATTGTTGCCAAGGAAAACGTTTTGGGTGCTCGAGTAATTGATCATGAGGAAGTGGCCGGTCCTTTGGTACAGCCGAACGATCCACAATCCGACCAGCAATCCCGCGAGAAGGAGTGGCATGACCGAAAACCAGGGCCGACGCGTCCTTACCCACAGGTAGATTGGGACAGCGATGACCAGCAGCATGCAACTTGGCCGAGTTAGCGTTAAGAATCCGAGGTCAGCTCCCAGGAGGGTCAGGTCGCCCCATGTAGCCCGCCGCGATAGCCTCAGCAACAATCCTGTCGCGACAAGCAGCAAGACAGTTGCGGGCATCTCGGTGATTGGCTCGATGGAAAGGAACAGATAACTGGGGGACAAGGAAAAGAACAAAACCATGAGGTTGGCAGCTTTCCGATTCGAGAGCCTTTTAATCAGGGCGTAGAGAAGGTAGGCAAACGCAGGGTAGAAGAGCAAAATGCAGATTCTTGCCACGTCGGTGCTCGCACCGAAAATTCTGTAAAAGAATTCCAGATAAAATGCCACCCCTGGCGGGCCCAGCGGATCAAGTGTCCCGTGGTGTAGCAGAGCGCGGGCGAACCCGTCATAGATCGTGTCGTCCCCGCGCAACCCGAGACGGGAAAATGCAGCGATCTCAGCCAGCCTTACTGCGAGTCCGGCTATGACAATGGCATGAATGGTCCTTGCCGAATCGAAGTAGCCCAGCCAGCGGATGAGGCGACGCTTCATATGCGCCTCCCCGACTGGCAAGTGTGAAACGAGATGACGTCCATGGCCTTGTGGGGTGCGGAAATCGCGAAGAAACAAGTTTCCCCTGAGCGACGCGAAAAGTATACGCCAAACTACCTAACCCGGCATAGCCGGAACCAAACGGGAAAGTTGGATCATTTCCAGAATGCTCTCAACGCCTCATAAACACTGGCTGAATCCGAGGTGCTCAAAAATATCCTGCCAGGAAATCCCAGAATTCAACCTCAAAGGTACTAACCGGTGTCAGCTATTTGGTTCCCAGCGGTTGAGGGCATATACCGATCGGCCCCAAATCGAGCCCACGGAGCACGCGGTAACTCCGTGATGCCCCGCATGTGTTATACAATAAGGCGAGCAATTCCTGATTGGTTCCTCTTTCAAATCCTTCAGCAATATTGTTCGAGATGGATACTGTCGCAATCTCGATCTTGTCATGGTGGCTGTGTTGCTTGCTGAGGGCTGTTACGCTGGTGAAGGCGCAAACTTGCGCCACCAGTTCGATGCTTGCCTACCACACGGGTATCTGTTCGAAACGGTCGTATTGACCGTTTACCCTTCGCGGCAGGCTGGAATCTGGAATCCTGAATCTACAGTTCTGTCACGAGTTCTTGAAGAGGGAATCGAAGCGCTTCCTTGCGTCATCGCTCTTGCCGGAATCGGGGCCGCGGGCCATGAGGACAGGATTAGGCTGGAAATAATCGCAGTAGTTGGAGGCTTCTTTGTCACGAACCCATTCTGCCTGAATTTCAGCGCACTGGTTGTGCTTTCCGGGATCGTAGAACCGGCAGTTGCGGCAGCAGTGCATGTCGGCGTCGCAGCGCGGACACGTATCGCGGGTTCCAACGCGTTCCGTTGCCTCAACAACTTCGCCGCACTTGAAGCAGGAAAAGCGCATAAGCCAGGTAAAAAGGGCCAGCCACCAGAGGAATGTTCGCTGCGTGAAGCAATCTCTCTGGCCGCCGGCCCCCTTGCTGGATTATTGAGTCGGCCGAGCTTCGTCTTCGTCCATCAGCTCGGCTGCAACCCCGGGTGAAGGCGGGATTGCTTCTTCGGGCACGCCCTCGGTGACCTCAAGCTCGGCCTCAGGAACCTCGGTTTCAGTCAGCAGCCGGAAGCTCCGGTAACGTTCGAGCCCTGTTCCTGCCGGGATCAGGCGGCCCATGATGACGTTCTCTTTGAGGCCGCGCAGGTGATCGACAGCGCCACGAATCGATGCCTCAGTGAGCACGCGAGTGGTTTCCTGGAAGGACGCCGCCGAGATGAACGATTCCGTTGCCAGCGACGCCTTGGTGATGCCGAGCAGCAGCGAGCGGCCGGTTGCGGGCTTTCCGCCTTGTGCTTTGGCCCGTTCGTTCTCATCGCGGAACCGGAACTTGTCCACCTGCTCGTCCAGCAGGAATTCCGTGTCGCCGGGATCCTCCACTTTGATCCAGCGCATCATCTGGCGAACGATCACTTCGATGTGTTTGTCGTTAATATTGACGCCCTGCAGGCGATAGACTTCCTGAATCTCGTCGACAAGGTATTTCTGCAGCTCCTTTTCGCCGAGCACTGCCAGAATGTCGTGCGGGTTTCTCGGGCCATCCATCAGCGGCTCACCTGCATGGACGCGCTCGCCCTCCTGCACGGAAATGTGAACGCCCCGCGGGAGCAGGTACTCCTTCGTTTCGCCACGCTCGGGGATAACGATGACCTTGCGCTGGCCTTTGACGATATCCCCGTAACGGACAACGCCATCGATTTCCGTAATGACAGCCGGTTCGTGCGGCTTGCGGGCTTCGAACAGTTCCTGCACGCGCGGCAGACCGCCGGTGATGTCCTTGGTCTTGGTGGTTTCACGCGGGATTTTGGCTAGCACGTCGCCTGCCTGGACCGTGTCACCATCCTGGACCATCAGGTGGGCCCGCGAGGGCATCAAGTACTTCTTGCTGCCCTTGGAAGCGCCCTTGCCATCAGGCCTGATCACCAGTTGTGGCTGCAATTTCTCATCGGGTGAATCCTTGACCACTAGCTGCGAGAGGCCGGTGACTTCATCCACTTGCTCCTGAAGCGTGATTCCCGGCTCCATATCCTTGAAGTGAACCTCGCCGGTGACTTCGGTCAAAATCGAAAACGTGTAAGGATCCCATTCTACGACGACATCGCCGACCTTCACGGCAGCGCCGTTTGCATAGCGAATCTTGGCGCCATAAACGACGGAGTAGCGCTCGCGTTCGCGGCCTTTCTCATCGGCAATCACGATCGCTCCGTTCCGGTTCATGACCACGAAGTGCCCGTCGCGATTCGTAACGGCCTGAATGTTCTGGAACTTCAGGAAGCCATTATTCTTGGCTTCCAAAGTCGATTGCTCGGAGATTCGGCTTGCGGTGCCTCCGATGTGGAAAGTGCGCATGGTGAGCTGGGTTCCGGGCTCACCGATGGACTGTGCGGCAATCACGCCTACCGCTTCGCCGATTTCGACCAGGCGCCCCGTCGCCAGGTTGCGTCCGTAACAGCGCACGCAGGCGCCGCGCCGCGACTCGCAGGTAAGGACTGAACGAATCTTGACGCGCTCGATGCCGGCTGCCTGGATGGCCGCCGCCAGATCCTCGTTGATCTCCTGGTTGAAATCAACGATCACGTTGCCCTCGTAATCCTTGATCTGTTCCAAAGAGACGCGGCCAACAATGCGGTCGCGGAGAGGTTCCACGACCTCGCCGGCTTCCACAATGGACTCCACGTAGAGGCCATCCACCGTTCCGCAGTCGAATTCGGAGACGATGACGTCCTGAGCCACATCAACCAGACGGCGAGTCAAGTACCCGGAGTCAGCCGTCTTCAAGGCGGTGTCGGCCAGACCCTTTCGAGCGCCGTGGGTGGAGATGAAGTACTGCAACACGTTCAGGCCTTCGCGGAAATTGGCGGTAATGGGGGTCTCGATAATTTCGCCTGAAGGCTTTGCCATCAGGCCGCGCATCCCCGACAACTGGCGAATCTGCTGCTTGGAGCCTCGCGCTCCGGAATCAGCCATGACGTACACAGGGTTGAGCGCGCCGGTCGTGTCCTGGGTTTCCATGGTCTGGAACATTTCATCGGCAACGCGATCGGTGACGTTTGACCAGATGGCGATCACCTTGTTGTAGCGTTCGCCGTGGGTGATTGCGCCTTCCTGATACTGTTTTTCAACCTCAATCACTTCTTTCTGGGCCGCGCGGACAAGATCGGCTTTGTTCGAGGGGACAACCAGATCGTCAATGCCGAGTGACATTCCCGACTTGGTTGCGTAAAGAAATCCGAGCCCCTTGACCTTGTCCAGCAGGCCAACAGCCGTTTCAAGGCCGAAGCGGAGGTAGCAATAATTGACGACCGCGCCCAATCCCTTCTTGCGAAGGGTCCCGTTGATGAAGGGCATCTCCGGAGGCAGGTGGTCGTTGAAGATGACCCGTCCCACCGTCGTATTGACGAACTGATGCTTCAGAGTAATTGGCTCTGTGTGCAGAACATCCTGGTCGTCATAGGCCGTCGTCAGATCAATCACCCGGCCCGTGTAGCGAAGCCGGATGGGGGTCCGGGTTTCAACTTCTCCGGCTTCGAGCGCCAGCAGCACTTCCTCCGAGCTGGCAAACGTGCGCCCTTCGCCCTTGGCGCCTTTTTGCTCCTTGGTCAGGTAATAGACGCCCAGCACGATGTCCTGGGTCGGAGTGGCCAGCGGCTGGCCGTTGGCCGGCGACAGAATGTTGTTGGACGCCAGCATCAGCACGGAAGCTTCGATCTGGGCTTCCGGCGAAAGCGGGATGTGGACGGCCATCTGGTCGCCATCGAAGTCGGCGTTAAAGGCGGTGCAGACCAGAGGATGGATCTTGATGGCCTTGCCTTCAACCAGAACGGGCTCAAAAGCCTGAATGCCCAGGCGGTGCAGCGTTGGAGCGCGGTTCAGCAGGACGGGGTGGTCCTTGATGACCTCTTCCAGAATGTCCCACACAACGGGCTCCTGCCGTTCCACTAGTTCTTTTGCAGCCTTGATGGTGGTGCAGTGGCCGGACTGCTCAAGGCGATGATAGATGAATGGCTTGAACAGTTCGAGGGCCATTTTCTTCGGCAGGCCGCACTGGTGCAGCTTGAGGTCGGGTCCCACGACGATGACGGAGCGCCCGGAGTAATCGACGCGCTTGCCAAGCAGATTCTGGCGGAAGCGTCCCTGCTTCCCTTTCAGGGTGTCCGAAAGCGATTTCAGGGGACGGTTGTTTGCGCCACGCAGAACACGGCCGCGCCGGCCGTTATCAAACAGGGCATCCACGGCCTCCTGCAGCATGCGCTTCTCATTGCGGACGATCACATCAGGCGCGTGGAGTTCCATCAGTTTCTTCAGCCGGTTGTTCCGGTTGATGACGCGGCGATAAAGGTCATTCAGATCGGAGGTGGCGAAACGTCCGCCGTCGAGCGGCACGAGCGGCCGCAACTCCGGAGGAATCACCGGAATCACATCGAGGATCATCCACTCGGGCTTGTTCCCGGATTTGCGGAATGCCTCCACCACTTTCAGCCGTTTCGCATACTTGATCCGTTTCTGCTGGGAGGGATCGGTCTTCATCTTCTCGCGCAACTCCACCGCGAGCGTTTCAATATCCACCTGTTTGAGGAGTTCCTTGATGGCTTCCGCGCCCATGCCGGCCCTGAACTTGCCGGCGTATTCCTGCTGCAGTTCCCGGTACCGCTCTTCCGTAAGGACTTCCATTTCCTTGACCGGAGCTTCGCCGGGATCGACCACGACATAGGCTTCGAAGTAGAGGATTTTTTCGAGGTCACGCAGCGACAGGTCCAGGAGGTGGCCGATGCGGCTGGGAAGGCCTTTAAAGAACCAGACGTGGGAACAGGGGGCGGCCAGTTCAATATGCCCCAGGCGTTCGCGCCGCACCTTGGAAAGTGTGACTTCCACGCCGCATTTGTCGCAAATCACTCCGCGATGCTTCATCCGCTTGTATTTGCCGCACAGGCACTCCCAGTCCGTGACAGGGCCAAAAATCCTTGCGCAGAACAAGCCGTCGCGTTCGGGCTTGAAGGTTCGGTAGTTAATCGTTTCCGGCTTAGTTACCTCGCCGTGGGACCATGAGCGGATTTTTTCAGGGGATGCCAGGCTGATGCGAATGGCATCAAATTCTCCAATAAGACTGACTCGGTCATAAGGGCTGCTTCGAAACAATTTTCCCTCCTTCTCAAGCGAGAAGAATTTGTTGCTACTTCTATTGGCCGGCGTGATCCACCGCTTGCGGTATCACTGTGCCGGATAAAACTATTCCGCAGCCACGGGTGGCGGCTGCAATTCCTTTGGCTTCTTGATCAATTCAACGTCCAGGCAGAGGCTTTGCAGTTCACGCACGAGCACGTTGAACGACTCAGGAACGCCGGGCTCGATAGCAGCCTCACCTTTGACAATGGCTTCGTAAATCTTGGCGCGTCCGTAAACGTCGTCGGATTTCGCTGTCAGCAGTTCCTGGAGGATGCAGGCGGCTCCGTAAGCTTCAAGCGCCCAAACCTCCATTTCGCCGAAACGCTGGCCGCCGAACTGCGCCTTTCCACCGAGCGGTTGCTGCGTGATCAGCGAGTAAGGGCCGATAGAGCGGGCGTGAATCTTGTCGTCAACCAGGTGCGATAGCTTCAGCATGTAGATGTAGCCGACCGTCACGGGCTGCTCAAACGGCTCACCCGTCATTCCGTCACGCAGCGTGATCTTTCCGGAAATTGAGAGGCCCGCTCTGCCGAGGTACCTCTTGATTTCCTTTTCGCTTGCTCCGTCAAATACGGGAGTCGCAAAGCGCAATCCAGTCTGATCGGAATGGGCGAAATCGAGGATCTCATCGTCGCTGGCGTCGTCAAACTTCCTGGCGAGGGATGTTCCCTGGAACATGGTCTTGAATTCTTCGCGGAAGTGCGCGGCGTGGCCGTTGGCTGAAAACATGTTTCGGACTTTCTCGCCCAGTTCTTTTGCCGCCCACCCCAAGTGGGTTTCCAGAATCTGCCCCACATTCATACGGGAAGGAACGCCGAGGGGGTTCAGAACGATTTCGACAGGCGTGCCGTCCGGCATGTAAGGCATGTCCTCTTCCGGCAGAATCCGGGCGATAACTCCCTTGTTGCCGTGCCGCCCCGCCATCTTGTCGCCGACAGAGAGCTTGCGCTTCATCGCGATGTAGACCTTCACCAGCTTGATCACGCCCGGCGGCAGTTCATCGCCCTTCTTGAGCTTTTGTTCCTTCTCCGCTGTGATTTTGCGCAAGATATCGATCTGGCGAGAGGTCATTTCCTCGATCTCGTCGATCTGCTCCACCAACGTGGGGTCTTTCTTGACAATTCGCAGGCGCTTGAGGTTGCGTCCGGAGAGCCTACCCAGATTTTCCCGCGTCAGTTCTTCGCCCTTGGCCAGCAGGCGCTTGTTGGTCTTCTCGTCGTGGAGATCGATCTGGAGCTTCTCTCCTTCGAGCAGCGCGCAGAGGCGGTTCAGGCGCTCGTCGTTCAGGATTCGAATCTCATCGTTGAGGTTCTTTTCCATGCGAGCCACTTCCGCTTCTTCGATGGCCCTGGCGCGCGCGTCTTTTTCCGCGCCCTTGCGCGAGAAGATCTTGACGTCGACCACGATGCCTTCGATACCCGGAGGGCAGGTGAGGGAAGCGTCCCGGACGTCCCCGGCTTTTTCTCCGAAGATAGCCCGCAGCAGTTTTTCTTCCGGCGACAGTTGCGTTTCGCCTTTGGGCGTAACCTTGCCGACCAGGATGTCTCCCGGCTTTACGTAAGCGCCGATGCGGATGACGCCGCTCTCATCCAGGTCGCGCAGCAGCGTTTCGGAAACGTTTGGAATATCGCGAGTCACGTCCTCAGGTCCCAGTTTTGTATCGCGCGCCTCGGTTTCAAATTCTTCAATGTGAATGGAGGTGTAAGAATCCTCCTTCACCAGCTTTTCGCTGACCAAAATGGCGTCTTCAAAGTTGTACCCGCGCCAGGGCATGAAAGCGACCAGGATGTTGCGGCCGAGAGCGAGTTCGCCGTGGTCAGTGCACGGCCCATCGGCAAGGACCTGCCCCGCCTTGACGCGCTGGTTTTTCTTCGCAACCGGCTTCTGATTGACGCAGGTGTTCTGGTTCGACCGCCGGAATTTGATCAACTGATAGATATCCGCGCCGACTTCGCGCGAGAGGTGCTGGCTCTGGCCATCGCCTTCCACTCGCACGATGATGCGTTCGCTGTCAACGCTGTCAACCACGCCATCGCGTTTGCAGATGACCACCGCGCCGGAATCGCGTGCCGTCACCTCTTCCATGCCGGTGCCGACCAGCGGTGACTGAGCCCGCAACAGGGGGACGGACTGACGCTGCATATTGGAGCCCATCAGGGCGCGGTTAGCGTCGTCATTTTCAAGGAAGGGGATCAGGGATGCGGCCACGCTGACCAGTTGCTTGGGGCTGACGTCGACGTAATCCACGTTTTCGCGCCGGACCAGCACGAAGTTGCCGGTTTGCCGGGCGTTGACCAGTTCGTTGGCGATGCGCCCTTTCTCATCAATCTGGACGTTCGCCTGCGCGACCACGTAGTTGTCTTCCTCCCAGGCCGACAGGTAGAACGAATAGGGCTCAAACTCCACCGCCCTGCGCTTCTTCGAGCGCAGTTCATCGTTCAACTTCTCGACTTCCTCGTGCTCGACGTGTTCGCCGACCTTCCAGGGCCCGTCGCCGCCGTGGGTGATGGTGACGTAATCTATGACCCTGCCGTCGCGCACCTTGCGATAGGGGCTCTCAATGAAGCCATACTCGTTGATGCGGGCATAACAGGACAGCGAGGAGATGAGACCGATGTTAGGGCCTTCAGGCGTTTCAATGGGGCAGATCCGCCCGTAGTGGGTGGTGTGAACGTCTCGAACCTCAAACCCCGCGCGTTCGCGTGAAAGTCCGCCCGGACCCAGGGCTGACAGGCGTCGCTTGTGGGTGATTTCCGAAAGTGGATTTGTCTGGTCCATGAACTGGGATAGTTGCGAGGAGCCGAAAAATTCCCGAATGGCCGCCATCACGGGTTTCGCATTGATCAAGTCGTGCGGCATGGCGGTGGACATTTCCTGGTAGACGGACATCTTTTCCTTGATCGCCCGTTCCATGCGCACCAGCCCTAACCGGAACTGGTTTTCGAGCAGTTCGCCAACCGCGCGGACACGCCGGTTGCCCAGGTGATCAATGTCGTCCACTTCGAACTTTCCGCCCGGATTCTTCTGCAGTTTCAAGAGGTAGCGGATGGTCGCATAAAAGTCTTCGGGATCGAGGGTACGCTTGTCGAGCGGAAGTTGCACGGGCGCGTTCTCGGAATGCTCGGTGGCCAGGGTCCCTTCGCAGCCGCGCTCAACCTCGGTGCAAACATTGCCCTCGCGCTTCCGGACATAGATCTTTTCTTCGTCGACCACCACGTAGAAGTTGGAGACAGGAAGGTTTCGGGCATCTTCCAGCTCAAACTGCGTGGCCTTGTCGTCCAGACGGACCTTGAGCTTGCTGTAATACCCCAGCTTGATGTTGAACTTCAGGCGCCCGACTCTTGAAAAGTCGTATTTGCGGGGATCAAAGAACATGCCCGTGAAAAGAGCCGTCGCCGTGTCGAGAGTGGGGGGATCGCCCGGACGCAGCTTGCGGTACATCTCAATCAGGGCTTCCTGGACCGACTTGATGGAATCGCGGCGCAGCGTGTGGCTTACCACGGGGCCGATTTCGTCGCGCTCAGGGAAGAAGACCTGGATGTTCTCGATTCCGGCGTCGATGGCTGAGTTCAGAACCGAAGGCGTGATCTCCTCGTTGGCTTCCAGAAGAATTTCGCCGGTCGAGGGATCAACGATGTCGTCGGCGGCGCAGGCGCCTTCCAGGTCATTCTGGCCAATTTCTACCTGGGCGATGTGAGATTTCTGAAGCTCTTTGAGGACAGACGACGTCATCCGCTTTCCGGAGGCCACGATCGTCTCATGCGACCGGGGATGTTCAATTGCCTTCGAAAGCCTCATCCCCAGGAGCCCTTCGGAGACCTTCCAGTAAAGCTTGTGCTCTTTCAGGCCGATGTCTTCAACGCGATAAAAGGTCTTGACGATTTCGGCATCGGTTTTCAGGCCCAGCGCGCGCAGGAAAATCGTTCCCAGAATCTTTCGCTTCCGGTCGATGCGGACGTACAGGATGTTCTTGGTATCATATTCAAATTCCACCCAGGAACCGCGGTAGGGGATGAGCTTGCCCAGAAAGTAGCTTCTTGAGGCATTCGACTCGAAGAAAACTCCCGGCGAGCGGTGAAGCTGGCTGACAATGACTCGCTCAGTTCCGTTGATGATAAATGTCCCGTTGTCCGTCATCAGCGGAATCTCGCCGAAATAGACTTCCTGTTCCTTGATATCGAGGATGTTGCGGGGGCCCGACTCACTTTCCTTGTCGTAAAGTGTCAGGCGGATAGTGACTTTCAGAGGAGCGGCAAAGGTCATGCCGCGTTCCTGGCATTCGGTAACATCGTACTTAAGCTGCAGGGTTACCGGATCGCCGCACTTGTGGCAAAAGTCGACCTCGTTCTTGTTGAACGTACCGCATTTCTGGCACAGCACTTCGCCGGCCTTGAAAGGATCGGTCACCACCGTATATCCGCACTGCTTACAGGTGCGGCGCAGGTGATGCAGTCCCCGTAGGCTTCCGCATTTGCACTCCCAGTCGCCGATCGAGTAGTCGACAAAATCGAGTTGAGCGACACCGCGGAAGTCGGTGATAGGGAAGACGGAATTGAAGACTGCTTGCAGTCCGTAATCATCCCGTTCAGAAGGAAGCGCGTTCATCTGCAGGAAGCGGTCGTACGAACGTTTTTGAACTTCAATAAGATTGGGGATCTGGATGACGGATGGGATCTTCGAAAAATCAATGCGACGCGGCAGAACGCCGTTAACGCCGTTTGGCATTCGTTATGCTCCTTGCTTTAATTTTAAAGGGCTACGAATCAATGGAGACACATGCACTCTTTGTCTATGATGCATGAGAGGGGCGGAAGGATGCCATACCCTTTCCGTGTGCAATCTGGCACCCTCGCCATGGTCAATATAAACTCAGACCTTGCATTCGCCAGAATCAGTCCTTTGGATTTTCAATGGCAAAAACCAGCGAGCGGGCCTCACTCGGCGCGTTCCCCTGGCCCGGGGGAACTATTTTACTTCAACGGTAGCTCCTGCATCCGTAAACTTTTTTCTGATATTTTCGGCTTCTTCCTTGGAAACCCCTTCCTTAATCGGTTTCGGGGCGCCATCAACCAGATCCTTGGCTTCCTTGAGACCGAGGCTGGTTACTTCGCGTACTGCCTTGATAACATTGATCTTGTTTGAGCCGACGGCAGTCAGGACCACGCTGAATTCGGTCTTTTCTTCCGCAGGCGCGGCGGCGGCCCCGGCTCCTGCCGCCCCAGCCACGACTACTGGGGCTGCCGCAGCAGCAGAGACTCCCAGCGTTTCTTCCAGCTTCTTCACCAACTCCGAGGCCTCGAGCAGCGTCAGTCCTTTGATTTGTTCGACAATTTTATCAATTGCTTCGGACATCGTATCGTTTTTCCTCCTGAAATATCCTGGCTTGCTTTCGATTCGGCGAAATGAAAAATCTTCTTTGCCGGATCTAATTGTTACCGGATGCCTTAAACTTACCCTCCTTCACTGCCTGTTGAATCACGCGCGCAAGATTACGGGCAACTCCTGAGAGAGTGACCGCGAGTTGTTGCCCGGGGGACTTGATCACAAAGAGAGCCTTGGCGAGCAGCGCTTCGCGTGATGGAAGGGCGGCAATCGACTCCAGCTCGGCCATCGATACGACCCGGCCCTCCACCATCCCGGTCTTAAAAACAAGAGCCGGGTTCTCCTTCGCGTAATCAACCAAAACTTTAGCCAGGGCAACAGGGTCAGTCTCTGTATAGGCGAGGGAAGTGGTCCCGCGAAGTTTCTGGGCTGCCGGTTCGGCATCGGTACCGGCGGCAGCCCTCTCGATCAGGCTGTTTTTCACCACCTTGTAGCGAGCGCCGGTTTCTGCAATCTGCCGGCGAAGCTCCGTATCCTGCGCAACCGTTAACCCTTCAAATCCTGAGAGAAAGACCGTACGGGCCTTTTTCAGCTCTTCGTGCAGTTCTTGTGCCTTTTGATGTTTTTCTTCCCGCTTCATTGCACCCTCTTGGCGAAGTTTAATCCCTGTCAGACGGCATCCACAGAGGCGAGTTCGATTGGGATGCCGGGGCCCATCGTCGATGAAACCGTGATGTCGCGCACGTAGTGGCCTTTCGCTGATGCCGGCTTTGCCCTGATGACGCTTGTAATCAGGGCTCTGGCATTGTCAGCGAGCTTGTCGGCGTCAAATGAGACCTTCCCGACGGCGCAGTGGATAATGCCGGTTTTGTCGACGCGGAATTCCACCTTCCCGGCCTTGAGTTCCTGCACCGCCTTCGCCACATCCATAGTAACAGTGCCGGTTTTGGGATTGGGCATCATTCCCCGCGGACCGAGGATTTTTCCCAGCCGGCCTACGGATTTCATCATATCGGGCGTTGCCACAACCGCATCAAATTCCATCCAGCCGCCCTGGATTTTCTGGACCACGTCTTCAGCACCCACTTCGTCCGCTCCGGCCTCGCGCGCCTCGCGGATTTTCTCCCCGGACGCGATCACAACCACCCGGGTTGTCTTGCCGAGCCCATGGGGCAGAACGACCGTCCCGCGAACCATCTGGTCGGCATGCTTCGGATCGACCCCCAGGCGCATCGCCACTTCAACCGATTCATCAAACTTGGCAAATGCCGCCTTCTTCACCAATGGCATTGCTTCTGGAAGCGCATAGGCGGGCTTGTCCACCATTTTCTTGCTGGCTTCGTATTTTTTCCCCACCTTTTTCTTCCTCCCTGTTATTGCTGAGTTCAGAAAACCTTTGCTTCAGGCGACAATCTCGAGGCCCATACTGCGAGCCGTGCCCTTGACTGTGGCGATGGCCGCCGCCAGGTCGCGGGCGTTCAGATCGGGCTGCTTCTGTTTGGCAATCTCTTCTACCTGCTTTTCGGTAACGGTTCCCACTTTGTTCTTGTTGGGTTCTCCTGAACCCTTGGCAATGCCCGCCGCCCGCTTCAGAAGGATTGACGCCGGAGGGGTTTTTGTAACAAAGCTGAAAGTCCGATCGTGATAGACCGTAAGCACCACAGGAATGATGAGCCCTTCCTGGTCTTTAGCCGAAGTCTTGGCGTTGAACGCCTTGCAGAAATCCATAATATTCACGCCGTGCTGGCCGAGCGCCGGCCCCACGGGAGGCGCAGGGGTCGCCTTCCCCGCCGCTATTTGCAGCTTCACCATTGCGATCACTCTTTTTGCCATGGCCTCTACACCTTTTCGACTTGATAGAAATCCAGTTCCACAGGCGTTGCACGCCCGAAGATGGTCACCATTACGCGCAGCGTCGAGCGGTCAGCGTTGATTTCTTCGACGGCGCCGGTGAAGTCCTTAAACGGCCCGTCGGTAATCTTGACGCTTTCGCCCCTTTCAAATTCAAGCTTTGGCTTGGGATTTTCCGCCGCCACCTCAACCTTATGGACAATCCGGTCAACTTCCTCCAGGGACAAAGGAGTGGGCGTGGTCCCCGAGCCGACAAATCCTGTCACCCGCGGCGTCGACCGGACCACGTGCCAGGTGACGTCATTCATCTCCATCTCGACCAGCACATAGCCAGGATAAAAAAGCTTCGGTGTTACCACCTTTTTGCCCTGCCTGATCTCGATGACGTCTTCAGTCGGCACCATGATCTCGCCAAACTTGTCCGAAAGGTTCTCCGCGGCGATCCGGCTCTTCAGCGATTCCGCCACCTTCCTCTCAAACCCTGAATACGTGTGGATGATGTACCAGTTTTTTTCCATGTTAAGGGTTGCCACAGTTCAATCCTTACAGCGACTTGCCCCAGTTCAAGACGTAGGAAACCAGACGCGAGAAAGCCTCGTCGCAGATCATGAAGTAAAATCCGAACAGGAAAGTGGTGATAATCACCATCACCGTCGTGCTGTACACTTCCTGCTTGCCGGGCCATGTGACCCGCTTCATCTCCGCGCGCACATCGCTGACGTACCCTTTGACTCTCCCAAGCAGGTCTTTGTTGATTGTTAATTCGCCGGCCATTTTGTTTCTTTGCTCACTCCCAGTTCTTGTTATCCGCCCGTCAAGGCATCATGCCATTTGAATGGCAGGGGCGGAGGGATTCGAACCCCCATGACCGGTTTTGGAGACCGGCAGATTAGCCGTTGATCTGACGCCCCTTCGGGATTCGGCAGGCAGTGGGCAGCGTGCAGACAGAACAGTAGCGACCGGGCTCTCAATGATAGCTTTTGACTTTCCACGGCTTGCGTTTCCTCAGGAGCGGCCCTGATGCCTGGCTGCCCTCGATGATAGCCCGCTCACAGCTGCCTACTTCACCTCCCGATGGGCCGTATGATGGCGGCACGTCGGGCAAAACCTCTTAATTTCCAAACGATCTGCGTGCTTCTTCTTGTTCTTGGTTGTCGTGTAATTGCGATTCTTGCAGTCGTTGCACTGTAGTGTAATGATATCACGCATTGCTAAACCTTTAAACCAATAGTTCTTGTCCCCCCAATAGGGAAATCAATTGAGAGAACGAATTCCCATCGAACTAACAACAGATGCTCACCATCCTCTCTCGGTGTACGGACCCAGAGCCCAAGATCGTCCGTGTCCTGAACGTGGACCAGCATAGCAGCTGATTCAGGGAGATTCACAGCTGCGAGCTGAAGCGCTTCCCGGCCTTCCTGGGTCAAAACTACTGCAACGGTGCGCTGGGCAACAATCATTATGCAACCCGTGCATGAACCGCTAGGTTTAGTATGTGGTTCAGCCGCTTTCCCATTTCTTCAGAGCCGCTGTCGAAATAATCGTCAACGACTTCTTCTGCAATGTGAACTGGAGTGATCTGCCCATCACCTTTGAGGGAAACGACAAATTTGTGTTCCAAAGTATCAAGAAGGACGCTTTCGATAGATACCTGCGGAGCCATTTCCTTTACACGCCCAAGCAAGTACATAGCGAAGCGCTCAGTTTTTGCGATTAACTTCTTCATTGTGAGCTGGGCCGCAAGCGCACTCCGTGCGTAGTCCTCCTCGGAAATATGCAATTTTCTTGCAACCTCACGCTGTTCGGGACTAAGAGGGGGTAGTTGCTCTCGAGGCACGTCTCTAACTGCCTCCCAATCGGTATGCCCAGTCCGGAAACCATGTACCGATATATCCATTGCCGCCTCCCCCTTGCTCTTATTGAACGACCTCGGTTACGGAGCCGGCGCCGACCGTGTGGCCGCCCTCGCGGATGGCGAACCGCAGCCCCTTCTCCATGGCGATCGGCGTAATCAGCTCGATTTCCATGCTCACATTATCGCCCGGCATCACCATCTCCGTCCCCTG